>JAYTUY010000214.1:0-16166 GCA_043744275.1 Saprospiraceae bacterium
ACAAAAAAAAAGCGGTTGCACAATGCATCCGCTTTTTTTTTGTCATTCAGTAGGAATCAGTGAGAAGGAATAGCTTCCCAATCGATGTCTGAATTTTCATTCAGTTTAATATTATTAGCTTCAGTATTGGTTTTTGGTTTGCTCAGGGTTTGTAAAAATCTTTTAATTGCGGTTTTCATAACGAGATATATTGTAAGGATTAAAAAAAAAATGGGTGATTTCTTGTATTCAAATTTACATACTTTACTAACGATAAAGCAACCCCCCTCAGTTTTTTTTCATGACTTATTTAACGCCACTTTAACACTCTCCAACTATCGGTTGAATTATTTTAAGTATTCTTAATTAATTGATAATCAATTACTTAGCTAAAATAAATGGTTTAAAATTTCCGATACTCAAACTTAAAATATCAATCAATTATAAATTTCACCTCTTTAATATCAAAATCTTCAATCCCTTTTTTAGATTCAATACATAGTTTACCTGCATCATTCACGCCAACAATTTTACCTTGAAAATATATGCCATCAGGATATTGATACAGAGCGACTTCCCCCCAGCGATAGAGTTTAGAAATATATTCATCGTGGATTTTATTAAAATTCCGCGTTTTTAATTGCCAATAACGGTGTTCAATGCTTTGACATATTTTTTCGACAATTTCCATCAGGTCAAAATCTTTTCCTGTTTCGATTTTTAAAGATGTGGCATGAGGTAAATTACAGAAATGTAATTGATTGATATTCAAACCAATACCAATAATACTCGATTGAATATTTGCACCTGATAAAGAATTTTGAATGAGAATACCCGCTATTTTTTTATCGTTGATATAAATATCATTCGCCCATTTGATAGATACCCCCCCCTCAGTATTTTGAGCAAAAACATCATAAACTGCTAACGAAATGGCTTTATTGAGGTGAAATTGTTCACGTGGATTGAGGAAAGTAGGATTTAAAACGATGCTGATAGCTATATTTTGATGCGGCTCGCTTTCCCATTTGTTGCCATATTGCCCACGCCCTGCAGTTTGATGAAAGGTGAAAAACACCACTCCCTCCTGCCACGCTCTGCTCGCAGTGACAATAGTTGAAGCATCATTATCACCATTTTGAAGCCATTCGGCGGCAAGGGCGTTGGTGGAGGAAGCGGATTCAAAATATTTCAAAACTTTTCCTACAAAAAGGGTGTTTTTAATAGCAATCAATGTCGTTTAATTTTGTAATTTTGCAAAATTTTATTTTTCATTTCAATATTTTAAATCAAGTATTAATTTGAGTACAATACAAGCAGCTATGATGACGCAGGCAGTGCCTGCAGAAATGTTAAACGATGTAATCGTTGACGCTATTCAAGACATCAAAGGTAAAAAAATCGTTAAAATTGACTTGCGAAAATTGCATGATGCACCCACCAATTATTTTATCATCTGTGAAGGCGAATCCAACGTGCAAGTCCGTGCCATCACTGATAGTATTTATCGAAAAGTAAAAGAAGTTTATCACACGACTCCCACTCATATAGAGGGTGGTTTACAAAGCACATGGATTGTGATGGATTTTTTTGATACTGTCGTCCATGTTTTTTATAAAGATACCCGTTCATTTTATGAACTGGAAGACTTGTGGAGCGATGGTGCTTTGACGGAGTATGTAGATGTGTAAGTTTTTATGAGCGGTCAGTCATGTGTATTAATCTGCTTACGAAACGTTCATCTGGTTTTAAACGTTATAAATGATATACTTTTTAAACAAAATCGTTTGTTTTTGTTTTAATTACTAAAATATTGACGAGCATTTAAAATATAAGTGCTCCTTAAACGCTTATCATATAGAATTTCAAAACATTTTTCGTTTCGAAAACCTTCGGAAGGGAGAGTGATCTAATCAAAATGATTGTTTTAAAATAAAATATGGAAAATAACGAATTAGATAACAAACCACGCAACACCTCAACAGGTGGTGGCTTCGGCTCATATTGGATATATGGGTTGATTGCGTTGGTGCTCATTGCTTTCAATATTTACAACCTCGGCACCATTGATAAGAAAGAACTCGAATGGGAAAAATTTGCTGAGATGGTGAAAGAAGGCGATATTCAGCGCGTAGTGGTAGTCAATGAAAAAGTGCTTGAAGTATTTGTGAGAGATGAAAAATTAACCAAATACAATATCACTAAAAGAAGATACCCTAATCGCCCTGATTTTCAAATGGATATTCCTGCGAAAGTATTTGAGGATAGAATTGCGGCACTTTATAAAGACAATCCCTCAGTACAACGCATCTTTGCCGATTATGAAGACCGTATTAATTATCTGACGCCGCTACTCAATTGGCTTTTATTGATTGCTATTTTTGCAGCCTTGTGGATTTTTATCATGCGTCGAGTCGGTGGTGGTCCTGGTGGTCCTGGTGGTCAAATTTTCAATATTGGTCGCTCAAAAGCTCAGGTTTTTGATAATACCAATGCGAAAGTCAATATCAATTTTTCTGATGTAGCCGGTTTGGACGAAGCAAAGGAAGAAGTGATGGAAGTCGTTGATTTCTTGAAAAATCCAAAGAAATATACAACATTAGGTGGAAAAATACCGAAAGGTGTATTGCTTATAGGTGCGCCGGGAACGGGTAAAACCCTTTTGGCGAAGGCTGTAGCGGGTGAGGCAGGTGTGCCGTTTTTCTCTATTTCAGGTTCAGATTTCGTTGAAATGTTTGTCGGTGTCGGTGCGAGTCGAGTACGGGATTTGTTCCGTCAAGCCCGTGAAAAAGCACCCTGCATTATATTTATTGATGAAATTGACGCTATTGGTCGCGCTCGCGGTAAAGGCGCATTTCAAGGTGGCAATGACGAAAGAGAAAATACATTGAACCAATTATTGGTAGAAATGGATGGTTTTCCAACGGATAAAGCCGTTATTTTGATGGCTGCCACCAATCGTTCAGATGTTTTGGATAGCGCATTGATGCGCCCAGGACGTTTTGACCGTCAGATAGGTATTGATTTACCAGATTTGAATGGTCGTGAGCAAATTTTCAATGTTCACTTACGCCATATCAAAACGACGGAAGATGTCAACCCCTCAGTATTGGCGGAAATGACACCTGGTTTTGCAGGTGCTGATATTGCCAATATATGCAATGAAGCCGCTCTTATCGCTGCTCGCCGCAATAAAACGGGCGTTGATATGGACGACTTCAACTATTCACTCGATAAAGTGATTGGCGGTTTGGAGCGTAAAAGTAAAATTATTGCTCCTGCTGAAAAAGAAATTATAGCTTATCATGAAGCGGGTCACGCTATTTGCGGTTGGTTTTTAGAACATGCTATGCCATTGGTAAAAGTGACGATTGTTCCACGCGGCATCGGTACATTGGGCTATGCTCAATATTTGCCGAAAGACGAATACATCACGCGCACAGAGGCTATCCTCGACCGTATGTGTATGACGATGGGTGGACGCGCTGCCGAGAGCATTATTTTTGATAAAATTTCAACAGGTGCTCAAAGTGACCTTGATCAAGTGACTCGCATGGCTTATGCGATGGTAGCAGTGTATGGTATGAATGAAAAAGTTGGCAATGTGTCGTATTATGGTATGATGAACGATAGTTTTAATCGCCCTTATTCAGACGATACGGCTACACTCATGGATAATGAAGTTCGCAAATTAGCTGACACTGCTTATGCCAGAGCTAAAGCCCTTTTGGCTGAACATCGCCACGCTTTAGAAACTATTGCGCAGCATTTGCTTGAAAAAGAAGTGCTTTTAAAATCTGATTTGGAAAAATTAATAGGTAAACGCCCTTTTGGTGAGCCGTCAATTATAGATGCGAACGCCACTGTTTTAGGCGATGGTCGTGCACCTCAGATTGCGCCTTTGAGTTGATTAATTTGAATATTAATTTGAATTAGGATTGGTAGGATATTAAAGATGTTTAAAGATTTGCGAGCGGCACTTGCTCCATCTTTAAACATCTTTTTTAATTATTAGGATGTTGCATTTACTCCATCCTTAAACATCTTGAGCATCCTACTAATCCTAATTCAAATTAAAACATCTTTAAAATCCTACCAATCCTAATTCAAACTAACCAATCACCCCCAACTCTTTCCCCACCTTCGTAAACGCTTCTACAGCCCTTTTCAAATGCTCTTTTGAATGCCCTGCTGATACTTGCACCCTAATCCGAGCTTTACCTTTCGGCACAACAGGGAAAAAGAAACCTATGACATAAATGCCTTCATCAAGCAATCGCTTCGCCATTTCCTGCGCTAATTTCGCATCATAAAGCATGACAGGCACTATCGGATGCGTTCCTTTAATGATGTCAAAACCAGCATTTTTCATTTCACGACGGAAGTATTTAGTGTTGCTTTCGAGCTTATCCCGTAGCTTGGTTGACCCCCTCAGTATATCGAGCACTTTTAGGCTCGCACCGACTATACTGGGTGCTAAAGTGTTTGAAAATAAATATGGGCGAGACCTTTGTCTTAATAAATCCACTATCTCTTTCTTGGCAGCGGTGAAGCCACCTGATGCGCCGCCGAGTGCTTTGCCGAATGTGCCTGTTACGATGTCCACACGGCTCATACAGTCATGGAGTTCATGCGTGCCTCTACCTGTTTTGCCCATAAAACCTGTTGAATGGCATTCATCAATCATCACCATGGCACCATATTTATCTGCCAAATCGCATATTTTACTCGTTTGTGCAATGACGCCATCCATTGAAAAAACGCCGTCGCTCACGATGAGTATGCGCCGAGCAGACCCCTCAATAGCGGCTACTAATTGAGCTTCTAAATCTCGCATATCGTTATTTTTATATCTATAACGCTTTGCTTTACAGAGTCTTATGCCATCAATAATGCTGGCGTGATTGAGTTCATCGCTGATAATAGCATCTTCTTCGCCGAGCAAAGGTTCAAAAATCCCACCGTTGGCATCGAAGGCTGCGGCATATAAAATGGCATCTTCCATGCCGACGAATTCTGCAATTTCCTTTTCCAATTGCTTATGAATATCTTGAGTGCCACAAATAAAACGAACGCTCGATAAGCCAAAACCATGCGTATCTATCGTCTTTTTAGCCGCTTTGATAACGTCTTTATGGCTCGACAATCCGAGGTAATTATTAGCGCAAAAGTTCAAAACCTCTTTGCCGTTGGCTTGGATTTCAGCCGCTTGAGGCGAAGTAATGATGCGCTCTTGTTTGAATAAACCTGCTTCTTTGATGTCTTCAATTTCTTTTTGAAGTGCTTGTTTTATATCGCTATACATGAGTTTGTTTATTTTATAATTTAAATAACCAATAACCAAGTTATGCTTTTTCAGGGGCATGTTTTTTCTTCAAATGCAGAATCATATCCGCTGTCATTTTAGGTAAATCGTACTGAGGTTTCCATTTCCAATCGTGGTGGGCTTGCGAATCGTTGACACTTTCGGGCCACGTGGTAGCAATATCTTGACGAAAATCGGGTTTGTAAATGATTTTAAACTGAGGGATATGTTTTTGAATTTCAGCAGCAATTTCATGCGGTGAAAAACTCATGCCTTGAAGATTATAGCTGTTCCGAATAGAAATTTTATCGGACGGAGCTTCCATGAGTTGCAAAGTGGCATGAATAGCATCCTCCATATACATCATCGGTAGGCGCGTATTTTCAGATAAAAAGCATTCAAAAAGCTCATTTTTTACGGCTTTATGAAAAATATCAACGGCGTAATCTGTCGTACCACCGCCAGGATTGCTTTGATAACCAATAATACCTGGATAGCGCAATGACCGCACATCCACATCATACCGTTTGAAATAATAGCTGCACCAGTTTTCACCTGCTGCTTTACTCATACCATACACCGTTTCAGGTGAGCGAATAGTGTCTTGAGGTGTATTAATTCGAGGCGTATTTGAGCCAAAAACAGCAATTGTTGAAGGAAAAAAAACTTTTTTCAGCTTGTGCACACGCGCCGCTTCAAGGACATTGAACAGGCAATCCATGTTCACATCCCATGTTTTCAAGGGATTTATTTCGCCTTTCGCAGAGAGAATAGCGGCTAAATGATAAATTTGAGTGATGCGGTACCGCTCAATCAGGAACGACATTTTGGTAGCGTCCGTAGCATCGAGGATTTCAAAAGGCAGATAATTATTGCCATCTACAGGCAAATGAATATCCGTAGCAATCACATTTTCCTGCCCGTAAGCATTTCTCAAAGCTCTTGTCAACACTGAGCCAATCTGACCGTTGGCTCCAATGACGAGTATTTTATCTTTATTAGACATAAGGTAATGTTGAATTTTATTTGGTAATGTAGAAAATCATTGAAAAATAGGTATTTCATTTAAAAATTCATACCCCTCAGTATCATAATTCATTTTACAGCAAAAAGTTGTCAAACCGTTGGTTGTTATTAAAAACGGTACTTTGAATTTCAAATTGTAGCGAGCTATTTGATCAAAAACGGCTTGGTCAACTGGCACGTGAATGGATTTGCATTCCACCAATAGAAACGGCGCAGCATTTTTATCAAATATCAAAACATCACATCTTTTAGATAACTCATTGATAGTCAATCCCATTTCAACGCGTATTCTACTGAGGGGGTATTTTTTTTCTAAAACTAAATATTGCACAACAAGCTGCCGCACCAATTCTTCAGGTTGCAAAACGATGTATTTTCGACGTATAGGGTCATACACTTCTGTATTATTGCCTTTTCGTCGAAAGGTCAAATGTTTTTTAAACTGCGTATATTCTACTTCAATTTGCATGATAGCAGCTATTAATTTTGAGTTTTAAATGACCCATCATCATTCATGCGCTTATAAATAACATTTTTGACAATAAAAGAATCGCGGCGAAACAGAATCATCGAGTCATTACGAATGGTAATGGTGCTTGATTGAAATTGTTCTTTGCAATATTTACTCAAACCCGATTCATCTATTTTGACTTGGAGGGTGTCGCCGCTGCTGGTGAGTTCGTAGCAATAAGTACAAACCAAATCAGTATAATTTCTGAAAAACTGTACACCGCCATCATATGAAATACACATACTGGCTTTTTCAGTATTGTATATTCGGCTGGTTTTGTGGATAGTATCGCGCGTGTCGAGTGATGCATATTTCCACTTGCCTGCTATCTCTTGCCTGAGTTTTTTGAGGGCTTCCGAAGATTTTTCATCGGTCGGAGGCGGGCATGAGGGTTGCCCTCCGCAGGTCTCGAATTTAGGTGTTTCGGTACAGGCTGCGAAGGCAAAAGCGACGAAAAACGCTGCCATTAATCGGTAAATATTGGTTAATCTTAAAGTCATTATTGATAAGTTTTTGATTGATAAAATGCTAATTACTTAAAAAACGCTTAAAAATAAGCAAAGTCTTTATGGACATCACATTTTTCATCAAATACCTTTGAAATAATACTTTAAAATAGTTTAGACTTTTAAAATTTGACCTTTTGTTGTGGGTTGAATATTAACGGCGGAAGTATTGTGCACAAAATCCCATGCGCGGTGTTCTGTCCAAAGATACCCCTCAGTATCAGGCGACATAAATCCCAAATGACCACCTCGTTCGCTGACTTCAAGATGAAAATTAGGATTTTGTTCAGCTACCTCATAGGGGAAGCAGGAAGGCGAAAGGAAGGTATCATCTTTGGCATTGATGAGCAGGGTAGGGACTGTTATGTTTTTCAATACAGGCAGACAACTGGCTTTTTCCCAATAGTCGAAACAGTCTTTAAAACCATTGACTGGAGCCGTATAAGCGGTATCAAATTCTCTAAAATTACGCGATTTTAAGGCTGTTTGAAGATCAAATTTGCCTGGAAACAGTTGGGCTTTCTTGCGGGCTTTGGGTTTTAAAGACATTAAAAACTGATTGAGGTATATCCAATTCTTTGGTTTTTCTATTTCCATGCTACAACCAGCGAGGTCGCAGGGCACTGAAAAACCCATCACATGAGTGATTTCAGCAGGCAAGTTTTTACCTTTTTCTCCTGCATATTTAAATACAATATTGCCACCCACGCTGAATCCAATAATAGCGATTTGCTTATATTTTTTTTCAGCAATTATAGAGTCAACTACAAAATCTAAGTCCTCAGATTTGCCGCTGTGATAGCCATATAAAAAGCGATTGTCCTCGCCGCTGCAACTGCGCAAATTGACGCCTACGGTGTCCCAACCGACTTGCAATGTGTTGCTTTTAGTCGTTTTTGCTTGTTCTTTACTCCTTTTTTGATTGAAATAATGCATGATGCCGCGCACATAGGGCTTGCGAGCATGACCTTCTAAGCCATGAACGCAGATTAGTAATTTATCTGAACCGACTCTCGACCAATCTAAATCAATGAAATCGCCATCGGGTGTATCTATGCGCTTACGATCATAGGGTAAATCAAAAAGTGGACGCCAAAGGGCGGTATAAATGGTATTGAAATGTGTATAACGATACAAAAACGGGGGCTGATAGGTTATGTTTTCAATTAAAGGCATGGTTATAAAGTTTATTTTTTGCTCTATTTGTAAAATAGCTATATTCGGTTAAAAATTCAATGCAAAACTATAAAAATATTAGATTGTTTTTTATCTTAATTTTAAATATTTATTAATAATTTTTATTTAAATTACAAAACCTACCAAACATTTAATTGATTAACCATATCAAAAAGTTGATATAGTGCCTCATTTCATACATTAAATTATCAACGACCATCAACTACCATCTTTCAAATATGGTTCATACCCCTCAGTATTAGGCATCAAAAAAGCCTTTCGACATAAATCGAAAGGCTTTTTTGATGCTCCTTACTGAGAGGGTATTTAAAACTGTAAAACCCTAATTTTAATGAAAGCATGAGGCAAATGTAAGTCCATCAATTCTTTTTTTATTTGATTGGCTTTGCTATTGGCGGCAGATTCAGTGCCATACATAAGGTCGTAATAAACACAAAAACCAGCTGTTGCACTTTGAGTACAAGTGAGTGAAATACAATTGGCAATCAAACCATAAGTTTTGAGTTGGTCTATGCGTTTGCGAGCTTCTTCAAAATTGGTGTAAAGAATATCTTGCACCACATATTTAGTGCCGCGCATATTCGCCCGTTCGCAATCGTAAATGAGGTAGCCATCCGTAGGCGTATAAACATATAAACCGACATTTTCTTTGGCAGCAACATTGCCTGTTTCAGATTGCTGATCGTTGAGGCGAGACAAAGGGTCTGTGCTCAAGGGCGTTTCCTTTGAAGTTACTTCTTTTTTTATCTCATAGCCTTCTGGCTCAGGCTCAAGGCGTTTAGCTAATCGGCTGAGGCTATCTTGATAATTGATTTCGCTGAAAAAAGTTTGGACTGGGCGCAATTGCCATTGTCTATAAAACATACCACTGAGTATCACTAATGAAAACAAACACATCAAGGCTTGCGCCATATATGGGCGTTTATAGCGTTGCAAATTGCTTGGGGCAAAGTTGCGAAGGCTTTGTACTGAGGGGTTCTCCATAAATTTTAAAGACCGCCGCCTTTTGCCAAAAACCTCTTCGCGGGCGGGAGTGATAAGTAAATTCACATGCTCTTCTTTATCCACTATCACTAAGCCAAAACCATTTTCGACGCATTGATTTTTTAATTCAACAAAATTTGAATCAGAACCATCTGTAAAAACGTCGTGAGCCAGAGCCACCCATTGTTCATCAGCGTGGTATTGTTTGAATTGCTCAATGGCATATATATATCTATAACGCCCTGCATTTCTGAAAAACATTTGAAAAGCCAAATATATCAAACCGACAAGTGCAGCAACCAACAAAATACTAAATAACCAGCCCGCAATTGTCAACGACCACACATTATATACCCATAAAATCAGCATAATGGTAGCAGCAATGACGCTACTCATGGCAAGCCCATCCCACATCAGTTGTTGCCTTTGCAAAGTATAGCGGACTTCTTGAGCAGTGGCTGCCGAGGTGGATTCAAATGTTGCGACGAATAAAGCACCATCTTCTTTAGGAAATTCTAAATGCCCGTCAACGATAATGCCCGATGGGTGCATTTTATCGTAACTGATTAAAGTCTCACCTTTGCGTGGGCGAAACTTATAATACGTTTTCATGAATGAAAGCGTGGCACGTTTAATAGTATCTTCGCTGAGAAATTCCAAGGTATCGTTAAGAGAATTTAATGGATAATTTGGTTGATAATTTTCAATAATGCTACAAAGGAATAAAATTAGTCTTTTTTGAGATATTATGAAATAAAAAGATTTTTAATTTATCTTTTTAAACAACTTAATGGTCTGCACCGCTTCTTTCACATCATGCACTCTCAAAATGGAAGCCCCTTGTTGAAGGGCAATGAGGTTCAAGACGGTTGTGCCGTTCAATGCCTCTTCGGGCGTAATCTCCAACGTTTTCCAAATCAATGATTTGCGTGAAAGACCTGCTAATATCGGCACTTCTAATATCTTGAAAACATGCAGTTTTTTCAGCACCGTAAAATTATGGTCAATGGTTTTTCCAAAGCCAAAGCCTGGGTCAATGATAATATCTTTCACATTCAGACCCCTCAGTATGCCGACCTTTTCAATGAAAAAATCAAGTATTTCGACCATAATATCATCATAAACCGCTGCTTTTTGCATGGTAGCAGGAGTCGCTCCTTTTTTATGCATCAATATATAAGGTATATCTTTCAATTCCGCAACAGTAGTGAACATTGCCTCATCGAAAGTGCCTGCGGATATATCGTTGATGATGCCCGCGCCTTCATTCACACAGGCGCGCGCAACGCTCGCTCGCAAGGTATCGATAGAAATAATGGCTTCAGGAAAATGCTGTGCGATGGTTTTTACAAAAGGGACAACGCGGCTCATTTCTTCCGCTTCGCTGATAATCTCTGCACCCGGTCTGCTCGACATGCCGCCGACATCCAAGATGGCGACCCCCTCAGTCATCATGCGTTCTGCTTCGTCCAAAACCATTTTTTCAGAAGTCATTCGGCTGCCTTTGTAGAAAGAATCGGGCGTAACGTTGATGATACCCATCACGATGGGGTCAATCAGGTCGAGTAGGCGACCATTCACATTGAGAGTGGTTTGTTGATAAAGCATGGGGCGAAGGTAAAATATATTGCTTAAAATTCGGTCAAATACTGAGGGGGTAAAAGTACAATCAGTCAGAAATTCTATGAGTAAAATGTGTAATTTTGTGTATTCAAAGTAAATGTTAAGTACTCAAAATCTTAAATATCAATCAATTAACAATTGAAATTTTCTAATTTTAAATTCCTAATTCCTAATTTTAAATTCCTAATTAAACAAAATGATGATGAAAAATCTAATGCTCGATTACGCCCATTACAACCTCTGGGTCAATACTCGCCTTGTAGAAATGTTTAAAGATGCTGACGATGAGTTGGTATCTCATGAAGTGACGAGTAGTTTTCCTTCTATTCGACATACCATGATTCATTTATGGGATGTGGAAACGCTGTGGTTGTCCCGTTTGAAAGGCGTTTCGCCGACAACTTTCCCATCTGAAAATTTTCATGGCGATAATGCGGAGGTGTATAACAGGCTCTTAGCTATTTCAACCAAATTCGTGAATTTTATTGAAAACCAGCCTGAAGACTTCTTTGATAAAAACATTACTTTCAATATTTTATCTGCCAGTGGTTCATTTAATCAAAAAGCGGTTGACATGATTCTGCATTGCATGAATCATCAAACCTTTCACCGAGGTCAAATCATCACGATGGCGAGGCAATTAGGATTCACTCAGTTTCCTCGGACGGATTTTATTATTTTTAAAAGAGAGATGGTTTAACTACTTTATAACCGCTGGCAAAATAAAATTCTCCATCATTTTATCCACTTGTGCATGACCATACGATCGGTTGTAAGCCTTGGCTGTGACGACTATGACTAATGGCATATCTTTGAAAATGAATATTTTGTTACCACCATTGCCAGCGCAATAATAGGTTTCATAATTTTTTCCATCTACCGAATAGGTTTTATTCCAAAATAAATAGCCATAATATTCATGGGGTCTTTGTGGAACGGGCAACTGTTGAGTGAATGTTTTTTTTACCCACTCAGTTGGTATGATTTGTTGCCCTTTCCAAGCACCATTATTTTTATAGAGTTGCCCAATCTTTGCGTAATCCAAGGCAGTCATTTGCAAACCACCTGCTGTATTAGCCACATTTTGAGGCGTATATTGCCATTGATATTTTTTAATATTCAACGGAGCAAATAGCTTTTTATCAGCATATTTTTCTAAACCTTCGGGGACAGATTTATTTAAAATATCGCCTAATAAAATAACACC
Organism: Saprospiraceae bacterium; assembly: GCA_043744275.1. Taxonomy (GTDB): domain Bacteria; phylum Bacteroidota; class Bacteroidia; order Chitinophagales; family Saprospiraceae; genus JAAFJT01. The sequence continues at coordinate 12,339 of JAYTUY010000214.1, forward strand.
TGCTGTAAAATAATCCCACTGTTTGCCATTCGATTTGGTACTATCCATCGATAAATCTAAGGCAAATTTGACCCAATTATCTGTCGGATACATATTTTCTTCATTGCCTGGCGAATCACTTTGAGCATCTGAACCATTGAATGCCGAACTCATGGTCAATAAATCTTTGATTTGCACTTCCTCTTTTAAGGGCGTATAGTTGGCAAATTGTTTTAAATCATAAAAAGAATTAAGAGTTTGAGTGTCATTTTTGATAAAACCATCTTTTATCGCAATGCCCATGAGGGCGGAAGTGAAAGACTTTCCAACAGATCGCGTATCATGCAGTGTATTTCTATCGGCTTGATTGAAATATTCTTCAATCAATAATTTGCCTTCTTTGATGACGACTATACTTGTAATGTCCTTGAAAGCATTTTGAGCAATACTTTTATTCAATGCTTTAATCTTTTCTCTATCATAATTTACCGTTGAAATACTCCAGTCGCTCTTTGGTTTAATCGGCTGAATGGCAATTTCTTTCTCTGTAATAATAGGTGTTTTGATAATTAAATTGAGATGCCCTTCTGCAATAAGATTCCCTACTTTAGCCTCACTGTTTTCATTCATTTTAATATAAGGTCTCATTTCAATTTTAAAAAGATGCGTCCCATCAGTTAAAGCCTGCTCGCCGCCATTGGCTTTAAATCTATCAAATAAATACATAGACCACCAGTCTTGTCCTTTAGAATTGGTAAGCGGCACTCGAAATGTGGTGGTCGTATGCTTTTTCAAACCGCAACCATAATGTATATTTTCTTTATAAATCAATCGGTTGTCAACGAAGAAAGAAAATTGATAATTGCCACTCACTATCAGCACTTCGGGGTCAACTTCAGGCTCTAATTGGTGCAGATAATTGGTGATAGAATTGTCCATAAATACCCTAATATTCAAATCAGACACTCGTTTTAATTCAAAACTTGTCAAAAAATCGGACTCCTTATATATTTCAATCGGAATATTGTCTAACATGAAAGTTATCCGACCCACGTTGGCTTTGTGCAAAGGGCTGGTAATGCCATCCGTTGGTACAATATCTTTGATTTGCCCAAAGGCTGTTAAGTAGAGCATATTGTAGATTAATATGATTATGATTTTTTTCATTTCAATTTTTTTATAATTAGCCACCCCCTCAGTATTAAGGATAAGAAATGCAAAATTAAAATCAAAAAAGACATTAAAATAGAATGAAATTAACATCACTGCTTCAATACATTTTTACGATACATCAAAGGATTGATATGAAAGACTTCCTTGAAACAACGGATAAAATGGCTTTGATCGGCAAACCCACACATATAAGCCACTTCGGATAAAGACATGGATGGATTGGATAAATAAATAAGAGATTTTTCAACTTTTACTGTCCTCATATACGCGCCCAATGTGGTATTGAAATGCTGCGGAAAAGCACGGGAAAGATGGACAGGATGGACATTCAGTTGCTTGGCTAAATCGTTGAGAGTCAAAGAGTTATCATATTGCTCATAGATGATGTCTTTCACTTTTTTAACCCATTCTGGAGTTGCTTTATTGGACAAATTAGGATGAGCCAATTCTGAAAAAACTTGAAGCAATAAATCTTCTGTGGTGAAAGCAGAATCGGTATAAGGCAGTTTGGATTCGATGTAAATCTTATGAAAAAGCGTTTTTACTGAGGGGTGTTCAATGCGACGACTGCCTTGCACGGCATCCAATTTTAAGTCAAATGCATCGAACCAGTTTTTATCACATTCGATGTGAAACCCATGCACGCGAGGGGTTGATTTGCGATTATAATGCGGGTCTTGCCAATTATGAAATAAGAGCGACCCTGCCCCACATTGATAGGCTTCTTTTTTATTCGCTTCAAATAAAATGCCTTCTAAAATATAGGTGAAATAAGCATTTTCATGATAATGCCAATCCACAAAATCATGGGTATATTCAGTATCAGTTACCACCAAACCTGTATATTCTTGAATGGTGTTGTGTTGTCCGTAGTATTCTCCTTTTTTGCTGTGTTTCATATATGGTTGATTGTTTTCAGCTTAAAAAAGCCGTTTGCAAGCATCTTTCATAAGCAAGTATGTGTTTTACTTGTTCATAAAAATAAAAATATCGTCTCAATAAGACATGTTTTTAAAAAATAAAGTTACATTCGACTATAAATATGGATAATAATCATCAAACTTTCACCATTTAATTATAAAAACTATGAGCGAAGTACAAGCAAGACGCCCAGGAAACCCGAATCCCGAAGTGGGATATGGAAAAATATTGCTACTGATTGGCTTAGTCAGCGTGGCAGGTATATTGGGTTACAATATTTATTCAGGCGAAAAAGGGGAGAGCAGCATTCCGAGAGCCATGCAAATGACGTATGTGCCGACTGATTTCAAGATGAATCTCGATGAACAAAAGACCCTCGAAATTCTCTCCAATCCACAGCGATACAAGAAGGAATTTGACGATTTGATATTGAATTTCAATACCAATTTGGTGGTGCATGTCTCCAATCGGATGGGTTTGAGCAATCAATTGAGGACGGCTGCGGTGAATGAATATCGGAAAATGCACCCGTACATTCGACAAATGTATTTCAATGATTTTATTGGATTGACTGATACGAGTTCTCAAATCTATCAGACATGGTATGAAAATCAAGGCGCAACGGCGGTGGATTTATTGAACGAAGTAGCGTCGAAATACACCTGCTTTTTCATTACCAGCATCATGGCAACGGTCTTGAAAACGCAGGATGGCAAGCTGTCGGTAAAAGGCAATCGGGTAGAGACCCCGTGCGGCATCGCTTTGACTGAGGGGTTGCGCCCGATGGTAAAAAGGCTGCAAGATGTGGCAGCCATCAATGATTTTGGTCGAGCGAAGGGCTTGATGAAAGAGAAAGTAGAGAAGGCGATTAACGAGTTAGCGGTCATGGAAGTCCGCGATAAAAAAGGCATTAAAGTGAACAATGCTACGAAGGTATGGGGCTACGATGTATCGAGCACGAATGTGGATATTACCGCCATCAGCGTTATCAAAGTGGGCTATAATTTGAGCCAATTCCTCGATATTTCGGTGGATGATAGAAACAGAACGGTGGTCGTGACCTTGCCACAACCTCAAATCCTCTCGCATGAGGTCTTCCCAAAAGTTGAAAACTTGGATGTCGGCTGGATGCGCGAACTCACCACACAGGATTTTAACGAAAACATCAACAAACTCCGCCAAGCCTTCCGAGACGAAGCCCTGAACTCCGATATATTCAACAAAGCTCGTAATCGGGCGGGTGGCGTGATGGATATGATGCTCTCACCCGTAGTGCGCAACATCAGTAAGAACTATAAAATCGCTGTCCGCTTCAAAAACAACCAAGAGGTTTTGGATTATAACCTACCACAACAAGGCGGCACACCTAAAAACCAAAGACCCGCCCCTCTGCCTACACCCCCCGCTACCAAACAACCGCAACGCCTTGATGGTCAAACCTCACCCCCTCAGTATTATAAGCCGAATACGAAGCAGTGAAGGCTGAAACTCCATGAGAGAGCACTGAAACAAGCTGAGAGGAGGCTGAAACTTCATGAGAGCGGACTGAAACAAGGTGAGAGGAGGCTGAAACTTCACGAGAGCGGACTGAAACAAGGTGAGAGGCAACTGAAACTCCATGAGAGAGGGCGGAAACTGTGGGAGATGAGACTGAAACTCCATGAGAGCGGACTGAAACTCCGTGAAAGAGCACTCGGGAAGGGTTCGGGAAGGGTTTAGTAAACGGTTTTTTGTTTTTTTGCAAAAAAACAAAAA
>JAYTUY010000215.1:0-16135 GCA_043744275.1 Saprospiraceae bacterium
TGTAGATAATGCTTGATTTGTAGGACAATTTGATAAAATAGGTTTTACCAAATCATTCAAACAAGTATCAATTTTCGTTACAACGACATTAAAACTGCACGTTGAAAAATTGCCTTTCGCATCCGTAGCTGTGTATGTCAAAGTTGTTGTTCCAATTGGGAAACATGAGCCGCTTACTAAACCTGCTTTTGGTGCAGAGGTTAAAATGACTGAGGGGGTGCTGCAATTATCAGTTGCCGTCGGTGCTGACCAAGTCGCAATTTTACAAGTATCTGTTGTAGAAAGTGCTTGATTTGTAGGACAATTTGAAAGCACAGGCTTAGCCAAATCATTCAAACAAGTATCAATTTTAGTTACAACGACATCAAAACTACATATTGAAAAATTGCCTTTCGCATCTGTAGCCGTGTAAGTCAAAGTCGTTGTTCCGATTGGAAAACATGAGCCGCTTACTAAACCTGCTTTTGGTGAAGAAGTCAAAATTACTGAGGGGGTGCTGCAATTATCAGTCACTGTCGGAGTTTTCCAAGTGGCTAATGCACATGTATCAGTAGTTGTCAATGCTTGATTTGATGGACAGTTTGCTATGACTGGCGCAATAATATCATTCGCGCAAGTATCAATTTTCGTTACAGTCACTGTAAAATTACAAGTAGCTGTAAAGCCATTCACGTCCGTAGCATTATATTTAACTGTGGTTGTTCCCACAGGAAAACATGAGCCGTTTTTAAGCCCAACAGTCGGAGATGAAACAACCGTTATAGTCAAATTTGGACAATTATCAGTCGCCGTTGGTTCTGTCCAAGTGACGACCGAGCAAGTATCAAAAGTGGTTGCCGTCAAATTGGCAGGGCAATTTGTGATGGTCGGTTGTATATTATCCGTCACCGTCACCTGAGTTGAGCAAGTCAACGAATCGCCTGTACGCGTTACGAGCCTAAAATGAGCCGTTAAAGTCTGCCCGATTTGAGCGCAGGTATAGACTTTTCTATTCACATCTTCTACAAAATATTGAAACCCAACACAAGTATCCAAACCTAAACTGACATTCATCAAACTTTGAGCATACACTTTTGCTTCGCCGATGACATCTGCTCCTGTGTTCAAAGTCGGGATACAGACTGAGGGGGCATCCGAGGTAGCAGACGTTTGAATGATACCGCCTGCCGCCACAATCGCATTGCCCGTAACAGTGCCTCGTTGAAATAAAATACCTCTATTTTCAAAAAGACCACCTGTATTATTAATAGTCGCTAAGTTCTTAACGACGCTACAAGAGCCATTAATCAAAGTCTTGGTATTATTTATTTGACCTTGATTTGTCAAAGCACCTGTTTTGACCTCAGTAATGCCATTATTATTAAAAACGCCAGTCGCTCTGTTTAAAAAATCGCCTACTATCGTAAAAGTGCCGTTGTTTTCAAAAACACCATCGTTGAACAATCTTAGATTATTTAAAATCAAACCATCATTCCTCAACGCTGAGCCTGGCAAATTGGTGATGTCAAAATTATTTAAAATCTTGGCAGTTGAAGAAACAAGGAAAATTCCAGCGTTTACAATCGAGCCACCACTGTTGTTTTCTATAGTGCCTGTGAGCGTCATTTCACTATTATTCGTAATGAGATTGACGTTTTTCAACAAGCCTGTAATGACAAATCTATCTGAATTGGTGATTTTAGCACCGCTGTTGCTTTCAATCGTTCCATCATTTTGGAAAAAATTGAAATTATTGATTTCACCATTGGTCATGATTGTTGAACCCACTGCGACAATAATATCGCCATCGTTGTTAATCATTGAGCCAAAAAACGAGTTGACTAAACCACCAGCCAAATTGTTGAATATGCCTCCTCCTTGAACTTGTAGTAAATTATTGTTCTGAAAAATACCGATATTTTGAACTGTACCGAAATTCAAAACAATAAATTTGAAGCCCACAGTTGTTGTTGCTCCTGCATCATTGTTCCAAGTACCTACAACGCTAATTGTTCCAGGGTTATCAACGACACCGCCGCTAAGGTTGTCGAATGTGCCGTTGCACATTTGCAAACCATTGTTTTGGAAAATGCCAAGATTAGTGACTTGAGCATTATTGGTAAAAGTTGAAAAGTTTTTGAACGTACCTGCATTCGACAAATCTGCCCCTATGGCATTGGTAAAATTGCTACCGATTTCCATTGTGAAAGCAGCCCCGACCAAATTTTTAAGCGTTTTATTGTTATTAAAAAGTTGAAAACAAGTAAAAACGCCTGTTTTATTGTTAATAATCCCATCATTCGTTAAGTTCGCTAATTGCGAAATTGTACCATCGTTGGTCACAATGCCTGAGGCAATGTTCGTGAAAAGAGAATTAGACGTGATGATGCCCGCATTATTCAGCGCACCTGAGTTAAGCAAACCGCCTGAACTCGTCATACGCGCACTCGCAGTAGCCGTGATAGAGCCTGTGTTGGTGAATAGCCCACCGCTAAAAAGCGTATCGCTAATCGTCAAGGTCGAGTTATTGGTGAGTGTACCAAAGCTTTCGATTTTGAAGGCTGCACTGAGGGGGGCATTAATCATCGCCGAAGCTCCGCCCGGTATCGTCGCATTATTACCGATAGCTGGAAGCCCATTCGACCAGTTAGATACTGTGAACCAATCCCCGTTTGCTGGTCCTGTAAATTGCGTTTGACCCCTCAGTATCGAGGCGTAAAAAACAATGCACAGCATCAAATAAAGTGTTCTGAAATTAGAAAGTCCGTGTTGTTTCATCTAATAATTGTTTTTAAAAAAAAGTTTAAGTTTAAATCGTCTGAAAAAAATTTAAATTTTAAAAATTGAATTGAGTCTTAAACCGGCAGAATAGTTTGGAAAAAAAACTTTCAAAGTCCGGCTTATGCGTCTTTTTATCGAATATGTTAATTATTGTTTTTTTTATAAAATTTACCTTTTTAGGGTGTTGTTTGAATGATAGCAACTTCATATGTCTCATTAAAATACAAACCCCCGAACATGGTATTGGCTACCAAATGCGGGGGGAAACAGCCTTTTAGAATCTTTATGACAAGCAAATACTTTCGCTCAAACGATGTATCAAATCATCATCTAAAAGTTTGTTAAATTATTTTCATGATAAATATTTATAAAAACAAAATTCGTAAAACACTGATTTTCAAATTATTATAAACTTGAAAGGCTGAATAGAATTTTTAGAAGAGCAGTGAAAATTAAAATGTGTTTTCGTTCTCATAATGTTTATTTAATCTCGCTTGCTCATATTTGTATGTTAATTATATACAAATTTAAGATTTTCAAACAAGAAGCGAAATGCCCCAAAATAGGTACGCCTCCTTTTTCACGTGGAAAAAGGAGGCGTTGTTGGTTGTTGGTTATGGGTTGTTGGTTGGGTTTGGGTTTCCAAGCAATGGGTAACAGGCAATTACCTATTACTCATTACCTATTACTCATTACCTATGAATTAGGTGGTATAATCCCCGTTTTTTCTCCGAAATATCGGACAAACTGTTGCATCTGTTCAGCCATTTCTTTATTATTGGTGGCTTTCATGTAGGTATCTGTTACCGATCGGAGGCTGTGGAAAATGAGCCTGTCCATTTCCTCTACTTGCAAATCCACTGTCCACAAATCCATTTTCAAAGTATCCCGTGAGGGTCTATCGAAAAAACTGATGAGCATCGCCTTCGCATCTTGCATCGGTACTGAGGGGGGGGCGTCCGACGTTTTCCACTTGATTTCGACGGGCAAATTCTCTTTATTCAAGCCCACTTCAATTGTTACTGTTGATTTTTTTACAACTTCTCTATCCATTTTTTTTAATTTGAATTATTGATGACAATACGGTTGAACTTCTTTATTGCGGAACTGGAGTTCCGCGCTACATTGCTACAAGCCTTCAACCATTTTATTTGAACTAAATACACTCATACCTTTATTACTGAATTGAGCCGCCTTCACCATCGCCGCCGCCACTTGTTCACCTTCAACTGGGCGATATTTCCCTATCCATTTTCCAAAAATTTTATCTAAAAACTTGGAGACTACTATGCCAATGCTTTTGCCTGTTCTATTTTCCGCCCTTTCTCCAAGCAAAATAGAGGGTTGAAAAATTTGAACACTTTCAAAAGGCATTTTTTTCAATTCATCTTCCATCATGCCTTTTATTTGATTGTAAAAAATAGCAGATTTTGAATTGGCATCCACCGCCGAGCAAAGTAAGACTTGTTTGACGCCATTCGCTGCTGCCATTTTAGCCGCTTGAAATGGGTAATCAAAATCTACTCGTTTGAATGCTTCCTTACTGCCCGCTTTTTTCATCGTCGTACCGAGGCACAAAAATAGGTCATCGCCTTTGATTAAATGGCTATAAGTCGTCATTTTTTCAAAATCAATAATCGGATTGTCCAATTTAGGGTGGTGAATACTGAGGGGTTTCCTCGTAAAAGCAATGACTTTGGAGTAGGCAGGTGAAGCCAATAATTTTTCTAAAACGAAACCGCCGACCAAGCCCGTAGCACCGAAAAGAATCGCTGTTTTGTTTGTTTGATGCATTTCCATAGTTGTTTTATTATTGTTTTAAACAAAGGTAAAGTTTGCAACTGAACGAATCACATTTTACCCCCTCAGTATTTTAAAAAAAATGCAACCTTTGCAAAACAGAAAAATATGCTAAGGGCATTTGTTTCGCCAAAGGCATTCCTTCAAAAGATGGAAAATATAGACTATATGCATAAGTTTATAACGTCTATTAATTTTATAAAATACTAAAAAATGACTGTAAAAAATCGTTTTATTATTCGCAGGCTTCACCGATATATGGGCGTTTTGCTCGGCATTCAATTTTTGTTTTGGACAGTAGGCGGCTTATATTTCAGTTGGTCAGACATGGATGAAATTCACGGTGATTATGAAAAAGCACCGCCGCCAAAGGTGGCTGCTGCGCTCGATTTTGCTTCTCCAAAAGTCGTTTTAGATAGTTTACGAAACATTTCAACAGTCGATAGCCTTGTTTCATTACAATTAGTGAGCATTTTAGGGCATCCGACTTATCAATTGGTTTTTATTGAAAAAAATAAAAAACGAGTACAATTGGCGGATGCTCTGACAGGCAAATTGCGCCCTGCCTTGTCTCAAAATGAAGCCATTGATGTTGCCAAAAGTGCCTTCATAGGGCAACCATCCATCAAAGAAACTGTTTATTTGACAGACGTGAACAATCATCATGAATATCGTGAGCAAGCCCTACCTGCTTATGCCGTAAGCTTTGCGGATGCCCGCGGAACGACCGTGTATGTAGCAGCAGAATTGGGAACGGTGCAGCGGTTTCGGAACGATAAATGGCGCATTTTTGATTTTCTCTGGATGCTCCACACCATGGATTTTCAAAGCCGAGATAATATTGGGAATATGCTTTTGAAAGCGTTTTCGATATTTGGTATATTAACTATTTTTTCAGGATTTACTTTGTTTATCATTAGTTCTAAGGCATTTATGCGTAAAAACATTAACAAGCAGTGAAAAAAGCAATAATTCTATCTTTAGCCATGTATTTTTTATTGGGTCAAATGTTTTTACCCAATGGAGATTTCTCTGTGCTGCCCGATTTGCCCGTTATGTATGCGCATTGCAAGGCGACGGAAGATAAGGATTTAAGTGTCTTAGATTTCATAACCGACCACCTGATTAATATTGATGGGTTGTTTGATGCTCATAATAATGACGAACAAAAGCCGCATAAACCATTCAATTTCAACCATTTATCCAACGGGTTAATTTTAATTTCTCAAGTTAATAAACCTGAAATTATTCGCTTTAAAAATGTTGTGGCTATTGAAACGGCAGATGAATTGCCACATTCTAAGCAGCATTTTTATCAAAGCAATTTCCTCTCTTCTATATTCCGACCGCCAATTTTCATTTAACTAATTTCAAGTTAAAATACTTTATAAATAGTTGATAATCAATTATTTAAGCATTAATATTTAAGTAATTATTTCATAAAAAATCTAAAAATTATTTAAAATGAAAAATATGTTTTTAATAGCTGCGGCTATTCTATCTTTCACGGCTGCGTATGCTCAAAAAGACATACCAAAAGCGGCTATTGCTACTGTGAAACAAAAGTTTCCGAATATTGGAAAAATGAGTTGGGACAAAGAGAAAAACGGCGATTTTGAAGCTGAATTTAAACTCAATGGCAAAGACATTTCCGTTACCGTTTCGCCAAAAGGGGAATGGCTTGAAACAGAAACAAGCATCGCTGAAAGTGAAATTCCTGCGCCCGTGATGGCTGCTTTTCGCAAAGAACACGGCGCGATAAAAATCAAGGAAGTGTCTAAAATCGAGTCGAATAAGCCCCTTATTTATGAAATTGCCTACAAAGACGGTGTAAAAACCAAGGAGGTGATGTATGATGCGCAGGGCGCAGTGTCAAAATAAATCCATATTTTCAACCTGATACCCCTCAGTATTTTCATAATACTGAGGGGGTCTTTTCAAAAATTCAAATTATATGGCACATGATCACAGCCATCACAACCATAGCCATACAGTTAATGAATCAGATGTTAACAGAGCATTTATTGTAGGCATTGCGCTCAATTTTCTTTTTGTCGTCCTTGAAGTGATTGTTGGTTTGTCTATTCATTCTCTTTCGTTGCTCTCGGATGCAGGGCATAATTTAGCGGATGTGGGCAGCCTCGCCTTATCGCTTTTCGCCATCCGAATGAGTAAGGTCAAACCCAATTCAAAATACACCTATGGTTATAAAAAGACGACCATATTGGTGGCTTTGCTGAATGCTGTTGTGCTGTTGGTATCTATTGGAGCTATTGGTTATGAGGCACTCCACCGGTTTTTAAATCCTGAACCCATATCGGGCACAACCATCGCCATTGTAGCTGCCATCGGCATCGTGATTAATACAGGCACTGCATTGATGTTTTTGAAAAATAAGGAAAAAGATTTGAATGTGAAAAGTGCCTACCTGCATTTGATGTCAGATGCCCTTGTGTCAGTCGGTTTGGTGATAGGCGGTATCGCTATTTTTTATACAAATTGGACTTGGATTGACCCTGTTTTGAGCCTTTTGATAGCGGCTACTATTCTTTTCAGCACTTGGAGTTTGCTCAGTCATAGCCTTCGATTGTCAATGGATGGCGTACCACATGGTATTGATTTCAACCATATTCAACAAATAATTAAGCAACAAAAGGGTATTAAAGATATTCATCACGTCCATATTTGGGCTATCAGCACCACTCAAAATGCACTCACTGCGCATCTCATTTTAGAAGATAATCAAACTGATGAACAAATTGCCGCCTTAAAAAAACAAGTTCGACATGAATTAGAGCATGAAAATATCCAACACGCGACTTTTGAAACGGAAACGACTAATTGTAATGAAGCTTATTGCTAATGAAAAATTTTCAATTAAAACACCCCTCAGTATAAATTAGATAATGAGCAATAAGTAATGTGGTGATGGCACTAACAAAATATTAGGTTTTGTAATATATTTTTCTTTAATTTTGTAGGAAAGATATATTTGACTCTCTAAAATATCAATGATGCCTCCCATTCCTATCAAAGCCATATTCATGCGTTCGCGCCACCAATTGCTCGATGCTGCTTTGTTGCATCTGAGCGAGAAATATTATCCACGACTTTCCAATAATGATAGATGTATCAAGGGCAAATACGTCAGCTCGCGCGCAGGCGATTTGCTGGAAGGAGCCTTATCTTTTCAGCAAGAAGGGCGGCACGTATTGGTGTCAGTTACACCTTTTGATGTGGCTCACTTCGAAAAAAATAAGGACTGGCTGCAAGCCAATATTCGTGTTCCTCAACCCAATAGGTCTTTTGTTTTGATAGAATCCGTGATAGCTGGAATGATTATATTTATTGGGCTTTTTCCTTTCGGTACTCCAATGGGTTCTTTTATTATGGGCTGCTTCGCTTGTGGTGTTTATTATGCTTATTCTATTTTTAGAGCAGAGGATTTAGGTCGAGAATTGAAGCAGTCTTCCAACCTGTCGTTGTATCAATTTATACCCGATTGTCGGTTGCCTGCCAATGAAAATTGGCTGGTTGTAGGAGATGAAATTTTTAAAAGAAAATCTTTTATTGAGCCTATGGCATTGCTCAATTTATGCAAGGAAGAAGGAGTCGGTTTATTGGTAATTCTTCAAGACGATAAGATGCGCGTATGGAATCATCCTCAACATAGGAGTTTGTCTATTGAAACAAAATATGACGTTCGCATTCCGTATTTACTAAATAGTTGAATAAATTTTTATATTTAATTTATTTAAAATCAATATTTTACATAAAATTGTGTTTAAATCAATTCAAATATAAGTATTAAAAATTTTCGATTTTTGTATATACAAAATACCATTATTGAGGTATTTCACAGTTGTTAATAAAAGGTTAATTTTGTGTAGAAATTGAATGAAGATAAAATTATATAAATTGAAGTGTATATAAAGAATTCAGATTATACATCCCATGAATTTTGATTTAGTAAATTTCACGTTTGGTCATAGAAAAAGTAAAGTTAGGTTCTTCCCTTTGAACTTAAATGCAAAATTTTTTCTTATTACTGATCATTTAACGAAGCGAAACGTTAAAGTGTCCTGAGAATAAAATCCTTTAAGCTGCACGGCTTAAAGGATTTTTTGTTTTCACGATTTCAAAAATGCCTGCCCAATCCCCTTTTCAGCCATCAATTCCTTCAATTCATCCAAAACCGTTATATCTTCTATAGTCGAAGGGGCACTGAATGGCTTACCATCGGCAATATGACGCATGATTTTACGCAATATTTTCCCCGAACGCGTCTTAGGCAATCGCTTGGCTATCACGGCGCGGCGGAAATAGGCGACCGCACCGAGTTGTTGCCTCACCATTTGTATTAAATCGTCTTCCAACTGTTTTTCAGATATATTCTCACCGCCTTTGAGCACCATGAAGCCCACAGGCACTTGCCCTTTCATGTCATCTTCAATGCCGATGACAGCACACTCCGCTACCGCAGGATGCGATGACACTATTTCCTCCATAGCCGAAGTAGAAAGACGATGACCAGCGACGTTGATGACATCGTCGATGCGTCCTGTGATAAATACATACCCCTCAGTATTTTTATAGCCACCGTCGCCTGAGAAGTAAAAACCTGGATAGGCTGCTAAATATGCATCTTTGAATCGAGCCGTATCATTCCAAAGCGTGGGCAAACAGCCAGGCGGCAAAGGGTAGCGAATCGCCACCGCCCCCTCAGTATCAGGCGATTGCTCTTCTATCTTTTCATCCAAAATCTGAATATCGAAGCCCGGCACAGGCTTGCCTGCACTGCCTGGCACAATGGGAAATAAATCAAGACCAGCAAAATTGGTGAGCATCGGAAAGCCCGATTCCGTCTGCCACCAATGGTCTATCACTGGGCGATTAAGCTGCCCACTCAACCAATCGAGCGTGGAAACATCGCATCGCTCGCCTGCAAGGAATTGGTATTTTAATTTAGATAAATCATACTGTTTGAACAATTCTCCTGTTGGGTCTTCTTTCCGAATGGCTCGAATGGCCGTTGGAGCGGTAAAAAAGACCTTGACACCATATTCTGAAATGACTCGCCAAAACACCCCCGCATCAGGCGATTTGACGGGCTTGCCTTCATACATTATGGTGCTACAACCCATAATTAAAGGCGCGTAAATCATAAATGAATGCCCAACTGCCCAACCCACATCGCTCGCCGCCCAAAAAACATCACCCGTTTGAACACCATAAACATATTTCATAGAATAATATAAGGACACTGCATGACCGCCGTTGTCGCGCAAAATGCCTTTAGGTTTGTCTGTTGTGCCTGATGTATAGATGATATAAAGTGGATCAGTGGCATCAACGGGTACGCATTCCGAAACAGGTTGAGCATCTGCCAACAGCTCTTGCCAATCTTTGTCTCTACCCCTCAGTAAATCCGCCGTTACGAAGTCTCGTTGATAGCAGACCACGTGTTCGATCTTGTGTTCGGCTTCTTCTAAGGCTCTATCGACAATGGGCTTGTAGGGGATTATTTTTTCTAACTCCTTGCCGCCACTTGCCATCAGCAGCACTTTTGGCGTGGCATCATCTATGCGGACGGCTAATTCATGCGCTGCAAAGCCGCCGAACACCACCGAATGAATCGCTCCCAAACGAGCACATGCCAGCATCGCAAAAGTGACCTCTGGTATCACAGGCATATATATGATGACTCTATCGCCTTTCTCGACGCCTAAACCCCTCAGTAATCCAGCAAATTTGGCGACTTCATGCTGCAATTGACGATATGAATATTGCCTTTTCACGCCCGTAGCAGGTGAATCGTAGATAATAGCTGTTTCGTCGCCACGTCCGTTTTCCACATGGTTGTCCACAGCCAAATAGCAGGTGTTCAACTTGCCACCTTTGTACCAGCGATACAATCCTTCCTTATCTTTCGATAAAATAGTCTTTGGGAATTTGAACCAATGAATGGCTTGAGCTTGTTCTCGCCAGAAGCCTTCGGGATTGCTGAGGCTGCGCTCGTAGAGGGATTCGTAGGTCATGTTAGATCTTGTTTTAGTATTCTTTTTTAATTTGAATAAAAGACTATTATTTTATCATTTTAATCAAAATAAAATGTGTAAATCGTTGATAATTAAACCTATAAGGTTTTAAAAACCTTATAGGTTTATTTACCGTCACCATTATTTGCTCATTTATCCTTTCTCCTTCTTCAAAGTCGGCGCACCTTCCTTAATACTCTCCACGACTGAGGGGTCGAGCAAAGTTGAAATATCGCCTAAGTTAGATACATCGCCCTCAGCAATTTTTCTCAAAATACGGCGCATAATTTTACCCGAACGCGTCTTGGGCAAGCCCGTGACCACTTGAATAATATCGGGCTTCGCAATCGCGCCTATTTGTTTAGTTACTTCTATCAACACCTCGTCTTTAAAGGCTTTTTCACTGTGAATCTCTCTATCGCAGATGACAAAGGCATAAATGCCCTGCCCTTTGATGTCGTGCGGATAACCCACGACCGCTGATTCGACAACAAACGGATGCTTGTTGATAGCGTCTTCCACTTCTGCCGTACCGATTCGATGACCCGATACATTGATGACATCATCGACTCTGCCGATAATGCGGTAATAACCATCGTGGTCACGCCGCGCACCGTCGCCTGTGAAATAATACCCTGGGAATGGTCCAAAATAGACTGAACGTGCTCGTTCATGATCGCCATAAGTGGTGCGGATGATGCCTGGCCACGGAAATTTGATGCACAATAAGCCCTCCACATCGTTGCCTTCTATTTCTTTTCCTTCGGGCGTGAGCAGGCAGGGTTGAATGCCTGGCAAAGGCAGCGTCGCCATCGTCGGCTTGAGTGGCGTGACGTTCGGAATGGGCGAAATCATGATACCGCCGTTTTCGGTTTGCCACCATGTATCCACGAGCGGGCAACGGCTTTTACCGATGTATTTATAGTACCAATTCCACGCTTCTTCATTAATCGGCTCACCGACTGAGCCTAATGTTTTCAAACTCGCTAAAGAATAGGGTGCAACGTATTGCAAACCCGCTGCCATCAGTGCGCGGATAGCCGTTGGTGCTGTATAGAATTGATTGACTTTATATTTATCAATGACTTCCCAAAAACGACCTGCATCGGGCCAATTCGGAACGCCCTCGAACATCACGGTCGTAGCCCCTGCGAGTAGCGGACCATAGACGATATACGAATGCCCCGTAATCCAACCAATATCGGCAGTGCACCAAAACACATCATTTTTACCGCATTGAAACACGTTTTGAAAGGTATAATGGGCATAAACCATATAGCCACCTGTCGTATGCACCACGCCTTTGGGCTTGCCCGTTGAACCCGAAGTGTAGAGGATGAAGAGCATATCTTCGCTGTCCATTTCTTCGGCTGGGCAATCGGTGGAGGCATTTTCCATTTCTTGATGCCACCATTTATCGCGCACGGGATGCCAATGCACGAAACTTTGGGTTCTTTTCACCACAATCACGCTGGATACTGAGGGGGTATGAGATAGGGCTTCATCAGCTATATCTTTCAGTTTAATTTCTTTATTGCCTCTAAATGCACCGTCGGATGTGACCAATACTTTGCACGCCGAATCATTGATACGGTCGGCAACGGCTTGGGCAGAGAAACCACCGAACACCACTGAGTGAATCGCTCCAATCCGCGCACAAGCGAGCGTGGCAATGGCTAATTCAGGAATCATGGGCATATATAAACAGACACGGTCGCCTTTGACGACGCCCTGCGCTTTCAAAACATTGGCGAATTGACAGACCTTTTCGTGGAGTTCTTTATACGTGAGCGTCAGCCCTGCATCGTTAGGGTCGTTGGGCTCCCAGATAATAGCGGGCTTGTCGGGCTGGGTTTTGAGGTGGCGGTCTAAAGCATTTTCAGTGATATTGAGTTTGCCATTGATGAACCATTTCACATCGTGCTTGATGAAATCCCATTCCAAGACTTTGTCCCATTTTTTGCGCCATGTAAAGCGGGCTGCGTGCTTTGCCCAAAAGGCTTCGGGATTTTTCACGCTGCTGGCGTAGTCAGCTCTATACTGCTCTATTGTTTTGATAATGTAGCTCATAACTGAACTTTATTTATAAATGATTCGATAAAATTGAGCGTTTTTTCGGACGTTTGCCCTCCAACTTTTGGACGATTTCCCCCCAACCCCCAAGGGGGAGCCAATTGGAATAAAATGGGCGAATGACATTATTTCACTTATTAATTCTTTTATCTAATTTGATAATGACAATAACTCACTGTTGTTTTAATAAATGAAACAATTTTAACGACTTCCAAACGGCTCCCCCTTGGGGGTTGGGGGGAAATCGCCTAAAAAAAAGCTCCAAGTTCCAGAGAGACGGCATTTTTTATCTTAATCTTTCGGTTGACCATACTCCCCCCTCAGTGCATAGTACCCAAATAGGACCAAACCGCCTAAAATAACGGGTATAGACACTGGAATAACCGTGAGAGCGAAAATTTTATTCTCTTCTGCGTTTTTTACCAAAGAACCGCTTGTGATAGCAGTGATGAGTAGATATTCGGCAGCAATACCGATAATAATACAGGCTAAGCCGATAATTTTCTTTATATTATTCATCATTTATGGATTTATAGCTTCTTACAATCATTTTATTGCTAAAATAGGCAAATTACGGGTTCAAATGCCGATAGGCATGATTATATTGGTAGAAAACCGCCATAAAATGCTCCAAAGTGGCGTAGCCACGATATAGCAGCGTTGAAATATTTTATCCCTACGGGATTTGAGAGGTGTTTTTCTCGATTTTCTACCGATATTTTAGGTCTATCGACCTTGTGTTGACTGCATTTTAACCCGTAATTCGCATAAAATAGGCTTTTATACTGAGGGGTATGAAAATCAACCTTTAATCATTCACATCTTCATCTATTTTATTACTCAAAAAAAGCGTACCGATGACTAAACTCACGGCGGCAATAGCTATCGGATAATATAAACCATTGAATTTGGCAGCCCCGCCTGCAGCAGCTAAAGCAGTAGCAATAAAAGGCGTCAATCCACCAAAAATGCCGTTGCCGATATGATAAGGCAATGACATAGAGGTATAACGGATACGTGTCGGGAATAATTCGACGAGAAAGGCGGCAATAGGTCCGTACACCATCGTAACGAGTAATATTTGGAAAAACACCAACAGCATCATTATCCAATAGTTGCTTTGACTTAAATATACGGTCTTTTTTATATCGGGCTTGACAGCGGGCTTTGTGGCGTCTGCTAACTGCGTTTCTTTTTTTATTTCTTCGATATAAGTGCCATCAGTATAGACGTTTCTGATAGCGGTGGTGGTGATGATGTCCGAAGGGTTTTTAATATCGGCGGCTATGGTGTTTGATATGGATGATTGCGCTGCTACGATTTGTTTAGTTGCGCCATCTGCCAAAGCATTCATTGTTTTATAAATCGGGAAATAAGACACGACCGCTATCAACATACCTGCCATCATAATCCATTTGCGCCCCACTTTATCCGACCATTTACCAAAAATAACAAAAAAGGGAGTGGCTAACGCAATGGCTATCAACATCAAAGTAATGCGTTGGTCGTCATGCACTTTGAGGGTATTTTGAATAAAAGAATTGGCATAAAATTGACCCGTGTACCAAACTACGCCTTGTCCAGCCGTTGCACCAAACAATGCCAATAAAACGACTTTCAAGTTTTCTTTGTTACCAAAACTCTCTTTCAACGGATTGGCAGAAGTCTTGCCTTCGGATTTTAATTTAGAAAATAACGGCGATTCAGCCATTTTTAAACGAATATAGACGGAAACAGCCACTAAAAGAATAGAAATCAAGAAAGGAATCCGCCAGCCCCATTCATTGAAAGCGTCCGCGCCCACTTGTTTTTTTGTTAACCAAATAATACCCAACGCTAAGAACAAACCCAATGTAGCGGTGGTTTGGATGAAACTGGTGTAATAACCGCGCTCTTTGGCGGACACGTGCTCAGAAACGTAGGTTGCCGCACCGCCATATTCGCCGCCCAATGCCAAACCTTGTACTAATCGAAGCAATAAAATGACATAGGGTGCTCCTGCAAAATCTTTATAGCTCGGAACTAAGCCAATCAAGAAAGTAGAAGTGCCCATCAAAAGCAGGGTGACTAAAAACGTGTATTTTCGACCCACAATATCGCCCAATCTTCCAAAAACCAGAGCACCAAAAGGACGCACTAAGAACCCTGCCGCGAAAGCCGCTAAAGCTGCTAAAAGAGCTGCCGTAGGATTGTTGGAAGGGAAAAATTGTTGAGAAATGATGACTGTCAACGTTCCAAAAATATAAAAATCATACCACTCAATCAATGTGCCGATAGACGATGCCCCAATGACCGACCAGAGTGTTTTTTTATCAACTGTTTGTGTACTCATTCTATGTTTGATTATTTCGTTAGATTTAAATCACGAATATAATCACAATTATAAATCTCCCAATAAAAAAAACCGCTAAAGATGTTTCAACATCCCTAACGGTTTCTTTTTGCAGTCAATTAGTATGAGTTAGCTACTCCTTATCATCAATTAGATGATACCACAGGCGTTGGTGTTTTCTCTTTTTTAGCGGCTTCTCTCAAAACGGGCGCATCTTGTACAATCTTTTTGAAAATAGGATTGGATTGGAACGCTTTGGCTTGTCTTGCCACATAAGAAATATACCAACAGCAATCTTTAGAGATAATATCGCGTGGTGATTTCAACACAATCGCGAGATCCTCTACTTGCTTCCGCACATTGTTGATGGCTTCAAAAGCGAGTGTTTTAGTTCTAAAATCTTCTGCATCATAGATAGCAGCTAAGATTTCAGGGTGATCCTCAGCCACTTTGAGCCAATATTTAGCGGCATTAGCATTGTCATCGCTCAAAAAGGCGTTGCCTTCTGTGCGTTTTTCAATGGTTTCGCCCAATTGCTTAAACAATTCTAAAGTGCGGGCTTGATGTTCAGCGATTTCCTTGACGAGGTCGTCAACGCTGAGAGAAACGAGGGTTGCCATTTTTTTAGGCATGGTTTCATAGTTTTTTAATTAAAAAAAAAGGTTTAATTGTTGAGTTATTGGCGGCACAAGTACCCCCTCAGTAAGAATCGTTGTTATAGTGTTGTTTGACGAAATTGTAAGTCAATATGTTTCATTTTTTCTTTTAAATTAAAACGCTCTGTCTAATACCTTCCATTATTAAAAAAATATATCCTATTTTACCGCCTTTATCAGTATAAAATAAAGAATATGACGCATCCAGACGAAAATGATTCTCTACCGCCCTTTGTCAAATCGTGGCGACAATTATATTTATGGGTTGTCCTTAGTTTGGTCTTAACTATTGGACTGTTGTATCTTTTTGGTAAATACTTTTCTTAGTTGGTTGTTATGAGTTGATAGTTGAAAGTTGATAGTTGAAAGTTGATAGTTATGGGTTTGCCAAGGGCATTCCTTCGGAAGAAAATGCCGTTAGGCATATAATATCGGTAGAAAGTAGCGAAAAATTTGTCGTAAGTCACAGAGGGACG
>JAYTUY010000216.1:0-4411 GCA_043744275.1 Saprospiraceae bacterium
TAGCCACGATATATTCATCATTAAATATATCGTCCCTCTGGGACTTACAACAGATTTTTCGACACTTTCTACCGATATTATATGCCTAAAGGCATTTTCTTCCGAAGGAATGCCCTTGGCAAACCCATTATTCGCATAAAGATAATAATGGACTAAAATAATCGCAGAGCGATTGAATATGAATAACCTTCGATGTAATCGGAGGGTTAAAGGGAGTGGATTGCCCTAACCGCAAAGCGGTTAAATGTGTAATATTGTCAATAACTCTTTATTTTTAACTCCTAATTCGCATTTACAGTAATTATACACTACAAAACCGATTAAATACTGAGGGGGTCAATGAAGGTAAGAGACAAATAAATCTTTATGTCTTTATATCTTTATAAAAATAATGTCTCTAATATATTCAAAGGGTACTTAAAATATAACACCTCTAATCACATCGCCGCGCCGCGCAATAAAACAAACATAATTTAAACAAGGAATTAATTAAATAAAGAGGCAACAACAAAAGGGAATCCTTTTGTTGTTGTTTCTCTCTTTTAATTAATCTTTTAATCTTTTATACCCTCATAACTGATTGATTATCAATTAGTTATGAGGGTAAAGGTAACCAATTTGGGAGGAATAGTAACTAAAATGGGAAATAGAATAACTAAATTGGGAGGAATAGTAACTAAATTGGGATGGATAGTAACTGATTTGGGGAACAGTACCCGATTTGGGAGGAATAGTAACTAATTTGGGAAAAAACACTTGGAAACAGTTGATTTATTTCCCAATTTAGTTACTTTTGAAGCCAATTATGGCATTTTTCAATATTCATCCCAAATCGGTTATGGTTTATTCCCAATTTAGTTATTCTTAATTTTTCTATCTCAAAGGATATTAATAGTTTTTTTATGGAAAAAAACAATAAAAACAAGAAAAACAAAGGTATTACGCTTATAAGAAAGTCAAATGACTTGATTGAGGCACGATATAAATTCGATGTCTGGGAAACTCGATTTTTCCTATCTGTACTCGCTCAAATCCGTCGGGAGGACAATGATTTCAGCGTTTATCGGGTTTGGTACAAGGATATTGTGAAGATGTTTAACCTCAAAACACACCAATCTTATGATATGCTTCGCGAAGGTGCGAAAAAGCTTATGAACAAGAGTTTTTACGTCAGATACGAGGATAAAGGCAAGCCGAGAGAGATGCAATACCATATTTTGAGGAAAATTGACTACTCAACGCAAGGAAAAGAGGGTAGAAGTGAGAATCAAGAGTACATTGATTTGACGATTGAGCAGGAAATGAAGCCGTTTTTACTGCAATTGCAAAAGAGTTTTACAACATACGACCTGCGAAACGTAACCAAATTGGGAACGTATGCGATTAGAATTTATGAGTTATTGAAACAATACGAGGTGATTGGAAATAGGACTTTTGAGTATGAAGAAATGAAACGCATGTTTGAATTGGAAAAAGAATACCCTCGTTTTCCCAATTTTTATCAAAAAGTGATTCAACCAGCAGTGAGGGAAATCAATCGATACACCGATTTGAATATTAGGGAAGTTGAAAAATTGAAAGAGGGGAGGAAGGTGACGGCAGTTTGTTTCTATTTTCATAAAAAAAATGAAGAGGAATTGAACACTGCGCGCAATGAAGAGACTAAAATTAAACAACCTACTTTGTTTGATGGGCAAGTGCCAGCTATAGAAATACCCCCTCAGTATGACGACTCGGAAAGGGTGACAATTTTACATATTTCAGAATCTATGAGCACTGAAAAAGACCGATTGTTCTCTCTTTTTTATCCAAAAGTGGTTGAAAGTTTGGGCGTCACGCCTTTTGTATTTGCTGATTTGATTAAAACTTATAATGAAGAGCAAATAAATCAAGCGATTCGCATCACCAATCGGGCTAAAATGGATGGTCAAATTAAGTCTAATCCTTCGGGATTTTTTGTTCAAGCTTTGAAAAATGGTTATACCGATCAAAAAGAAGAGTTGACGAAAAAGAAAAAAAAGGAAGAAATTCAACAATTAACAGTCAAATTACAAGAGTTGGAAGACGATAAACACTTCGCAGAAAGGCAACGAATCAAGGAATTAGTGCATAAAAACCCTCAATTGACAGAAGCCGCAATCGACTATTTGCAGGAAGATAAAAAAGCTAAATCGCTGATAATAGGCTTGGAAGCCTTTTATGAAAGACCGCTTGGGCTTGAAGATTATCGTCAAAATAAAGAGTTGCGCGAATTGGTGATGGATGCCATTATTCATTTAGAAAAAGAAGCTTTTGAAGATATTCGCTTGATGTACGACGCAACAATTGAAGGATTAAAGCAAAAAATAGGTTAAAATTGAATTGACAAAACGAAAAATATGCTCAAATTAATCAACAACGCCATGCAGTCATGCTTTCAGCTTGATGGAGCATTCGCACCACATTTCACCAATACGGCTATTATTTCTAATGGTCAATCTTATAGCTACCATGATTTATGGTCGGCTTCAAGGCATTTTGCCAGCCATTTATTGGAAAATCAAGAAGATTTATCGGAAAAAAGAGTGGCTTTTATGGTCTCCCCGAGCTTCGATTATGTCGCTGTGCAATGGGCAATTTGGCAAGCAGGTGGGGTAGGAGTGCCACTTTGTACATCGCATCCGTTGGCGTCTTTGCAATATGTTATTGAAGATACTGCTGCTGAGATTATTGTGGTATCCCCTCAGTATGAAATGCTTTTGAAGCCTCTTTCAGTTGAAAAAGGCATTCGATTAATCGTTTTACAAGAGAAAATATGGGTAAATTTTCAAAATATGCCTGAAATTTCTAATGATGATTTACCCAATATAGAACCACATCGTCGCGCCATGATTTTATACACGAGCGGCACTACGAACCTTCCAAAAGGAGTAGTCACCACGCACGCCAATATCGAAGCGCAAATATCGATGCTCGTAGAAGCATGGAAATGGCGAGACACCGACCATATTTTATGCATCCTGCCTTTGCATCATGTACATGGCATTATCAACGTCATTGGTTGTGCTTTATGGTCGGGTGCTGTGTGCGAATTTTTACCTGAATTTTCTGCGGAGGGGGTATTTAATGCCTTCAAACGAGGTAAAATCAACGTTTTTATGGCAGTTCCGACTATTTATTTCAAGCTCATCACTTATTGGGAAAGCCTTGCGGCTACAGACCAAATGGAGATTTCAATTATCATGAAGCGTTTTAGGTTGATGGTTTCGGGGTCGGCGGCATTGCCTGTTTCTGTTATGGAAAAATGGGAAAAGATAAGTGGACACCGCCTTTTGGAACGCTACGGCATGACTGAAATAGGTATGGGCATTAGCAATCCCTACAATGGCATCAGACGAGCGGGGCATATCGGAATGCCTTTGCCAGGCGTAGAGGTGCGTTTGGTGGATGAGAATAATATGGTGGTCAATGAAGGAGAAGCAGGCGAAATTCAAGTCCGCGGCGCGAATGTTTTCCTTGAATATTGGCAAAAACCTGAAGCCACTGCGGCTACTTTTGCAGAAAATGGTTGGTTTAAAACGGGCGATGTAGCCATTACTGAGGGGGGCTACTATAAAATATTAGGGCGCAATTCAATAGACATTATCAAATCAGGTGGCTATAAAATATCTGCTCTCGAAATTGAAGAAGTGCTCAGGACGCATCCGCATATAGAGGATTGCAGCGTCATTGGTATCGACAATGAAGAGTGGGGTGAATTGGTGGTGGCGGTATTAATGGCTAAAGATAATGCCATTAATACATCTGAAATTAATACTTGGATTCGGGAATTGATGCCTTCTTATAAAGTTCCTCGTCAGTATAAAATCGTGGAAGAATTGCCTCGCAATGCGATGGGGAAAGTGACTAAAAATGATTTGAAAAAGCTATTTTAACTAAAAAAACTTTAAAAAATGATTATACGCGGCGTAGCCATTTTGGCAGGATGTTACATTATTGGGCAACTCATCGGCGAAACATTTGGCAGACTATTGCACATCGATGCCAATGTCGGCGGTGTGGGTTTTGCCATGATTCTCTTGATATTGTGCAATCAATGGATGGAAAAGCACGGGCTTTTTACTCAAGACATGGAAGATGGCGTCATGTTTTGGAGCAAAATGTATATCCCCGTAATCGTAGCAATGTCGGCTACTCAAAACGTGAGTGCTGCTTTATCAGGCGGTTGGATTGCCTTATTGGCTGGTGTAGTGCCAGTTGTCGTTTGCTTTATGTTGATGCCTGTTTTTTCTAAAATTTCTAAAGAAAATGCTTCGGAAACGGCGAATAATAGCCCAATTACTGAGGGGGTAAGTAAGTAGTTTTAAATAATTTTATTTTATTTTTATTTTGTAACTTATTGATTATCAACGAATTAAACCTATGAGGTTTT
>JAYTUY010000217.1:0-59003 GCA_043744275.1 Saprospiraceae bacterium
AAAGTGAGGTTCGTTTGTCACTCTACAAACGTGAGAGTCCTCTGGACTCTTTATGATTTCGTAAGAACATAGTTAAGTATATGCCGTAGGTTTTTAAAACCTCGTAGTATTGTTAGATGTTTACGACAAATAATTCCCAATCGTAATAATTTCCGCAAATACACCCGCTGCTGTCACCTCAGCCCCTGCGCCCGGACCACGCACTACCAACGGACGCTCTTTATACCTTTCCGTAGTAAAAACAATCATATTGTCCGAGCCGCTGAGTTGGAAAAAGGGGTTTTGAGAATCTACTTTTTGCAAACCGATGGTTGCTTTATTGTCTTCAATTTTAGCAATCATGCGCAATGCTCCCCCCTCAGTATCAGCCATTAATTTTGTAAAATATGCGTCTTCAGCTACTAAATTATCAAAAAAAGCCTCCACCGTAGGCGCATCTATGCAGGATTGAGGTAAAAAATTCTCAATTTCTACTTCCGATTCCTCCAATGCCAAACCGCTTTCACGCGCCAATATCACTAATTTGCGGCGAACGTCAATGCCCATCAAATCTATGCGTGGGTCGGGTTCAGTGTAGCCGAGTTCACGCGCTTGTTTCACGATGTCAGAAAATGAAGTGCCTTCTTTAAAATTATTGAAAATGAAAGACAGCGAACCACTCAAAACGCCTTCAATTTTAAGAATTTGATCACCAGAATTAATCAAATCCGTCAAAGTTGAGATGACGGGCAAGCCTGCGCCGACATTCGTTTCGTATAAAAATTTCACGCCTCGCTTACGTGCAACAGCTTTTAATTTCTGATAATGGGCATAACTGCCTGAGTTAGCAATTTTATTCGGCGTCGAAATAGAGATGGATTCTTCTAAAATGCCTTCATATAATTTTGCTACATCGGCATTGGCTGTGCAGTCAATAAAAATGGTATTGGGCAAGTTCAAACCCTTCATTTTTGATGAAAATACTGAGGGGGTTGCTTCCTCGCCCTCTTCCAAAAGTGTTGATTTCCAATCTTTTAAAGATATACCTTTTTCATCAAATAACATTTTACGGCTGTTGGATAAGCCCACCACTTTGATTTCCATCGAGCGATTATCTTTCAAAAAAGCGGCTTGCGCGGCTATTTGTTTCAATAAAGTACTACCGATTAAGCCGACACCCGTCATAAAAATATTGAGCGTTTGGGTATCTGAAAGGAAAAAACCTTCGTGCAAAGCGTTCAAAGCCTTCGCTTCATCGCTGCGCGGAATTACGACCGAAATATTCAACTCAGAAGACCCCTGCGCAATCGCCACGCAATTGACCCCATTTTTTCCTAAAGACTGAAACATTGTGCCCGCAATGCCCGGACGGAAACGCATATTTTCCCCGACAATCGCCACCACTGCCAAATCGGCTTCTATACTGAGGGGGGCAACGGTATCGTTTTTTAACTCATATTCAAAGGCTTTTTCTACCACTCGCCGCGCTTTATTCATGTCTGTCGGCTGAACGGCAAAGCTGATACTCGACTCCGAAGACCCTTGCGTAATCAAAATCACATTCACACCGCCCGTTGCTAATGCGCTAAACAATCGACCTGCCACACCTGGCACACCAAACAAACCACTGCCCGAAAGCGTCAAAAGCGACACGTTGGAAATAGAAGAAATGCCTTGCACGGCATGACCTGTTGGATTTTTTTCTGTAGAAATGAACGTTCCAACAAAATCAGGATTGAAAGTATTTTTGATATAAAGCGGTATATTTTTCTTCAAAGCAGGCACAAGCGTCGGCGGATAAATCACTTTTGCGCCAAAATGACTCATTTCCATCGCTTCAGCGTAGGTCATGGTCGGAATGGTGAAGGCTTTTTTCACTTTGCGTGGGTCGGCAGTCAAAACGCCATCCACATCTGTCCAAATTTCTATCACCTCTGCGTTGAGTCCTGCGGCAATAATTGCGGCTGTATAATCAGAGCCACCGCGCCCAAGCGTTGTGGTCAAACCAAAGTCGGTATCTTTTCCACTGCCCTTCGCCGAGCCTATAAAACCCGTTACAATTTGCACTTTATCGGCATGTTTGGCGTAATAATCGGCAATTAATACATCGCTTACTTCAAAATCGACTTTTGCTGCACCAAAATGCTTATCCGTTTTCACCACTTTTCGAGCGTCGAGAAACTCTGCTGGCACACCTGATTCATCCAAAACATGAGCAATAATGAAAGCCGACATGCGCTCGCCAAAGCTCACAACATAGTCGGACGTGCGTGGAGAAACCTCGCGAATCAAATAGATACCCCTCAGTACACCGAGCAAATCTTCACAATTTTGAAGCAAGTGCGGCTTGATTTGCTTGAATCTTTCATTGGAAACGAGTGCTTGAGCGGCTTCGAGATGGCGCGTTTTGAACTGTTCGTAGGCTACCATATAGCTGATATCCGCCGCTTCTGCTTTGGCTGCCATGTCCAAAAGTGAGTCGGTGACACCGCCAAATGCTGAAAAAACCACCGTAAAGCGGTCATTTCTATCTTGATATTTCTTGAGAATGCTAATAATGCCCTGTATGCGCTCAGGTTTGGCAACCGATGAGCCGCCGAATTTTAAGACTTTCATATTGAGTTTGATAATTTTTATTGGTAAAACGGAGAGCAAAAGTAGATGTTTCCAATCTTTTATTAAAAAAAAATCAA
The DNA here is from genome assembly GCA_043744275.1 of Saprospiraceae bacterium. Classification (GTDB taxonomy): domain Bacteria; phylum Bacteroidota; class Bacteroidia; order Chitinophagales; family Saprospiraceae; genus JAAFJT01. The sequence goes on from JAYTUY010000217.1 coordinate 2,673, forward strand.
GACTATCTGTCGCATCAGTTAAATCAGTGTTCCATTGCTTTTAAAAGGTTGAAAAAAATTAGAACAAATGCTCTAAAGTGCCAATTTTCACTCCACGCCCAATGCAAAGTTTTTATAATTTTAATGCGTCAAAATGAGGTTTAGAACAAGTGTTCTAAAGTGCCAATTTTTACTTCACGACCAATACAAGATTTCTATAATTTCAATACGTCAAAACGAGGTTTAGAACATTTGTTCTAAAGCGATTTTATGACACATTTTTTTCATGCAAAATGACAATGATTAAAACACAAAAAACGACGAATTAGAACAAACGTTCTAATTTTGCCATATAGAAACCATCGAAACCATTTTCAGCAGGCGACACTTTTTTTTCATCCAATTTTTTCCAATTTGGATTATTTTTTAAGAATAATTCCACTTGATTTTCATTTTCAGACGGTAAAATGCTACACGTAGCATAAACCATTTTTCCACCTATTTTAACCACTTTTGAATAGTTTTGAAGAATTTTTGCTTGTAAAAGGCGTATTTCGTTCAAAAATTCGAGTGTTAATTTCCACTTAGCATCAGGATTGCGCCTTAATACACCTAAGCCCGAGCAAGGCACATCGAGCAATAAACGGTCAGCCGAATCGTGTAAACGGTTAATGACTTTATCCGACTCAATCGTCCGAGTTTCGATAGTATTGATGCCATTTCGTTGCGCCCGTTTACGCAATTCTTCCAATTTACGCCCCTCAGTATCCATCGAAATAATGCTCCCTTTGTTCTGCATTAAGGTCGCTAAATGGAGCGATTTCCCTCCTGCACCCGCGCAAGCGTCTATCACACGCATACCCGATTCCGCTTGTAAAAATGGTGCAATCAATTGACTGCCTGCATCTTGAACCTCGAACAATCCTTTCTTAAAAAGTTCGGTTGAAAAAACATTGGTGCGTTTTTTCAAAATTAATGCGTCCATACTGAGGGGGGTATCTTCCGTTTCAATATTTATATCATTTAATTTTTTCTTTAAATCTAATACCTTGATTTTCAAAGTATTGCATCTTAAAACGACATCAGCGGGTTTATTCAAAGCCTCCAATTCAGTTGCCCATTTTTCAGCACTCAATTCTTTTTCGCCCACTTCATCCATCCAATCGGGAATCGAGTATTTAATTTTTCTTTCAGAAATATTGTCGAACTGAGTTTTTAAATCAGAATAATCTAAATGTTTAAAGTCTTTATAATCAATGTTTTCACCATTTTTTAAAATTAAACAAACACCAATGATGTCTGTGAAATCTTTCTTTATAAAATTGGGAATGTCAAAATCACCACCCCTCAGTATAGAGTATAATCTGAACCAACGGACACATTCGTAGGTGGTTTCGGCGATAAAAGCCCGGTCGCGGCTGCCCCATTTCGAGTTAGATTTGAGTAATTGCTCGACGACTTTATCGGCATATTTCCCTTGTTGGAAAATGTCGGTGAGCGCGTCCGCTACGGCATTGATGAGAACTGGATGTATTTTCATTTTCAAAATTTGGCAAAAGTAGTGATAAGTAATGATGAATGATGAATGATAAATGATGAATAGCCGAGTGAGTGCAAAATTTACTGGCATTTCAAAAACTATTTTCCTTTAAAATCCTTTAAAAGGCATCTATTTAAAATTGAAAAAATCTATGTCCTTTAACTTCCTACGCTACCGCCAAATCGTTTTTTCGCTCTTCGCTGTTTTAATTGCAGCCGGTATATATTTCGTGACGACGCTCCGTTTTTCCTTCGATTTTGAACAATTTTTCCCACAAGGGGATGCGGATTTGGCATTTTTTCAAAAATTTATAACTGAATTTGAATCCGATGATAATTTTTTACTCGTCGGCGTCGAGCGTTCAGGCGACAAAGACGGCGTTTTCAATCAAGATTTTTTAACAAAATTTGATAGTCTGACGACGAAATCTTCGGATTTGCCTTATGTCAAACAAGCGCAATCTTTGACGAAAGTTCAACTCCCTATTAAGACGCTTTTTGGCATCACGGGCATCCCCGTTATCCATATTGATGACTCTACTTTTTATGAAACGGATAGAGCAAAGGTCTTGAAAGACGAGCGATTTGTTCGAAATCTCATCTCTGAGGATGGTACTGCCCTTGTTTTATTGTTGAAAACAAAAGATAAACTGACGCTTGAAGAATCCGAAGTGTTGATGAGTGGCTTGGATTCGTTGATAAAACCTTTCAATTTTCAAAGTTATCATTATTTAGGACGCGCCAATTTTCAGAAAGAATTGGTGTGGATGGAGAAACGAGAGGTGGCAGTTTCGACGCTTATTGCCGCTCTTTTGGTGGGCATTATTATGACTTTGATTTTTAGGAGAATGTGGAGTGTCATCATTGCGTTGGGTTCGATTGGCTTGGCAATGCTGCTTTTTTTAGGCATTCTGGGGGCGTGGGGCAGGCAATTGAGCGCAATGGCAGCTCTTTATCCTGTTTTAATGGTCATTATCGGCACGTCAGATGTCATTCACATGATGTCAAAATATATAGATGAATTGCGGCGAGGGCATTCGCAAAATGAGGCTATTTTGATCACAATGAAGGAAATTGGCTTGGCAACGTTTATGACAGCTATCACCACAGCGGTCGGTTTTGCTACCCTCGTGACCAGTAGAATTATCCCGATTCAGGAGTTCGGCATCAATGCGGCGGTGGGCGTTATGACTGCCTATTTCACGGTTTTGCTATTGACAACTGCCGTTTTGTCATTTTTTACAGCTGACGACCTCATTTTACTGAGGGGGGGTACTACACGCGTGGAGCGCATTATGCAGTGGGTTTATGAAGTGACGAAGCTCCGAACGAGGCTGATTACGGTGGTGGCAGCGAGTGTTTTATTGGTATGTGTTTATGGTATTTCAAAAATAAAAACCAATTACAGCATTGAAGACAATATGCCCTTGGGTCAAAAAGTAACGGAGGATTTTTTCTTTTTTGAAAAAGTTTTCTCTGGATTTCGCCCTTTGGAATATGCCGTTTTTGCTCAAAATGGGCAACGTGCAGATGGTTTTGAGGTGATGAAACAAATAGATACCGTTGAAAGTTATTTGAAATCTATACCGTCTATTCGCTCTGTGAGTGCGCCGACGATGATTTATAAAAGCCTCAACCAAATGACTTACGGCAATCGAGCCGATGCTTATCGAATGCCCGAAGACTCCACGCAATTCATTGAATATCAACAACTTGCAGAGAATTTACCTAAATCAACGGCTAATATTTTATTGTCAAAAGATGGTTCGAAAGCCCGCATTGCTACTCGTATTTCAGATTTAGGGGCTGACTCAGTCATGGCTATAGGAGACCGTATTGATGCTTGGATTGCCACCAATACTGACCCCTCAGTAGCGACGTTCAAACGAACAGGTACGGGCTATATTATTGATAAAAATGCCATGTACGTGCGCAACGACCTCATTGAAGGTTTGGCTTGGGAAATCGGATTGATTGCGCTGATTATGGGTTTGATGCTGCGAAATGTGAGGATGATTATTATTTTTCTGATTCCGAATCTTTTCCCATTGGTGTTTGCTGGCGCGTTGATTGGCTTTTTGGGCGTGGATTTGGACGCTGGTATTTCAATGATTTTTACAGTCGTTTTTGGTATTTCCATTGATGATACCATCCATTTTCTAAGTAGTTTTAACATCAATCGAAAAAAAGGTGAATCCGTTGATACAGCCCTCCACACCACGCTTTTAGAAACTGGCAAACCCGTTTTCCTCACCACCATTATTTTATTCTCAGGCTTTTTAGTGATGATATTCAGCATTCACCCCCCCTCAGTAACAGTGGGTAAATTGATAGCTGTCACCCTCATAACCGCTTTGGCGAGCGATCTTTTTATCAATCCGCTCTTGATAAGGTGGTGGATTAAGGATAAAGTGGGTAAAAATGAAAAAAGTGAAAAAACGGTGAAAGAAGCGGTGAAGATATAAATTTGAATGTAAAAAATTAGAACTTAAAAGAAGGGCATTTTTCATACTATTAGAACAATTTGTTTTATTGGCATTTTGCATTTGTGCTCGATTAAACGCAGTGTTTAACTTTGTCCCAATAAAAGTTTGATTTTATTTTTATGCTAATCATTAAACCATAATAAGTTTTGATAATTTTGCAATTATAATTCAAAACCAGCCTTGTATGAATCAACAAGAAAAACGAATCGCACATTTAATTTTCATAAATAGAATTTTAGTAAGTGATGGACAGACTTACGAAGATTTTTTCGTCGAAGTTATGACTAAACACAACCCCAATTTTGAACCTATAAAACCTCAAGGTCGAATGGGCGATAAAAAAAATGATGGCTTCGATAAAACAACTGGAACTTATTATCAAGTTTATGCGCCAGAAGATTTAACAAAACGTGAAAATAAAACTTTATCAAAACTTGAAGAAGATTTTGATGGTTTATATAAAAATTGGAATTATATTAGTCCTTTAAAAACTTTTCGGTATGTTTTGAATGATAAATATAAAGGAGCATTTCCTTCTGTTCATGAAGCACTTTCTAAGCTTGAGTCAAAATATAAAGTTGATTGTAAAACGTTCCTAAACAAAGATTTAGAAAATATTTTTTGGGAGATTAGTGACAATAAAATTACAAGTATTATCGGTTTTCTTCCTGTAGCAGATTTAATTAGTAATATTGATTTTACTGCATTAAGAGAAGTCGTTGAATTTATAATGAAAATCGAAATTGATTTTAGAAAAGAATCAAGACCAATAAACTTAGATTTTCATGATAAAATAATGTTCAACAACCTATCTGAGTCACCAGCTACTTTGCTCAAAGTAGGGAGCTATCAGAAGGGAAATGTAGATGAATATTTTCAACTTAAAAGTGATTTTACTAAAGAAGATTTAAGACAGAGATTTGTTGAACTTTATAACGATGGGAGAAATTCGATACAAGATGAAGAAGGGAAAAATGATGCTATATTTTTTTATATTATGTACAATTCAAGTCCACAAAGAACGAAATCTATTTATGATGCCGTTATCGTATTGATGGCATACTATTTTGAATATTGTGATATTTTTGAACCACCACCTATGAAATAATGATTTTACCATCTAAACATATCAAATTATCAGAATCATTTATTGGTCTTGGAGGATTTCTATTGAAACTCCTTAATAAACCTATGAGTATTGATGACCTTTGGCAAGAGTTTCAGAAAATTAATAATACCCCTCAGTATCCAGCATATCACAGCTTTGACAACATTATATTAGGTGTTAACTTATTGTATTTTATTGGTGCCGTAGAAATTGACGAAAAAGGTAAAATCCATCATGCGACTTCTTAAACTCTATTCAAATAATGAATCTTTTAAAACGGTTGAATTTAACCCGACAGGGCTTTCTATTATCGTAGGTAAGATGGAGAATAAAGCAACTGTTAATCGGAAAAGTACTTATAATGGAGTGGGTAAATCCCTTATTATTGCTTTAGTTAATTTTTGTTTGGGCTCTAACGCCAAAGAAAACATGACAAAGCCTTTAGTCGATTGGGAGTTTTATCTTGATTTTCAAATCAATGATGAAAAATATACTGTAAAACGTAAGATGAATGATCCAAACAAGATTTTACTTAATAATAAACCTTTGTCATTAGATGCATATAAAGACCTCTTAGAACCTTTAGTTTTTGATATTCCTGATAAAAAAATAAGTTTTCTTAAATTTAGACCTCTCATTAGTCGCTTTTTACGCCCTTATCGTACAAGTTATGAAAGTTATGATAAATCAGTATCTAAAGAACCAGAATATGCTCGACAACTATGTAATGCCTTTCTATTGGGTTTAGATTCTCAACTCGCTGAAAATAAATTTAAATTAAAAAAAGATTTAGATGATGCAGGAACTTTTGCAAAGAATATCAAGAAAGACGAGATATTGAAACAATTTTTTCAAGAAGGGAAAAAAGTAGATTTTGAAATTGTTGATTTAACGAGGAAAATAACTGTTTTAGATAGAAAAATAAAAACATTTGTTATTTCAGAAGATTTCGATTTATTAAGAAAAGAAGCAGACGATCTATCCGCAGAGCTTAGAACTATAAGAAACAGACGTGTTGTTTTAGAAAATACAATCAAAAATATAGATAAGAGCCTTAACATACAGCCTGATATAACAGCAGAGGAACTTATTCATTTTTATAATGAAGCGCAAGTGCAATTAGGTCAAATAGTGATAAAAGAAATTGAGGCAATCGAAATTTTTAATCAAAAACTTTTAACCGACAGAAAAAAAAGGTTAGAATCAGAACGGCGGCAGTTCCTTTTCGAGTTAAATCAAATCAAAGTTCAAATTGAAAAACTGGGTAAACTTGAAGATGAAAAATTGAAAATACTTGATTCTACTGGTGCACTTGATGATTACAAACTATTAATGGATGAATTAGGGCGACTTACAAATAAGTTAGAAAAACTTGAGACTTTTAAAAAATTAATGGAAGAATATGAGATAAAACAATCTGAATTAGAAAAAGACCTTAGCGAAGAGAACATTAATTCAATTAATTATTTGCACAGCCAAAAAGAATTAATTGATAATAATATTTTAACTTTTCAAAGTTTTGCTCAGCAGTTTTATGAAGATAAACGGTCTGGAATTGATATATCAAATAATGATGGTAAAAACCAAATTCGCTATCATATAAGTGCAGAAATTCAAGATGCAGCAAGTGATGGCATCAACCAAGTTAGGTTATTTTGTTTTGATTTTACTCTATTGAAGAATAGGCACAATCATAATGTTAATTTTTTATTCCATGATAGTAGAATGTTATCAGAAATGGACCCAAGATCGAGAGCTACCGTTTTTGAAATTGCTTATCATGAAACTTTAGGTAAAAATTTACAATATATTATTACTGTTAATGAAGACTTGTTAGATAGTTTTAAAGAGATTATCGGAGAAAATGAATATCAGAAAATGATAAATGATAAAACTATTATATTATCACTTACTGATAAGTCTAATGATGCTAAATTATTGGGAATGCAAATAGATATGGATTATGAAAGTGATAAATAATATTGCCTTGTATTAATTTTGCAAGGCAATATTGTTTACATATTCCTCCGATACTGCCCACCCACCTCATACAACGCATGTGTAATCTGTCCCAGCGAGCAATACTTCACTGTTTCCATCAATTCTTCGAAAATATTGCCGTTTTGAATACAAATCTCTTGTAAATGCTTCAATTTTTGCTCGGATACTGAGGGGGTGCGTTGCTTCAAATTGTTGAGGGTTTGGATTTGAGCATCCTTTTCATCGGTGGCGGCGCGGATTATTTCTTGCGGAATACTGGTCGGAGAGCCTTCGCTGCTGAGGAAGGTATTGACGCCGATAATGGGCAGTTCGCCCGTGTGTTTCAGCATTTCGTAATGCATACTTTCCTCTTGAATTTTGCTGCGTTGGTACATCGTTTCCATCGCGCCCAAAACACCGCCGCGTTCGTTGATGCGGTCAAATTCCAACAAGACAGCTTCTTCAACCAAATCCGTTAATTCTTCAATAATGAATGCCCCTTGCAACGGATTTTCATTTTTAGCCAAACCCAATTCATGGTTGATAATTAATTGAATTGCCATCGCTCGGCGCACCGATTCTTCGGTTGGCGTGGTGATAGCCTCGTCGTAAGCATTGGTATGCAAGGAGTTACAGTTGTCATAAATAGCATATAAAGCCTGCAAGGTGGTGCGAATATCGTTGAATGCAATTTCCTGCGCGTGAAGTGAGCGACCCGAGGTTTGGATATGGTATTTGAGTTGCTGACTGCGTTCGTTCGCACCATATTTATGCTTCATGGCTTTTGCCCAAATCCGCCTTGCCACTCGCCCGATGACCGCATATTCAGGGTCAACACCATTGGAGAAAAAGAAGGATAAATTGGGTGCAAAATCATCAATATTCATGCCCCTTGAAACATAATATTCTACAAAAGTAAAGCCATTGGAGAGCGTAAAAGCCAATTGAGAAATCGGATTTGCCCCTGCTTCTGCTATGTGATAACCTGAAATAGAGACCGAATAAAAATTGCGAATATTGTGGTTAATGAAATATTCCTGCACATCGCCCATGAGTTTTAATGAAAATTCAGTGCTGAAAATACAGGTATTTTGTGCTTGGTCTTCTTTCAGAATATCTGCTTGGACAGTGCCACGAACTGCCGCTAATGCTTTGATTTTCAAGGTATTATAAACATCAGGTTCTAATATCTGGTCGCCTGATAAACCTAAAAGCATTAAGCCCAAGCCGTTGTTTCCATCGGGAATGTCGCCGTTGTACTGAGGGGGTGTTGTTAATGATGAATGATGAGTGATAAATGATGAATGGCTTCCGTAGATTTCATTTCGTTTTGCTTCAACTAAATGTTTTAAATTATTTTCAATGATATATTTCTCACACTCTTGATCAATGGCGGCATTCATAAAAAAGGCGGTAATCGTGGCAGCGGGTCCATTAATCGTCATTGAAACGGAAGTCTTTGGGTTGGTCAAATCAAAGCCTGAATAGAGCTTTTTGGCATCGTCCAAACAACAAACTGAGACGCCTGAATTGCCTACTTTTCCATAAATATCGGGACGATAATCAGGGTCTTCGCCATATAAAGTCACTGAATCGAAAGCGGTTGAGAGCCTTTTGGCGGGTAAACCCTTTGAAACGTAATGAAACCGGCGGTTCGTTCGCTCGGGATTACCTTCGCCTGCGAACATGCGAGTAGGGTCTTCGCCTTCGCGCTTGAAAGGGAAAACACCTGCTGCATAAGGAAATTCCCCTGGTACATTTTCACTCAAAACCCATTTCAATATTTCACCCCAATCTCTAAACTTCGGTAAAATAACTCTTGGAATTTTATTGCCCGAAAGCGTCTTGTGATAAGCGGCTACCTTGACATCTTTTCCTCTGACTTTGTAAATAAATTCGTCTTGTTCGTAAGCGGATTTCTTGGATGCCCATGTGTCCAATATTTTTTTACATTGTCCATCAAGGCTTAATTCTATTTCAGCATATATTTTTTTTAACCCCTCAGTAATATCTGCTTTATTGATAAATGTTTGATTATCAACACTTTGCAAAGTATTTTTTATTGAAAATAATTCCCTTGCAATGGCGGATTGCTTTTCAACCCATTTATCGTAAGCCCTGCACGTTTCAGTTATTTCACTCAGATAACGGGTGCGATTGGGGGGAATAATGTATTGCTTCTCGGAATTTGCTGAACTTGCAGCAAGTTTTCCCAAGGGGATTCCTTCGGAAGAACTTGCTGCAAGTTGTGGCTTCGTAAATTCTACTCCCGTTTTTTCAACCACCACCGCCATCAATTTTTCATACAATTGATTCATCCCTGCATCATTAAATTGCGATGCAATTGTACCGACAACAGGCATTCCTTCCGTCGGGCTATCCCAAAGATTGTGGTTGCGTTGATATTGTTTTTTGACATCTCTGAGAGCATCCAAACTACCGCGTTTGTCAAATTTATTAATCGCAATAATGTCTGCGAAGTCGAGCATATCTATTTTTTCCAACTGCGTCGCCGCGCCATACTCAGGCGTCATGACGTAAAGAGACACATCAGAATGGTCAACAATTTCAGTATCAGACTGCCCAATACCCGAAGTTTCAAGGATAATCAAGTCGAAATGCGCCCCCCTCAGTATATCCACTGCCGATTGCACATGTTGAGAGAGTGCCAAATTGGATTGTCGAGTAGCGAGTGAGCGCATATATACGCGGTCGTTGTTCACTGCATTCATGCGGATACGGTCGCCGAGCAATGCCCCGCCCGTCTTGCGTTTGGAAGGGTCAACAGAGACAATGGCGATGTATTTATCTTCAAAATCCCTTAGAAAACGGCGCACCAATTCATCTACAAGGCTTGATTTGCCTGCACCGCCCGTGCCCGTGATGCCGATGATGGGAGATGAGTGATGAATAATGGGTAATGGGTGATGGGTAATGGGTAATGAGGGGTTAGTGATTGGTGATTTTTGAGCCGCTTTTAATTCGGCTAACCACATTTTATTGTCTTCTGGATAATTTTCAACGGCTGAAATCAAGCGAGCTATAGCCCCATGATTGGTTTTATCTAATTTTTTAACCTCACCATTGATATTCTGACCTAAAGGAAAATCACAATTTTTCAACACATCATTGATCATGCCTTGCAAACCCATGTGTCTGCCATCGTCGGGCGAGTAGAGACGGGCGATGCCGTAGGCTTGCAATTCTTCAATTTCTGATGGTAAAATAGTGCCGCCGCCACCACCAAAAATCTTGATATGCCCCGCGCCGCGTTCTTTCAGCAGGTCGTACATGTATTTAAAAAATTCGATATGACCGCCTTGATAGCTCGTGATGGCGATGCCTTGCACATCTTCTTGAATAGCCGTGTTGACGATTTCCTGCACCGAGCGATTGTGCCCCAAGTGGATTATTTCCGCGCCCGTGGCTTGCATAATTCGACGCATAATGTTGATGGCAGCATCATGCCCATCAAAAAGGGAAGCGGAAGTAACGATGCGGATTTTATTTTTAACGTGGTAAGGCTTGACTTCTTGCATCTTTAAAATAATTTAAATTTTATTTGGCTAATTTGATTAGTACTATTACGATGCAAATTTAGATAAAATTTGGGGAAATACTGAGGGGGGATAAATGAGAAAGTAGTTATCATTTATTTCCTCCCCCCTCAGTAAATGCATAAGAAAACAACAGATTTAAGCTCGATAAGCCTGTAGAAACATTCAAATAATGCGACATGCCTTTATTCCTCTCTCCTCTCAATTCTAAAGAAAACGCTTTGTTGAATTGACATTTTAAGCCGCCAACTATGCCTACATTAAATTGTTTAAAATCATTTGCTGGAAACAACAACCCGCTTGTGGTTTTGGTTGAAGTCACTCTTGTATAGCTGTTATCTTTTTTTAAGGAATGACTGAAAACTGCACCTGCATTAAAAGAAAGAGAAAAATTCTTATTTTTTAAAAACTGATAACGCCCTTGTGAATATAGCCTGAGATAACTGTTATTAAAATCGGTTTGTATAGTGGCATCTCCATCGCTCACGCTATTGCTTAAATACATGGTTTTGAAAACCAAATCGTTAACCACAGAAAATTTATTGAACCGTCGCCTGATAAAATATTGAAATGAAATACCAAAATCAAGACCATAACCTTTTATCGTTTGGTCAGGTACTCGCTTAGTTGACAAAAAAGTTGGGTTAGAAGCGAGTTTTAGAAAAGAATGATTGCCGCCTGCTAAAAGGCTTATATCAAATTTGTTTTTCTTCTGAACGGAGAGATATGTTATGGGTTTTTTATCAGCAAAATGTTGATTATAGTTTAAAATAATCTTTTGAATACTCTTGATACCATAATTAACAATACGAATCTTTTCTGTGCTTTCAGGATAATCCGCAAGGACTGCTGCCAACTGAGGTCTAAATTTATCATCTGTACCTAATATATATCCGTTTTTTCGTTGTAAAGCGGTTTCTCTGTTAATCAAAGCCATCAGTTCATCGTTCGATTTGCTGATATACAGAAAAGGTTTTCCTCTTGGATTCGTAAAGCTATAAAGGTTGCAATACCCTTTTATAAGGCATCGTAAAAAAATAGTTTTTTCTACGACCTTTTCAGTCCCAATAACAGGTGATTCAGGGAAAGTTAATTGCATATTATCATAGATTTTAACCCGATGTGATTCATACAATTCGTTGTTTACAATAAACCCCTTTATATCATACGGGTAAAAAACCTCTTCTTTTTCTCTTATGCTTCTTTTGAAACTGATATTTTCAGGCTCATAAGACCAATCTTGGAAATCAATAAGCCCTTTAATGGTGTCATTTTTCTGACTAATCATTGTAGCTTCTATAAAATTCTTTTGTGAAAATATTTTATTGGCAATCAAAAAGAATGAGAGGATTAGAAAAATTCTGAAATTATTCATTTGAGTTTAATATTTTATTTGGCTAATTTGATTAGTACTAAAAACGATGCAAATTTAGATAAAATTTGGGGAAATGTAGAAGGGACATTTTGAACGTATTCTGCATACATGACAAAGGGGTTAACTCGATTCATTTTGAGATACCCCCTCAGTATTTAAGCATTTAAAAAGGCAATTCATCTTCGCCATACGGCGGTTTACCAAAATCAATATCATGGTCTCTAAAATTGTTTAAGGGCAAGTCGGGTCTATTCCCTCCCTCTTCATAGCTTTTTTCAAAATCTTCATAATCTTTATCCCAGCCTTTCACATATTTTTTACAAGAGCAGAATTTTTCCCACAGACAGCTTTCTACATCCGAGTTACAAAAATCCATGGAAGAGAAGCCGCCCATTTCAGGCGGAAAATATTGAATACTGTCTTCTTCCCATGCTTTTGTAAAAACCTTATAACATTGCAGAATAGTGGCTTTTGGGGGAATATCTACATCGATGTTAAAGGCAGCCCATAAATCAATAATACCTTGATTAAGGCTTTTCATCTGAGTGCGGCTCAACCTCTCAGGTGGTGGAAAGGCTTCTGGTGCGATACCAAACAACTCCTGCATAGGCTGTTCAGGCGTACATTCCCAAGCAACAATATGCTCCAGATTGTAATCATGTGCTGGATGATTGGGGTATAGTAATTTATAGTTGGGTTTCGGCGGAATATTTTGTTCTGCCTTTTTCAAATCATCGAGCAATTGGTTAATGTAGTTTTTCATAGATGATATAGCGTTAGTCTCACAATAGTTTTTATTTTTACAAAAATAACTATTTTTCATTTGAATTGAAAGCCAAAAGTGAAAAAGAATGGGAACTCATCGGCGATAAAATAACTCTGTCGTTGAGTAAAAAAAGAGAGTAATGGTTAATAATTGAATTTGTATTCAACTATTATTGTTGCGAAAGAAACGTGTAAACAAATTTATTTAAGAAAACTTACTTTTACATACTAAAGATAAAGTAATGGCAAACAATACTTATGAGAATAACACACTTGTTGCGCTAATAAAAGAACCAAAAGATTGGCAAACTGTCCTAAATTACGGCATTTATCGAATTCGCGGTTCTTTGCGCTACCCACCTTCAATGTTGACTGAAAAACGTGTTCAATATTTAGGATTTTATTTGCCCGCTTCTTTTGGCAAAAAGAAATTTAGTGTGCGGCATTATGCAAAAGTCAAAAATATAAGTATGGCACCTCGCCATGAATGTATTCCAAATGAAATATTGAATGCCAAAAGTAACCATGATTATTACAAAATTGATGTAGAAGAGCCTTTAGCATTAGCAGAACCGATAGTTAGCTTTCGTGGTCGTTCTCATATGGTTTTGATACAAACTGATGAACAACGCCTTCTAAATGTCAAGGAATTGAACTTTTTATACAAGGGTAGTCATTTGGAAGAACCGATGTTTAAAGCGCTGATTGATCATAATATTTTCCCCGAAAGAGAATTTCCTATACACAATCGAGACCAAACAGCTGCTTTGTTGGATTTTGCTATTTTCTGTAAAAAAGGTAATTTTGGGATTGAGATGGACGGTCGTCAGCATCAAGCCACAAGAGAAGCAGTACTGAGTGACCATCGTCGAGACAATAAATTAAAGGTTGAAAAATGGGATGTTGTAAGATATGTAGAAGAAGATATTGCTCCAAATAATATAGGAAAAACGATACAACAAATTGGTGATATTGTCAATAGTCTTGGTGGATTGCATACAGCAGGCGGTTTATTACCCGAAAATCCTAAAATGCCAACTCAAACACAATTATCTTTTTTTCATGACGAGCATCTTGATTTTTTGGCTTTAAGGCGCAGAGTTCGAGATAAGTATGAAAATGGTAAATGATATGCCCTAATAGCACCTTGTCTCTGACAAACTAACCCACAAACCCACCACTTCTCAAAACTGCCAACTCAGCCCCATTTGACCACCCCTCAGTAAAGGCTGTAATTGGGTGATTTTGGAGGTATGAATGAGGTAAGCAGACAGGTCGAAGGTAAACAGGAAAGCACCATTGAGGGCGATGGCTTGACCGAAGCCTTTCCAACGTTGTGGGTTTTTGGTATCGTTTTTACTTTTTTCAAGCATCCATGCGCCCGCTGCCATGTAACCAATATCCAATCCTGCATTAAAAAGAAAGAGCTTATCCACTTTATGGTGTTCATTGATAGAGGCGAAAAGGTCGTAAGAAGCCGGATTTTCATGGATGGCTGCCAAATATCCAAACGTGGCTATGGTGGCATTGACAGCATTCCACCCTACGTTCATTTGGTGAAAAGATTTGGATGAGCCGGTCGTATTGCCAATGCGGAAGCCACTTAAAGCCATATTACCCACTGCCCAACCACCTAAAACATACATGGCTTTTTTGCTAAAATCCGCCCTATTTTGGTTGAATATTTTTAAATCAATACTCTGACCGAACAGTGGTATAGTGAAAGCTAAAAAGAGGATGATGAGTAAATGTTTGTTCATTTTATTCAAGTATTTATTTTTCAGATAAGCCATTGTGTTGACTAAATGAAAAGCGAAATTAGGGTATTATCATGTTTTTTTTATCTTTTTACAGGCAAATTAACTTCAAAAACTTGATAAGGCTGTATCCCTCAGTATTTTCAAGTTGATTTTAATTCTAAAACTGAGTTCTCATCTCTAAAACTGAGTTCTCATCTTTAAAACTGAGTTCTCGTCTCTAAAACTGAGTTTTCGTCTCTAAAACTCAGTTCTCATCTCTGTCGTCCGACATAAAGTTCTACCTAAACTTAGCGACACAAAGTTCTACCTAAAAAATACCTTTGCGTTCTATAAGCAAAGGCATTTTATGTTAGCCCAATCAACAAAGGACAATTTGTGACCGTTAAATTTGACGCTCAAAATAGGGCTTGGCTAATTCTAAACTCAAAAGGAGAACGTATCAAGAGCCTTCCTGAAATAAGGATGAATAAAGAAAATATTTTCTTACTGTCTATCAATGAACTTTCTTAAATTAGGTAGAACTTTGTGTCGCTAAGTTTAGGTAGAACTTTATGTCGGACGACATCTCTAAAACTCGATTTTAAAATCAATGACTGATTTTACTCAAGCGGCAGAGCCGCGAAATATTTGTAGTAGATATCAAAACAAACAAACAAACATTAAGGTGCAGCGCACCGAAATCTCAAACAGAAGATATTTCGGTGCGCTGCACCTTAATGTTTGTTTGTTTTGATATCTACCAATATTGAGGTGCTCTGCACCTACCAGAAAGGAAAAAATTGTCACATTATTAAATGTAAGATTTTAGTGCTATATATACTGAATTAATAACATTGCAGCCAAACGTCTATGACTTTGTCGGGCTTTACGCTGGGTGCGAGAAAACTTTTCCGCATCAAAGCGATTGGACCCGATACCAAAACCAGCGAATGGAGCGAGCCAGTTGAGGTGTGGATTTCTTAGTGATAGTGAAAAGTGTTAAGTGAAAATGCCAATAAATCAAGCTGATTTATTGGCATTTTACGTTTTTTACTGAGGGGTCTGCAATTTTTCTCTCATCTCTCATCTCTCAATAGAGCGATTCTTCTTGATAAGAGGTTCTTATACTTTTCTTTCAAATCATCAGATAAAAAACAAATGCTAAGAAGATGAAACCATTTGGGAAGAGCCAATTCAATCTCGTTCAAAACTTGTTGGATGGTTTTATCAGATAATTTCAACCGGTCTTTGCCGTAGTAATTGACCAATAATTCACGATTGATTTTTCTTTTTTTTCCTCCTAAAGTCAAGGCGAGTTCTTCGATATTACTCCCCCTCAGTACAATGGTTGAATTGAGTAAATCATACGCTGGAGATAACTCTACTTTACCATTACGGGTGATGAGGGTGAAGTTTTTAAGGTGTGCATCTTCGTTGCCGACCAAAAAGTTAAACACGACCAATCTGAACAACTTCATTTTTTCGATGGCTGGAAATGTACAAAATTCTTCTACCACATCTACTAATTTTTCCATGTAAGCATCGTATTTCGTATGGCGGTCACGCCCGAGCAATTGGGCAAAATCTTCGGTGGCTAACTTCTTTCCTTTCCCGATGCGGTCGAAACGACGGATAAAGTATGTTAAACTGCCATCTTTCGAGCCAACCAAACCCGTAACAGGAATTTCTATGCCTATTTTGCTTGCCATGCACATCGTAACAGATTCGTTTTCAGGTAGTTGTGGAAAATCTCTATTTTGAGGTTTTAAAATATATGTACCCTTTGAATCCATTACATCAAAACACTCTTGATCTACATTTAATATGGCACTCAGTTTAGGTTGAACACCCTGAATACTCATTTTTTCGGCACGGCTCACCGCTTCCTGCCTTTGCTCGTCTGCTGAAAACGGAAGATCGTAGAGGGTTTTTAGGCTTTTTGACAATAAAGTCAATCCTTTTGCACTATAAGCGGCATCGCCGCAAGGTTCATATAAAATACGGCAATAGTTCATTTTTCAAACACAGTGACTGCTCCCACAAGGTCTTGACCCACAGCGAGCAATTGAGAAAAATAATCATGGCGGTCAATCTTCCGAATTCGCAACAACCCTTCTAATTGCCCTCCTTCTGGTAAAACACCATCAAAAAACGGGGGAAATGAATCGAACTCATAAGCAGCTTCTCTAATCGGCATGGTCAAGGAAACAGGCATACCCATATAGCCTTTGTGGTATTCAAATCGATAACGTTGGTCATCCATTTGAGTCAATATACCCGCATCGAGGTCGTGGACTTTCACAATGGCTTGTCTCATGTGGGCGATTCTATTTTTAAATTATTGAATTCAATCATCAAAGGGCTTTCAAATGCTATGCGAATATTCAAAGTCTCCAAAACTTTTGCCAATGATTGATATTGTACGGTCGCTTTGCCATGTTCGATGTCGAACACCACTGTTTTACCTACGCCCGCCAGGTCAGCCAATTCGACAAGGGATAAGCCTGCTTTTTTTCGATGGAAGTGGACGAGGTTAGCTATCTCTTGAAAGTTCATTTTTTACTGTTTTGACAGTAAAAATAGGTCAATTATTTAAATATCCAAATTTAAGGAGGTTTTTTATTTCAGCATTACTGTTTAGGCGGTAAGATTGGGTGTAACATCTTACGTTTATCGCACCACGAATTTTACGAATTGACGAATATTTGCTAATTTATATGTTGACAATAAACTCACTATTTACCGATACAAAACTTACTAAAAATATTATCCAACAAATCATCTGATGAAATATCGCCTGTTATTTCGCCTAAATGATGCAAGGCACGCCGAATATCCATCGCTATAAAATCGGTAGTGACGCCCTCGTTCATACCCCTCAGTACAGCGTCGAGGCTTTCATAGCTTTTTTGCAACGCTTCGTAATGACGAGCATTGGAGACAACGGTACTTTCTAAACCGACTTCACCATCAGCTACCAAACTGAATAATTTCTCTTTCAAATAAGGGACATTCATGCCTTCTTTAGCAGAAAGAGTGATGATTTGGTCTTGTGAAGGTAAAAAATCATAATTTACTGAGGGGGTGCTATCGTCTTCTATTTTATCCCAATTTTCGTAGAAATAAAATTTGGGGATTGTCTTATCATTTGGATTGCTTAACCATTCAGGTTGAAAATAAGGGCTTTTGTCCATTTTATTACACACTACCAAGAGCTTCATGCCTTCTCGGTGCAGCTTCGCTAAATCAGACAACACTTCAGGTATTTTCATTTCTACCACATCAAAAAGATAGATGAGTATAGCGGATGTCTCTACTTTTTCCATCGTTTTCATGACGCCCATTGCTTCTATTTGATCCGTCGCTTCTCGAATCCCTGCCGTATCTATCAACCTGAACTCGATGCCTTTGATGTTCAATATTTCTTCGATGGTGTCGCGCGTTGTGCCTGCTATTTCTGAAACGATGGCTCTATCTTCATTCAAAAGCGCATTCAAAAGTGTAGATTTACCGGCATTGGGTCGCCCTGCGATGACGGTTGCCACACCAGTTTTGATGGCATTGCCGAGCGCGAAAGAGTCGGATAGGTTCTTTATATATTTTTGAAGTTTTTGAATCAATATTTTTAAATCCTCTCTGTTGGCAAACTCCACATCTTCTTCGCCGAAGTCCAATTCTAATTCAATGAGGCTGGCAAAATTGATAAGCTCTTGACGGAGTTTTTTGATTTCATCCGATATGCCCCCCCTCAGTTGTTGCATCGCCATATCGTGCGCCGCCTCGCTTGTTGAAGCGATGAGGTCGGCTACTGCTTCCGCTTGGCTGAGGTCGAGTTGACCATTCATGAATGCGCGCAGGGTGAATTCGCCCGGCTGTGCCAAGCGTGCGCCCTTGCGTGTGAGGAGTTGAATAATTTGTTGATGAATGTATGGCGAGCCGTGGCAGGAGATTTCGACTGTGTTTTCCCTTGTATAAGATTTGGGTGCAATGAAAACCGTTGCCAGCACTTCATCCACTATTTTGCCGTTTTCATCTCGAATAGTTCCGAAATGGGCGGTATGAGTGGCTTGTTTCGCCAGTTTTTTACCATGAAAAACAACGTCTGCTATATTGATTGCTTCAGTTCCTGAGAGTCGGATGACGCCTATTGCGCCAATGCCAGGGGGCGTTGCTAAAGCGACGATGGTATCGGAGAGATTATGTTTGGTATAAATCATTATTTTATGCACATTAAAAAAGAGGTGTCCGAATTTTGCAAAGCTACGTGTATAAAAACAAAACATCCCTAATTTTGAGTAATACAAAATTAAGGATGTTCTATTTAAATCTATTTAAAAGGGAATTGTTACACCCCCTCAGTATTTCTTAAATTTTAATCAACAATAAACACATCAAACTTCACTGACTCAACAAGCGGATAGCCACTTTTAGGATGCGATTGCTTCAAAATAATATCGACGTATTTTGTTAATTGCTTTTTATGGTCGTCTTTTTCTGCTTTCACTGTATTGAAAACTGCTTTGACGAAACCTTTTTGCCCTGGCTCAACGGTGGTCCGTGTCCAATCAATCTCGGTACATTCGCAACCTGTACATATTTCGATGTCTAATGGCATATTACCTGTATTCGTAAATTCGTAAGTCATGGTGGGCATCTCGCCTGTTTTCACTTTACCGAAGTTCGTGAATTTGGAAGCGAATGTCATCACGGGCATTTTTTCAGCAGCGGCGGCGGGTGCTGCGGGTTTCGTTGTTTTAGAAGCCGTTGAGGTTGTTTCCTTTTTGACAGGCTTCGTCGTCGTTGTCGCTTTTTTAGTTGTCGTTGTCTTGACAGTTGTACCACTTTGAGCCATCAAACCAAAGGGCATCATCAACATCAGAGCGATTAAACATTTAAATAACTTGCTTTTCATATCTCTTGCTTTTATTTTAAAATTTGAATTAAACGATTCTTAAACGAACGGTTGGGTTTAATATTTTAACTTATTATTGCCGTTTGTGGTGCGATGGGACACTGATTTTAATGATGCGACTGATTTTTACTGATTTTTTACCTTCATTAAAATTGACTATCATCTACACTGTCCAACCATTTGGTGATTTCACCGACTACTGACTCCACGCAACCATCGTCGAAAGGAGAACGCAGGTTCGCTAATTTCACAAGGTTGAGGAAAGATTGGCTGCCGCCTGCTTTGCAAAGGCGGACGTAATCTTTCCAAGCATTTTTATGGTCTTCTCTATCTTTTTTCCAAAATTGAAAAGCGCATATTTGAGCCAATGTATAATCAATATAATAAAAAGGCGTACTGAAAATATGTCCCTGCTTCTGCCAAAACGCACCGCCTTCAAGGAACGGATTGCCATTGTAGTGGCGATGTGGCAAGTATTTTTGCTCTATTTCACGCCATTTATCGTTTCGTACTGAGGGGGGCACTTCTGGATTCTCATAAACGAAATGTTGAAACTCATCCACTGCTACGCCATACGGTAAGAACTGCAAGGCTGCAGTCAAATGTGCAAAATGATATTTTTCAGTATCTTCTGCAAAAAACAAATGCATCCAGGGCCAAGTGAAAAACTCCATGCTCATTGAGTGAATTTCGCAGGCTTCGTAGGTGGGCCAATGATATTCAAAAATACCCGCTCCTCTGCTTGAATAGACTTGAAAAGCATGACCTGCTTCATGGGTCAAGACATCAATGTCGCCGCTCGTGCCATTGAAATTGGAGAAAATATAGGGTGCACCGTATTTCCCAACGAATGTGCAATAGCCGCCTGTTGCTTTGCCATCTTTCGCTACCAAATCCATGAGGTCATTATCTCGCATGAAGCGGAAAAACTTATCCGTATCTTTGGAAAGCTCGGCGTACATTTTATCTGCCCCCCTCAGTATATCATCGGGTGAGCCTTTTGGTTTGGCATTGCCTGACTGGAAGCGATAATCTTCATCATAAAAACACAATTTATCAATGCCCAAACGCTTGCGTTGACGCTCATACAAACGCCCTGCTATGGGCACGATAAAATCTTTTACTTGCTTTCTGAAATTGGCAACTTTTTCAGCATTGTAGTCTGAACGCAACATACGAGCGTAACCCAATTCGACAAAGTTTTTATAGCCTAATTCCAAAGCAATTTTATGTCTTATCTTCACTAAATCATCAAATATTTTTTCAACAGCCATTGCATTATCTGCGAAGAATTGCCATTTGGCTTCTACGGCTGCTTGTCGAGTAGCGCGATTAGGATCTGTCTCGAAAGGGGCTATTGACGAAAGATTATAGGTTTGCCCTTGAAAATCAATTTGAGCACTCGCCTTGATTTTCACATACTCGCTCGCCAGTTTGTTTTCTTCTTGCAAAAGAGTAAGGATACTGGGTTGGAAAGTCTTAATCCCTAATTCTGCAATAGTAAACAGTTGCTTGCCCCATTTTTCCTCTAATTGAAGGCGATAGGGAGAGACTATGAGTTTTTGATAAAACTCCATAACTAAGGCTTCGAAGACAGGCGAATTTTCATCGTAGAACTGATTTTCAACATCATAATGGGCATCGAGGGTATTGATGGTGTGTCGAATTTGACCAATAGATGCCATTGAAGTAAAATCACGGCGAATGCGGTTTATTTTAGTAACCGCTGTTTCAGCATCTTCAAAAGTTGTGGATTGGCTAAAATCTTCGATGAGTTTTTTAAAATTAGTCGAAACACGTTTAAGGTTTGGTCTTTTGTAGGCGTACTCTGTAAATTTCATTATTGAGTTTTTATTTGTTAAAAAGTTACGGGAACGTTTTGAGGCGTTCCCGTTTTCCATAACATAACATTAGTTGTTTGTCGCAGATTGCTGCTCCGTTATTTCGATGGTCGTAGGACCAGAAAGTATTCTAAATTCCGTTCGTCGGTTTTGGAGGTGTTGCTCTTCCGAACATTTTACCCCGTTTTTACAATCATTGATGAGGCGTGTTTCTCCATATCCTTTGGCGACGATGCGGGTTTTTTCAATCCCTTTAGCATTCAAATATTTTTCAGCTTCAACCGCCCGCTTCTGAGAGAGTTCTAAATTGTATTTATCAGAACCTCGTGAATCCGTATGCGAACTGAGTTCAATCACCATGTCTGGATATTTCACCATAATATTGTAAAGAAAATCCAATGATTGACGCGCCAAATCCCAATTTTCCATATCTGCATCATTAGCAGCGAATTTATCCAATTTGTAATAGATATTTTCGAGCTTGATTCGTTCGTTGCGTTTAACAGTTATGACTTTCGGCTTCAAATTTAATACTTTTTCTATTTCCGTGGTTTCTTTTATATCATTTGTATTAAATTTAACAGTATCGGACGTGTAACCGCCTTTAGAAGCGATAATCATATACTGTTTGTTGAGGGTCAAAGCACTGCTGTAAACATCCAAAGATGCTTTGGTATCCGTCTTTTTACTTGCCAATTCTACCAATTGATAGTTCACACTACTGAGGGGTTTATCGCCCACCATTGATTTTGCTACTAACGACGCTGAAATAGTCGGCAAAGGTTTTAACACAATTTTCTTATTAATGGTTGTGTTTTCCTTCACATCCATTGTATTAAACTGAGTGGTATCGCTGTAATAACCCGTTTTCGCCGTGATAATCATATAGGCTTTTTTAGGCAATAAATCAGTGCGATAAGAATCTGCCGTTTGTGCATCGGGTGCACCCGGCTTACCGCCTGCAATTTCCATAAAGCTATAATTCAAACCAGCGAGTGGCTTGCTTTGAGCATTGGTAGTCGTGACGATTAGATTGACCTTGAGCGGTTCTTTTTTCAAAATATAAATATCTTCACAACAGGTTTTACTTTTCAAAGAGCGTCCACCGGGGCGATTTGACAAAAGGAAAATGCTACCGTCAGAATCCATATTAAAATAGCGGTCGTTGGTAGATGAATTGATGCCTTTACCTAAGTTTTCAGGCGTTGACCAAGCAGTGCCATTCCACACCGTTGAAAAAACGTCAAAGCCACCTAAGCCAGGATGCCCTGTTGAACTGAAATACAATTTCCCTTCTCTATAATATGGTGTTTCTTCATCACCGATGGTATTGACAATATTGCCCAAATTAATAGGGGCATCAAAAGAACCATCCTCTTTTTTAGTCGCATAATAAATATCAAAACCGCCTTTGCTGCCCTCCATATTAGCAGAGAAAAACAAAACTTCTTTTTCGTACAACTCACCTATTGAAGGATGTTTCACCATATAACTACCATTGATACCTTTCACCTCATTTGAAGGAGACCAAGTATCGCCTTGTTTAGTAGCATAAAAAAGAGTGCTTTTTGAAACCTCGTTGCCATTCAATTCAATGCGAGTGAAATACATCACATCACCTTTTGGCGTGATATAAATACTGCCTTGATGGCTGCCTATCCGATTGATATCGCCTCCAATCGGCTCTGCATCCGTCCAAATTCCACGTGGAGTTTTATCCGACCGCATGACTTTAGAAAAATAATCGCCTTCTTTTCCATCCAGCGTAATCAGCTTTTCATTGCGAAAACTGGTGAAATAAAGGGCATTTCCATCGTTGGATACTGAGGGGGAGTATTCGTTATTCGGCGTGTTGACTTTAGTACCTGCATTGGCAACAATGAGCGTGAGGTTTTCCTTCATTTTCATTGCCATTCTCGCGCCAGCGATTTCTGTTTTAGCCAAAGCAATTTTATTTTCATCTTTTGATTCTTTAATAAAATCTTCAAAAGTTATAATCGCTTCTTCATATTTTTCATTCATCTTTTGCATTTGGGCGTAGTAAAAATTAGCATCAGGATTCACTTCCCCTGTTGCTTTTTTATCACGTTGCAAAACACGAGCAAACGCCGATTCAGCCTTTGAATAATCGCGCAATTGCATTTGCAAAACAGCGATTTGATAGCCAACGCTGCGATCTTTGGTTTGCTCATAATATTTTTCATACCACTCAAGGGCATTGTAATAATCGTTTTTCGCCAAGCTTTCTTCAGCTATTTTCAAAGAAAATTCAGGGCGAGTAGAGCGCAAGGGTTGCGAAAAAGCATTCGACAACGCTGAGGATATTAAAATAAATAGGAGGATATTTTTGAGTTTCATTACCAAATTTTTATGAGTAACGCAGAACACAAGTTCCGCAATCAACTTATTTTAATCACTATATTCACTTAATCACTATAATCACAACTAAAATCAATAACGCGGGCAAAGAATCACTGGCGGTGGCTGCTTCGTGCGGAATATTTTACCAATATAACCAATAGCGATTTCAAAACCATTTTTAGCGTTCGCATCTCTCAGTCCACTTGAAAGAGTATAGTCATAAGATGCTCCGATACGAATATCGCCATAGTCCATTCCCAAAAGGAGTTGCGCCGCATCGCCCAGGCGATAGCCCAAACCACCTTTAACGCTAATATTATTTTTAGGATCGAGCTTAACACCACCGACTGCATGAACCATGATTTCACTCGTACCAGCGGTAGTCCGAAAAATGACTGCTGGATTCAAAGAAATCCGTTTATTCAAGGCAACATCCAATGTGCTATATAAATTGAAGCGGCGTGGCAATTTAGCAACAGTGCTCGTGAGCAAATTGTATTTTGCACCTATAATATTATCGACAGATAAGCCGACATTGAAAGTCGTGGTCTTGCTGGCTTTCGAGCGCAAATTGATGCCGACATTGACAAGGGTATAGCTTTTATTTTGATCATCAATCAAAGCTAAATCAGCACTATTGCCTTTCAAAATACCGTCTTGAAAAGTCAATTTGCTTTTATCAATATTGCGTTGATTGTAGCCCGCTTGAACGCCGAAAGACAAAACAGTATTTTGTTTCATGTCCATGCCCATATGATACGCGCCATTGATAGCCACCAAAGTATTATTGAGCAAAGCAGAACCTGCACCGTCGCGATGCAAATTCAAGCCGATACCAATCCAATCCTGCTTGCGGAAGCCGCCAATCGGCACATCAGCATAAATGACGGGCGTTTGCGAACCCTTGAAAGAGCCTGTTTGTCGATGGCTTTTAAACAAGCCGCCTACTCGATAAGAGCCTTCAAAAAGACCTGCTTGAGCCGGATTGACAGAAAGCGGTAAATAGGTAAACTGCGAAAAATGGATATACTCTTGCGCTTTTAAAGAGCTAAAAACAAACAGCGACAAGGCAATAAGTAGATGTCGGTTCAAATACATGGATTACTTTTATGTTTTAAGAAAATCAGTTTTTATTTCTAAAATTTATTCAAAAATGGTGAATTGAATGATTTTAGATGCAAAATAGATATTATCTGCATTTAAATCAAAAATTATATTAAAAAAATTATCAAGTTTAACATACCCCTCAGTCATGCCTTGGGCTTGATGGAGCGAAACGCACCATATTTTGAAGGTGAGGCAACAGAATTGAGCTTGAATCGTTAATTTTGTAGCTCAAATTTTTAAAATGATTGATAAAAATAAGGTGTTTTTTTCTATAATAAAAACTTTAGGACAACTTCAACCGCTTGCCAGGTTTATTTTATTCTTAATTTGTATTTTATGCTCACATAAATCGCTGGCTCAATACCCTGGCGCGCAACCGCCTGCTAATGATACGGCGCATGTCAAAATTTTGCATTCCGATTTCGGAGAGTTTCTTGTGTTGAAGAATGAGACTGTCCAAAAGTTTAAAGGTAATGTCAAATTGCAACATAAAGATGCCATTCTCTATTGCGATTCCGCTATTTTGGACAATAACAATAACGTGTTTGCGCGAGGTAACGTTGTCATCAAGCAAGGTGATTCGTTGAATATTTTTGCTGATTCGTTGCGCTATTTTGGTTTTATACGCAGCGCAGACCTTTTTGGCGATGTTATTCTCGATAATAATAATAAAAAACTTTTTACGAATAAGTTGAATTATAATTTAAATACAAAAGTTGCCACTTATACGACAAAATCTACCCTTGACAATGGCGGCACTCAACTGACCAGTCGAAGAGGGCAATTCTTTGTACAGTCCAACGAAGCATTTTTCAAAGACCAAGTCATTGTAACCTCTAAAGATTTAGATTTAAAAACTGATACTCTGCGTTTTAATACAAAAACCAATACGGCGTATTTCCTCGCCCCCACTTTGATGTACATGAAAGACACCGCGCAGTTTTATACTGAGGGGGGCTTTTATGATTTGACTAATGATAAAGCCGAGCTTTACCCCTCCCCTCAGTATAAAAAGCGTGACCAAGTCGCTACAGCTGATTCTATGTTTTATGATGGCAAAACAAAGGTCATAGAATTGCGCGGCAATGCTTTTTCGATGGATAGTATTCGGGAAGCCCGCGCGACTACCATTCGCTACAATCGAGAAACGGAGGTCAGCCAACTGGAAGGCAATGCTCGATATAAAGATGATAAACAAAATGTTGTATCAGATACTATTAATGTTAACTCCAAATCTAAAACCTACTCCACGCGCGGGCGCTCGAAAATTGTCAACGAAAATCAAATACTTGTAGCAGATTTTGTTGATTTTAAAGACAGCATCGGCATCGCTAAAGGCAATGTCTTTTGGCAAGATACCGCCGCCAAAAGCTCGATAGTCTGTGAAACGATGAATTACGACCAACGGAAAGATTATATCAAAGCCAGTGGCGGTCGCCCTATTTTGACTTCGCTGATTGATACGGATACGCTTTGGTTGCGGGCTGACACCATTATTTCATTCAAACAAAATCTTCAAGATACCAACAGAAATATGCTCGCCTATTATAAGGTAAGGATGTATAAATCGAATTTTCAAAGCACCTGCGATTCGCTCACTTTTTCGCAACAGGATTCGATTTTTAGGCTTTTCAGAAACCCTATTATCTGGTCAGACACTTCTCAAATGGTAGCCGATACTATTCGTATCTTATTGAAAGACAAGAAGATAGATCGCGTTTTCTTAAAAAACAATGCTTTAATCATTAACTCTCGCGATGAAATTTATTACAACCAAATCAAAGGACGTGAAGTAACAGCATTTTTTGAAGGCGATGATATTCGACGTATGTTGACTGAGGGGAATGCCGAATCGGTTTATTATGCCTTGGATGATACAAATGCTTACATCAATGTCAATAAAGTAGAATGCTCCGAAATGCTTATTTTCTTTGGCAATAATAAAGTAGAAACCCTCAAATTCTATAAGCAACCCAAATCCAAAGCCTTGCCCATGCGCACCACCAATCATGATGAATTAAAATTAAAAGGCTTCCGTTGGGAGATAAAAACCCGACCTAAAAGTTTAAAAGATTTGTAGATTTGCCCTACTTTAACGGTCTAATATCTAACGTCTATTTTTCTAATATCTACTTATGATTCGCTACGAAAAAGATACCCATAATATTGTCACCCTCACTTTAGATATGGCTGACAGCCCCTACAATATCATCAGCCACGATATTGGTCATTCATTTATACCCGTTTTAAAACACTTAAAAGAGGAAAAAAGTAAGGGATTACTGAGGGGGGTCATCATTACGTCCGCGAAGAAGAACTTCCTCGTCGGAGGCGATTTGGATTTTTATTTTAATTGCAATGATGCTGCTGAAATTTTTGAGAGCACTCATAAAATGACGCAATTCTTCCGTGATTTAGAAAGCCCTGGCGTGCCTGTTGTAGCAGCGTTAAATGGTACGGCGTTGGGTCCAGGGTTCGGTTTGGCTTTGGCTTGTCACCATCGAATTGCTGTTGATAAATCTGATACTAAGTTAGGTTTGCCCGAAACATCGTTGGGTTTGATGCCTGGCGGTGGGTCTATTATCCGCCTCATGTGGCTTTTGGGTATTGAGAAAGCCTATCATATTGTCTGCGATGGCAATTATTATACGCCGAAAGAAGCATTAGCCGCCACCGTTATTGACGACCTCGCCTACAACGAAAGCGATATGATGGACAAAGCCCGAGAGTGGCTTTTAAACAATCCCGAAATTCGCCGCCCGTGGGATACTGAGGGGGAGACCATTCCCGACGGTTCAGTCCGCGACCCCAAGGTGGGAGCCACGATTCGCCGTCTAACTGCCGAGCAATACAAGCGAACTCGCCATATTTTCCCTGCTTTTGAAGCTATTTTAAGCACTTTGGTAGAAGGCAGCCGAGTAGATTTTGATACGGCATGTCGCATTCAAGGACGCTATTTTACACAAGTCTGCTTGACTCGCGAAGCCAAAAATATGACCAAAGCCTTTTGGTACGATTTCAATTCCATCAAGCATGGTGAAAATCGCCCGAAGGGATTTGGTAAATTTCGCCCTAAAAAAGTAGGTGTTGTAGGAGCGGGTTTGATGGGTTCGGGTATTGCATATGCTTGTGCGAAAGCAGGATTGAATGTTGTTTTGAAAGACATTTCACGCTCAGTTGCAGAAAAAGGAAAGAGTTATACGGATGATAAATTGAAAAATTTAGTCAAAAACAAGCAAATTACTGAGGGGGAGGCAAAGGACATTCTCAGCCGCATTTTGGCGACTGAAAAAGTGCAGGAGTTTGAAGGCTGCGATATTATAATCGAAGCCGTTTTTGAAAATCAACAACTCAAATCTAAAATTATCAAAGAGGCAGAAGGCTATCTCGACCAATATTGCATCGTTGCTTCCAATACGAGTTCTATTCCGATTACAAAATTAGCGAAAACCACTGCTCGTCCTGCCAATTTTTGCGGTATGCGCTTCTTCCCGCCTGTGGATGAAGCCCCTGTTGTAGAAATTGTTAAAGGCGAAGCCACCAGTAGTGAAACCATTGCTCGCGCCTTCGATTTTATCAAATTGATTAAAAAAATACCGATTGTTGTTAAAGATAGTTGGGGTTTTTATGCTGGACGCGTTCGGAATACCTATATTTTAGAAGGTGTTGCGATGCTTCAAGAGGGTTTCTCTCCTGCTTTAATTGAAAATTTAGGTGTTCAATCAGGTATGAGAATCGGTCCTTTGGCTTGGGCTGATGATTTTTCTCTTGATTTAATTTTAGAATATGAACGCCAAGCCGCTGAACTTTATGGACCCAAATATGTGCGCCATTCAGCGGTCACCACGCTTGAAAAATTGACAAATGAAGGCAGAAATGGGCGCGATGTGAAAGCTGGATTTTATGAATACGACCGCGAGGGCAACCGCCTATTGTGGACTGGCTTAAATCAAAATACACCGACCCCTCAGTATGACCCTGTTGAGGTACGTGAAAGATTGCTTTTCGTACAGGTTTTGGAGGCTTTGTGGTGTTTGCAGGAGGGCGTTATTACGTCCGTAGCCGAAGCCAATTTGGGCAGCATTTATGGTTGGGGTTTCCCATCGGTTCGGGGTGGTGTTTTGCATTTTGTCAATGATTATGGCATCAAACAATTTGTTGAAAAATGTAAAATTTACGAAAAATTGCATGGTCAACGCTTCAAAGCCCCTAAAATACTGAGGGGTATGGTTGACAATAATCAGCAGTTTTAAATGGGACAAAGATTAGACGGATGCGACTGATTTATACTGTATAGTTGACAATATCAACAGTTTCAACTCAATTAAAATTTTAATAAAATGAAAAAACATACACTCATTATTTTAACTTTTTTAACCTTTCTAACCCTCAATTTATTTGCTCAAAAAGGCATCATATCGGGTCCCATGCTTGGCTATATCGAACATCGCGAGGCTTTGATTTGGCTCGAAGTTTCCTCTGATGTAACCAGTGTTTCTATCAAATATCAAGAGCAAAACAAGCCTCAAACCTTGAAAACTGCCATTTATGAAGGCGTTTTAGGTAAAAGATACAATCCCATTAAAATTCAATTAGAAGAATTGGATATGAATACGGCTTATGAATATTCTATTTTTTTGAATGATAAAAAAGCAGAATTGCCTTTCGCTACCACTTTTAAAACTAAAAAATTATGGGAATGGCGTGAAGCAGCCCCCGATTTTTCTTTCCTACTCGGCTCATGTTTTTATATCAATGATCCCACGTACGACCGTCCGGGCAAGCCTTACGGACAAGACCCTCGCATCTTAGAAACGATGGCAAATATGCCTTCTGATTTTATGCTTTGGATGGGCGATAATTTGTATCTCCGCGAAGCAGATTATAGCTCAGAAGCGGGTATCGCTTACAGATATTCCTATAATTTTCGACAGCCACAATTTCAAAAACTGAGGGCTACCCGAGCCAATTATGCCACTTGGGATGATCATGATTATGGACCCGATAACTCAGATAATACGTTTGAATTGAAAAATTATACCCTCGATATTTTTAAAAAATATTGGGGCAATAAGTCTTATGGTGAGCCTGATAATGGAGGCGTTTACCATAAATTTCATTGGTCGGATTGCGATTTTTTTATGATGGATGACCGCTATCACAGAGCAGCCGATGATATGCCCGAATTGGTGGATGGAAAACCGAACTCAAACAAGCCTTTTTACGGTAAAAAACAAATGGATTGGTTGAAAAACAGCTTGATTAACTCGACAGCCTCTTTCAAATTCATCATTTCAGGCGGTCAGATGCTCAATCCGATGTCGAAGGATAAAGAATGCTTTTTGGGTTATCCAGCGGAGTGGCAGGAGTTGATGAATTTTATTACTCAAAATAAAATCAGCGGCATTATTTTCATAACAGGCGATCGCCATTATAGCGAATTAATCAAATTTCAGCAACCTGAGTTTTATCCTCTGTATGAGTTCACTTGTTCGTCGGTGACAGCAGGTGTTGCGGATATTTCAAAAACGAAAGAGTTTACGAATCCTGATAGGGTGGCTGGTTCTTTATTAATGCAAAATAATTTCGGCAAAATAAGTGTGGGGGGAGATAAGGAAAATCGTCAAGTAACGCTTGAAACGTATGATAAAGCAGGCTTGAAAAAGTGGAATTTCACTATAAAAAAGAGCGATTTGAAAGTAAAATAGCCTAAATTTTCTTCAAAAATAAATTTTGACAGACGCGGCTGCTGACAATCAAATCCGATTCGCCATTGAGCCGTAGTTTCATGGATTCATCAAATTCAAACACCTCTAACACTTCTATTCGAGCACCGAGATTCATCATTTGCCTATCCAAAAACTGTAGGAAAGATGTTGAATGCTCCTGTACGCCTACAACTACGCCACAATCACCAGCCCGCATTTCGCTTAAAAGCACTTGCTGACGCACGGCAAAATTGCCAGCTGAGTCAGGAATTGGATCACCATGTGGATCAAATTTAGGGTTGCCGAGATAGCGTTCCAACCTATTTATAAGGTCATCGTCTTGAATATGCTCCAATTCTTCAGCCAGTTCATGACATTCATCCCACGTGTAACCGAGTTTTTCGCAAAGAAAAACCTCCCAAATACGATGTTTTCGTATCAATAATGTGGCTAATCGCCCCCCCTCATTCGTTAAAGTCACGCCTTTAGATTTTTCATAATTAACAAAATTTTTAGTCGCCAACCGCTTGACCATGTCTGTAACAGACGCAGCGGCAGTGTTCATAGCGGTCGAAATAGCGTTCGTAGAAGCCGATTTGCCTTCACGTTCCGTTATTTTGTAAATCGCTTTAAGGTAATTTTCTTCGGTTTGAGAAATCATAAGCTTGTAGATTTTTGACAAATTTAAGGAATTAGAATTAAAAATGAAAAGAATTTTTAGATTAGCCTAAATTTGAATTTATTTTCTATATTAATTTAAGTATGATAGTTCAATACTGAGGGGGTACTTTTAACTTTGCAATATGAAAATTCTAATCATTCGTTTCTCTTCTATCGGCGATATTGTGCTGACCTCGCCCGTCATCCGATGTTTGAAAAAACAGACGGGTGCAGAAATCCATTATTTGACAAAAAAGAATTTTGAAAAAATACTTCTATCTAATCCTTACGTGGATAAGGTTATTGCCATAGAAAAAGAAATTTCAGAAGTGATAACTGATTTAAAATCAATGAATTATGATTATGTCATTGATTTGCATAAAAATCTGAGAAGTCTTCAAGTGAAAAAAACTTTGGGTGTCAAATCTTTTAGTTTTATTAAATTGAATATCGAAAAATGGTTGATGGTGAATCTTAAAATAAATCGGCTACCAAATACGCATATTGTTGATAGAAATTTAAAAACCGTTATATCACTTGGTGTTAAAAATGATGGAAAAGGTTTGGATTATTTTATTCCAAAAGAAGACGAAATAGATTTAAATAAAATAATCCAAAACCATAAATTTCCAATTACCAATTCAAATTATATTGCCTTTGTAATTGGTGCAGCCCATGCTACGAAAAGATTGCCTACTGAAAAAATAATAGATATTTGTAACGGTTTAAAATTACCAATAATTTTGCTTGGTGGGAAAGAAGATTTTGAAAATGGGGAGCTAATATCTACAAAATCAACTGGTTATGTATTAAATTTATGCAGCAAGTTAAATTTAAACCAATCGGCATCTATCGTCAAACAAGCTCATTTAGTCATATCGCATGATACAGGTTTAATGCACATAGCTGCTGCATTTAGGAAAAAAATCATCTCTGTTTGGGGCAATACGATTCCTGAATTTGGTATGTACCCCTATTATCCGACAAGCGAAAACAAAGCTGTTTTTAAGAATAATATGGTAGAAGTGAAAGGCTTGAGTTGCCGTCCGTGCTCAAAAATAGGGTATGATAAATGTCCAAAAGGGCATTTTAAGTGTATGCAAATGATTGATACTGAGAGGGTCATTATGTTAGCAAATAGTTGATTATTGAGATTATTCAACCTTAAATTTAATAATTTTACCGCCGCTGCCGACAATCCACCCCTCAGTATCTCGGACATAAATATCGTAAAAATCGACTTTAGGCAGGTCTTTTACTGTTTGCCAAGTATCTCCACCGTCTTTCGTCAACCACACCAAACCTTGATCACCCACGATATACCCCCTCAGTATATCGGTAAAAAAAACAGCTCGAAAAGGTTGACTACTCACCGTCAAAGCATCGCCATTACGCAGCTTTTTCCAAGTTGCGCCACTATCTTCAGTTTTCGCAATAATGCCACCTAAACCGACGGTATAACCAATTTTTGAAGAAGGAAAGCAAATAGATTGATAAAAATCGTCTTTCAAAGTATTAATTTTCCAAGTTTCACCGCCATTTGTAGAGCGCACAACCAAGCCATAACCCACTGCATGAATCGTCGAATCGTCCGAAAAACAAACAGATTCTAACTCTTGTTGAAAGCTATCAATTTTAATTTTTCCTGAACCATCCACCCTTACAATTCTACCAGCTTGCCATGATTGCCCGCCTACACACACCCAGCCATCCTCTTTTTTTCGGGCAGCAATATCTCGAAACCAATTGCCATAAGATTGATAGGTAGAATGAAAACGATTATCAACTATTTGCTTACAAAAAACCTCTCCACTGATGCCGATTGTCAGGGCATCCCCCTCAGTATTCGAGCCTAAACCGTATAAACTCCAACCTTGTAAACTATCCATTTTCCAAGTATTGCCCCCATCTGAAGTGTTCAAAGAAATACCTCTGCTCCATGTTTTACCACCGATAATTGCCCCATTTTGAGCATCAGAAAAATAGACACCTCGCAGATTGTCAGTCAGATTAGATGGTACTTCCTGCCATTGAAGTGCAATTTTTTCTTTGTTACAACTCAGAAATAATAGGCTAATAAAATAAAGTAAAATATTGATTTTAAATTGTTTATACATTTATTTCAGGTTAATGTTTTCAATTTTAAAACAAATAGTGTTTAAAATTTCATCAAAATTAAATGAATCAAATCTCAGCCAATGAGCATCTTTTCTAAACCAAGTCATTTGCCGTTTGGCATAATTTCGAGAATGTTGTTTTATTTTATTAACAGCTTCATCAAGTGTCATTTTACCATCCAAATAATCAAATAACTCTGAGTAACCTACGGTTTGCAAAGCGATGAGGTTTTTATATTCAGACAATTTTTTAACTTCATCCAACAATCCATCAGCCATCATATTGTCCACGCGTTTATTGATGCGGTCATAAAGTTCGGTGCGGGGCACATCCAAATAAATATAAATCGGTTCAAAAAATCGCTTGGTTTTATCTCCTTTTCTAAAACTTGAAAATGGTTTGCCGCTCGCTTTCCAAACAGACAAAGCCCGAATCAAACGCATTGAATTATGAATATCCGATTGTATAAAATATTCATTATCAACCTCTTGCAGCATATTTTGCAAATATCCGATGCCTTCTTTTTCTAACAAATCTTCAAATTCACGTCGAATACTGAGGGGTATTTCTGGGAATTCATCCAAGCCCTCACACACGGCGCGTATGTACAATCCTGTGCCGCCCACCATAATAGCCACATCATTTTTTTTAAAGATTGTATTCAAAATAGCCATCGCTTCTTTTTCAAAAGCACCCACTGAGTAAGCATCTTGAACTGAAATATTATTGATAAAATGATGCTTAACGAGGCTTAATTCAGCATCAGTCGGTTTAGCTGTACCGATAGACATTTCTCTATAAAATTGTCGTGAATCGGCAGAGATAATTTCAGTAGAAAAATGCTGCGCCAAGCGAATAGCGAGTGCCGTTTTACCGCTTGCCGTAGGTCCGCCGATGATGATGAGATGCTTTTTCATTAAAATTAAATTGTCATTATCTTAGGAAAATTTAAAATTTTCCTAAGATTGCAAGGGAAGAAGTTCTAAGGAATATTCAAAATTTTATGGGTTTGGAGGCTGAGTTTCCACTGTGGATTTTTTAGGCAATATTCAACAGTGAGTTGTATATTTTCTTTTTGAAAGATGCCGTCCATCGGTTGTAAGTAGAAATTATCAAAATTGAGATGCGTAAAACGTTCAGGTTCAGCATCTTTCTGTGGATAAACGAGTTTCAATTCATGTCCTTTCAAAACGACCAAATCAGTATTAGCTTTAGGGCTTACGCAAATCCAATCAATTCCTTCGGGTAATTCAACAGTACCATTGGTTTCAATCGAAATTTCTACCCCCTCAGTATGGAAGGCATTTATGAGGTTTTTATCCAATTGTAAAGCAGGTTCACCGCCTGTGCAGACTACAAAAGGTTTGCCTTCAGCTGCATTGGGCCACAATGATTTCACTTTTTTAGCAAGTTCCTCAGCGGTTTTATACTTGCCGCCATTGAGTCCATCCATGCCTATAAAATCGGTGTCGCAAAATTGACAGATGGCTTTAGCGCGGTCTTTTTCTCTACCTGTCCATAAATTGCAGCCTGTAAATCGACAAAAAACGGCAGGGCGACCGCTTTGTCCGCCTTCGCCCTGCAATGTGTAGAATATTTCTTTTACTTTATAACTCATCGATTAATATTTGCAGTCAACTATTTGCTTACTGCAATTGTCAACCGTTTTTATCTTTTTTTACTTTTTTCAACAAAATTTGCCCAATCGCTTAAAGTATGCGCTTGACCACTTTGCGCAAAATTATGACTTTCTGACTGGGAAATACCAAATTGTTGATTCAATTGTGTATAAATTTTTGAAGCCGTCTGCGCATCTTTCACCATCGAAGCCACATCAGCCGTTCCCCCGAACGCCTCTTTAACAGTTCGGTAAGTGGAATAGGATTTTTTTACAACGCCTAACCAATTAGAGCCTTTATCAGAATATCGCTCTCTCATATCGTCATAAAATTTCGCTTCATCGTCTGTCAAGCCCCAACCTTTTTCAGTGTTGGCAGTGCGAATATCGCTAAAAACAGGTCCCTCAAATTCAGAAGCTAATTCTGCTAAAGTAGCATCTACATGCGGATTGGGTTTTTCGGCTCGAATTTGAGGCATCGGGCGATTTTGATATTCAGCCGAATTGAGGTCAATGCTGGCAGTTGTTCGCGCCGTTTGAATGGTTTTAAAGATGCCTAAAAATTGCAATACAAAAAGCAAACTTGCGATACCAACGATGCCAAATAACCACATACGGCTATTGCTTTTCTGCGGTGCAAAATTTTGATCTTGATTAGGGTTATGAGCGCGACGTTTCATTGCTTGTAGTTGGTTAAAATTTTTGAAAACGGATTGATTCAAACAGAGCATTCTTTTATTTAAAACATGCCCTAAATATTGAGCGAGATTTGTTTTGAAGCTGATGTTTAGACGGGAAAATCCCATGAAGTTACATACTTTTCATGAATTTGTCAAGACTTCAAAGCAGTTTGTTTAATGAAATAGCGTGGAATTTTAGAAAAGAATGGATAAAATAAATACCTTAAATAGCCTTAATCATGCGCCTTAAATCCAATTTTTTCAAGTTAACACTAAATGTTACGCGAGACAGAAAGCCACCACGACGCGTCATGATGGAATGAAGGCTATTGGGGTCAGTGCTTTTGCCTGAAAAATAAAGTGGTACATAAATGCCAAAATAATCGCTTAATTCCCAAGATAAACCACCGCTCATGAGCCATTGCGAAGTAGTGCGTTCGCCACCTGGGCGCGTATCGCTAAAATAACCAATATCAAAATAAGGCTTAATATCTAAAGGTAATTTGACAGGCAAGTGCGCTTTTAGATTGAGTGAGGCGATAAAATTATTGCTGTATCCAACCCGTGTTTCGTCACCTTCGGGCAGTGCATATTTCAAGCCCCCCTCAGTATTAGAGCCTAATTGTTGTGATACAAGCCCATTGACCTCATTTCTACCCAAATAATAATCGTCATAACGATAATCTGCAAAGCCGCGTGCGGATAGTCCCAAGAAGCCACGTGTAAAGCCCAAGCCTGAATTGCGCCCCGTATTAACTGGAAAACCGCCGACGAAAAGTCTGGTATAAACCTTTCTGCCTTCTCGATACATAAAATCTTGATTCAACTCGAAAGTGGTTTTAACGAATTTTTGACGACGGTCAAATATGTCGTAACTGTATTTTTCAACGCACACTCGGAATGCAGTCGGCGTTAAGGTATTTTGAATTTTAGCAGAGTAGCTTATTTCACTGATATTATACCATTTATTTTTGATAGAAATCCTTTCAATACTGTCTTTAAAAATGCTTTGTTCATTTAAAAAAGTATGGCGAATAGAGAGGCTTTGAATAATTTGGCTGAGTGGTTTTCTCCAAAAATCAATCGTTACTGAGGGGGTTATTTTGGTATAAGCCAAAAAAATTTTATTGGGCGTTTTCTTAAAACTGAACCGTTTGCCCGCCGCACTCAATGTTATTTTATGATTTTTTTTAAAAAAACTATAATCAATATCTGCTACACCTGTCAATGTGTTCGAGCTTGTTGCATATAGGGGCGCAATTGCCCAATTCCAATTTTTTTCAGGTAAAAAACCGTTGTGCAATAGTAATCCCAACATGGCACCATCATATTTATTAGCCGCTAATGCAGGCGACCAATAAATATTTTTTTTCTTTGAATTGTCAATACCTCCTAAAAATGTCATGCTCCACGGCATGGAAGTTGAGCCATGTCCAATCGTTTGTGCATAATTATTTGAGCGATTAATTTCAGGCAGTAAGTGGTTATTATCTATTGCTATTAAATCAAAATCACCTTTTGCGATTTTTATAACTTCTTGATTATCAATGCCTTTGAAAGATTTTTTTAAAATATCAACATTGTTTTTCAAACAATTTATTTCAAAAGGAGCTGCTATGCCGCTTTTATTTTCAATGGTCAAAGCCCATTCTGAGCCATTGTCTTTGATGTCTGAAATTTTATAATCCAATTGTTTTGTACCACTCATTAAATCATCAAACAACCACGTCATATTATCGCCCGTTGCTGTTTCCCAATGTTTTCTAAAATCAGCAGGCTGTGGATGTTTGAATTTCCAAGCTTCATAATAGCTCTGCATAATGCCATCAAAACGCTCTTTTCCATAATAGTTTTCTAATATTTTCATGAAATCTGCTGGCTTTTTGTAAGCATTCATGTAATAATTAGTTTCTGTCAAATCATTGGAAGGCGTTTGAATCGCTTGATTTTTATGGTTAAAATCCTGTCTTTGAAGCAGTACTTCTTCTAAACTATAGTCCGATTTTTTAGTTAAAAACTTTTGGATGCCAGATACCCCCTCAGTATTTTTATAAAAATCAAGGGTATAACGGTGGTCATAATAAGAGTTAAGCCCTTCATCCATCCAAGCATTATCGCGCTCATTGCTACCCAAAATTCCTTGAAACCAATTATGCCCTACTTCATGAGCGATTGTTACATTCAAGTCTTTTGGGGTGTGACGCCCTGCTAAAACTGTAATCATCGGGTATTCCATGCCGCCTTCATAACCACCATTTGCCATCACTGCCGAAGCATGTGGATGAGGATAATCGCCTACGAGGTCGGAATAAAATTTAACAGCACGGTTGATATATTCAGGTGCTTTTTTCCATTGCTCAGTAAACTCACTGCGGAAATAAGCATAAGTTTCTACTTTTTTACCATTTTTTAAAACGACTTCGCTTTTTAAAACATTAAATGCTTTATCTGCAAACCAAGCAAAATCGTGTACATTATCTGCTGTAAATCGAATGGTTTTATTACTTTTTGAAGAGGCGGGAATGGAATCTTTTCTGATGTTATTGGATTTATTGCTATTCTCAATTGCCAATACCACCCCCTCAGTATTTTTAACTTTTTTATCTAAAAATTCAATTTCAGAAGCGGTCTGCAAAACACCTGACGCACCGATAACATAATTTTCAGGCAGAGTAATGGAAACATCAAAATTGCCAAATTCTGCATAAAATTCGCCTTGATCGAGATAAGGCATCGGATGCCAGCCGTCTCTATCATACACAGCAGGTTTAGGAAACCATTGGGTCATCAAATATTGCTGCCCTATATGACCTGCTCGAGAGAAGGGTTTTGGAATTTGAACTTTAAAAGGCGTCGAAATCGTTACTTTTTCGCCCGATTTCAAGGGATTTTGTAAAATAACTTTAGCAATATCAGGATTGTCTTTATCAATTTCTACTTCGCATTTTTTCCCATTTACTCTAAAATCTAAATCAGTCATGCTACCCATTTCATCTTCTTTCGCAAAATAAAAAGCGGTTCTGTCATTACGCAATTCCTGTTTGGCGTAAGCAGATTTTTTATTATTGAAAGCATTGTACCAAAGATGAAAATAGATAAAAGTGAGATTATCAGGCGAGTTGTTTATATAATCAATGGTCTCGTTGCCAGTCAGCACGTGCTTTTCATCGTCAAGGGCGACCGAGATATTATAGTTGGTTTGTTGCTGAAAATAGGCTTTTTGTGCTTGAATTAAATTTGCCCAAAACAACAAAAACACGATTGGTAACAATCTGAACATTCTGTAAAACTTTTTGCGATATGCGTAATATTTGGCAATATAAGTAAAATATAGTTTTTCATTGAAAAAATTCAGCCAAAAACAAAATAAAAAAGCACCCTAACCGTGTAACACACAATTAGGATGCTTATTTAACTAAAAAAATTATATTTTTTTAATCCGCCAAACCCATTTCTATTTGCTTTTTCTCTAAGTCGGCGTTGAGTATTTTTACTTTAACAGAGTCGCCCATTTTATAGATTTTTCCAGTACGCAAACCCTTTGCTCGCAAGCGCGAACTTTCCACTTCAAAGGTTTCCATCATACGATCAAATGTAATCATACCTTCTGCTAACATGCCTTTTATTTCAACAAAAATACCCCTTTCGAGCATACCTGAAACAATGCCTTCAAACTCTTCGCCGACATGGTTTTTCATAAACTCTACCTGCTTGTATTTGATGCTTTCACGCTCTGATTCAGTCGCTTTGCGCTCTTGTTTTGAAATATATTTACATTGTTCTTCTAATTTTTCCTTATCAAAACGCTTAGTTTTATTCAAATTTTCAAATAAAATACGGTGTGCAAGCACATCTGAATAGCGGCGAATAGGCGATGTAAAATGGCTATAATATTCAAATGCCAAACCATAGTGACCTATATTATTGGTCGAATATTCAGCCTTAGCCATTGTGCGAATAGCTATGGGCATTAATATTTTCAAATTTTCATCCTTCTCAGCTTTTTTAATCAAATCATCGAAAGATTTTGCAATATTTTTAGGCGTATCGAGATTCATTTTGACGCCCATTTCTTTGGCGAAAAGGGCAAAATTTTCGAGCTTATCCATATTTGGCAAATCATGAATTCGATAGATATAAGGCACCTCTACTGAGGGGTCTTTCTTCGCCATGTAAGTTGCCACTTCTTTATTGGCTAAAAGCATAAAATCCTCAATGAGTAAATGTGCATCTTTGCGCTCTTTCACATACACCTCTACAGGCACGCCATGCTCATCCAATCTAAATTTGACTTCATCTACTTCAAAATTAATAGCCCCATTTTTGAATCTTTTCTTACGCAAATGATGAGCAATTTGATTAAGTTTCACTAATTCGTGTACAAAATCTCCCTCTCCAGATTCTAAAACAGTTTGT
Organism: Saprospiraceae bacterium; assembly: GCA_043744275.1. GTDB lineage: Bacteria > Bacteroidota > Bacteroidia > Chitinophagales > Saprospiraceae > JAAFJT01. The sequence continues at coordinate 42,622 of JAYTUY010000217.1, forward strand.
GCTTCTTCGTAAGCATATCGCCTATCTGAATGAATGATGGTTTTGCCAAACCATTTTTCAACGATTTCATTTTTTTCATTAAAAGTAAAAACCGCTGAAAAAGTCAATTTATCTTCATTCGGACGCAATGAACACAAGCCATTGGACAGCTTTTCAGGCAACATCGGGCAGACTCTATCCACCAAATACACCGAAGTCGAGCGTAAATATGCTTCTTTATCGAGAGCAGTATTGGGTAAAATATAATGAGTTACGTCTGCAATGTGGACTCCAATTTCTGTATTGCCATTTTCCAAAACGCGGTAAGACAAGGCATCGTCAAAATCCTTCGCATCGTAGGGGTCAATCGTAAAAGTTGTGATTTTTCTAAAATCACGTCTTTTGGATATTTCTGAAGCAATATCGTCTTGAATATTAGCGGCTTCTACTTCAACATCTTCTGGAAATTCGATATTAAAGCCATTATTGATTAAAATGGATTTCATTTCAATATCGCTTGTTCCAGGCTCACCGAGAACAGCCGTTACTACACCTGTTAATTTTTTATTCGCTCGACTGAGCCATTTAGTCACTCTGACCGTTACTTTTTCACCGTTTTTTGCACCTTTAGTATCCGTTTCTTCTATAAAAATTTCGGGCATACCCATTCGGTCAGGCATGACAATCGCAAAGCGGCGATGATTGGTGAATGTACCTATAAAATGGTCGGTTGCTCTTTCCAAAACTTGCAAAACCTCGCCATCGGGGCGTCGGCGATTAGAAAAATAAGCAGCGATTTTCACTTTATCGCCATGTAAAGCCCCATTTAAAGCTTTTTGATTGACATAAACGTCATTTTCTAAACCTTCGCATACGATATAGGCAGCACCTGTCCGAGTCACGTCCACCTTACCAATATAAGACCCGTTTTGAGGACGATTGGAAGGCGGGCGAGCATCCGAAGAAACAGGCTCTCTTTTTTGACGAAACGGACGGGCTTCAGTTTTGATAGCAGGTTGCTGAGCATCCGCAGCCTCTTCCTGAACAGGCAGTTTGGAAATAGTTTTCAACTGACCTGAGCTTTCCAATTGCTCAAGAGCATACTTAACCGAATCTTTATTATTACCGATACCGAGTTTTTCAATGATGTGGCGAGTGGAATAATTTTTAGTAGGATTTTGCTTAAAAAGCCGTAGAATAGCTTGTTGAAGTTCTTTAACGGATAGTTTGTTTTCCTGTTTTTTAGATATTTTTTTATCTTTTTTCATGTAAAAAATTGATCTCTGATTAAAATTGGTCTTTAGTTTTTTATTTGCTTCATGCAATTTTACAGGTTCAATTTTAATACAGACTATTTGAAAATGCCCTCAAATGTCATGATACTGAGGGGTTGTTATGAATTAATATAACATCTTTTAAAGTTAATCGGTTCTAATAAAGTAAAAATTAGAGTAATTTCATTGAAAATAAAATTCATAAAATATTGACTTTCAATATTTTAAGTTAAATATTATTGAAACAAATTTACTCAAATTTAGAATCAAAAAAGCCCCTCAGTAGTTTGAATACTGAGGGGGTGCTAAATAATTGTAAGGTTCGTATCGAAAGAATATTTTTATGTTGCCAATTAATATTTAAAGTTAAAATGGAATGTCCTCAGCATCGTTCATCCGCGAAGGGCGCGTAATGACATTAGCCGCAGGTGAATTAAAATCCATTGATAAATTAGCAAAATTATTATCATCAGGGTCTGTAAATTTAGAAAATTCGCCGACAAAACGCAAACGCACTTCACCTAAAGCTCCGTTACGATGCTTATTGATAAGAATGTCTGCCATGCCTTTTGTAGAATTGCCTTGCTCATCTTCCAAAATCTGATAGTATTCAGGGCGATAAATGAAGCCGACGATGTCCGCATCTTGCTCAATCGCACCAGATTCACGAAGGTCAGAAAGTTGTGGTTTCTTCGAGCCACCACGAGTTTCCACGGCACGACTTAATTGAGAAAGCGCAATAACAGGTACATTCAATTCTTTAGCTAAACCTTTCAAAGCCCTTGAAATAGCGGATATTTCCTGCTCACGATTGCCACCGCCACCTTTATTATTCTCACCACCACCTGTCATCAATTGCAAATAGTCAATGATGATTATTTGAATATCATGTTGTGCTTTCAAACGGCGGCATTTTGCCCGCAATTCAAAAATATTAATGCCTGGCGTATCGTCAATATAAATAGGTGCTTTTGACATTTTTTCAATGGCAGTGTGCAATTGTTGCCATTCATGAGGCTCAAGCTGTCCATTTCTCAATTTAGAGGAAGGGATTTCAGCTTCCATAGCAACAAGCCTTTGAACCAACTGCAAACTTGACATCTCTAATGAAAACATAGCTACACCCTTTCCAAAATCCATCGCCGCATTGCGAGCGAGTGAGAGTGTAAAAGCCGTTTTACCCATCGAAGGTCGTGCTGCAATAATGACCAAATCACTTGGTTGCCAGCCCGAAGTCAATCTATCTAATTCTGTAAAACCTGTTGGCACACCCGTCAAACCATCTTTTTTGTTAGAAAGGCTTTCAATTTGCTTCAAAAGTTTTGAAGCTAAACTGTTCATGCCTTCGAAAGTACGGCTTAGGTTGGTTTCTGTAATGGCGAAAAGGCTTTGTTCAGCCTTGTCCATGAGGTCAAAAACATCGGTTGTATCTTCATAAGCCTCGCGAATGATATTGGTTGACACCTTAATCATTTCGCGTTGAATATGTTTTTGAGCAATAATCCGCGCGTGATATTCAATATTAGCAGCCGATGCTACTCTATTAGTCAATTCTACAAGGTAATATGCTCCGCCAATCAGTTCCAACGACCCCATCCGCTTCAATTCCTCCGTAACTGTTAATAAGTCAATTGGTTTTGAATTTCTGAAAAGTTCTAATACAGCTTTATAAATGGCTTGATGGGCATCTGAATAAAAACTTTCTGAACGCAATAAATCTAAGACGGCGGGCAGCGCATCTTTATCGAGCATCAAGGCTCCCAACACGGCTTCTTCAAGCGCAGCCGCTTGAGGTGGTACTTTGCCAAATACAAATGAGCTGAGGTCATTTGTATTGTTACGGTTTGCTTTGGCATTATAGCGTTGTCCGTTTTCTGTATTCTGTTTACCTTGAAAATTTGAGTCTTCCATACCCCTCAGTAATTAAAAATATTGACGAAAGAATTTTCCATCTTTCAAACAATTTTAAAAGATTAAAAACTTTTGTTTTACAAAATTAAATAAAATGTTTTATCAAAACTAATATTTTTTTAAATAAATTTTAAATAAAGTTATCCAATGGCTCTGTTGATAACCATTGAATAACGGTGGAAAAATGTGTATAAGTAAAAAATCTATGGTTGGTAAAAAGAGAATGGAAAAGAATTGTAGTAAAAAAGAAGGTAAAAGGATGTTGAAAAGTTTTTAAGATTAAATTATCCTAAATTTTTTACACATTTTATCAACATCCTTATGAAGATTTATGAACACGATTTGCACATTGCACAATCATATATTATTTGTATTGAAATTCATAACAGCCAATATCAGGTGCTTTGACATCTCTTAATTTCCCTTCCAAATCATTCAAAATGTTTGAAATAGGCAGTGCTTTCATCTCGGCTACTGAAAGTGTATCTAAGCGATAATTGGCATCACTCGGCTTTTTGAATATCTTGGATTTGCCATCGGTGCGCACGCAATCTTTACATTGCGTTAAAAAATTAGGATGATTTTCAGCCTTCAATAAATCTTTTACTCGCACGATACAGTTTTTAAAATCATAAGTAAAGTCTTGCACTCCGCCTATTGTAGCATCTATAAAATCTATTTCATCGTCTTTCGAACCGTAAAAAATGCAATTTGTAGCTTTCATACTGAGGGGGTATGCCAATGCCCTTACGCAGCCCGTAGTCGTGCGCTCGTAGCATCTAAAATTATTAGCACTCAATGAAGCACTTCGAGAGCCGAAACTCGCCATCGTGCAAAATCTAAAATCGTAATTGCCCCCGTATTCCAATTGAGTACAATTGCCTCCATTGCCATAAAATAAGCAGTTTTCAGCTATCACTGTAGCATGGGCGGCTATCATACCACTGCCTGCTGTGTTATAAATTTTAGAATTTTTTATTGTCAAACTGGCGGCTGAATCCACTCGAACGCCTACACGCGAGTTGCGGATGGTTGTATAATTGAAAATATTGCCTTTGCTGCGGTCGCCTATAATAATGCCAGCCCATTGATCAGATTCATTATTAAACTCTTTTTCCAAGCGATCGCCCTCGATGATGACGGGTCTATCAAGCGTGCCTTGCGATTCAATCCGAGCATTCGGCAAAACGAAGATAATTCCATCGCGATAGACGGAGGTATCGGGCAAATATGAGAGTCCGCCATGTACATGTATGCGCGTTCCTGCTGCTATTTTCAAAATGCAAGAGTCAATAAATAGGACGCCATAAATGACATAAGGCTTCGGATCATCCCAATTAATCACTCGGCTTGGGTCACCTCCACTTAGAACTGCGAAACCACCTTTGCCTAAGCGGCTGGGTATATAATTGGCATTTTGACCCCAAGCTTCGAGTATTATTTTTTGAGAATTGCCATTGGTTTCAAAAACCAACTCTTGATCAATCACAAACGGGCTGATACTGAGGGGGGCATTGGGATTCACTGTCACCTCAGCAAAAACATAGAGGCTATCATTGGCAGGGATTTCAACATTTGTAAAGCTCTTTGCTGATACGCCATCCACATTCAGGTTAAAAATGACACCTGATTGGTTGTTCAAAGTGATTTTTGAAATTTTAATCGGCTGATTATTTTTATTAAATATCTTAAAATAGCGCGTCGCTGAACCCACTTGGGTGAAGACAGTATCGAACCGAAGAGTATCCGTTGAGAAAGACAGCTTGGCAGATGAGTCGGTGATAAAATTATTTTCCTTACGACAAGCGGTGAGAATAGTAATGAGAGCAAGGATTATAAGTATTGTAAATCTAACGTATTTCATTGATTCAAATTATCTAATTTTAAAATGGATGCAAAGGTAAAAATGCCCCCTCAGTATGTGATGATTTGTAAACGCTTTTTTTGAAATTATGATTATATTATTATCGAATAATGGTGACATCGCCTTTATAAATCACTTCTTCGCCATCAATAAATTTTATAATAGCGAAAAAGGCAAATACATCAGGCTCTAAGCGTTGGCTTTTCCAAGTGCCATCCCAGCCTACTTCATCTTTATTGAGGGGAATATTAGAAGTTTGAAACATCAAATCGCCCCAACGGTTAAATATTTTCAATTCTTTAATTATTACTGCTGATTGATTGCCATAAATAGTAAAAAAATCATTGACACCATTATGATCAGTTGGCGAAAAGACGTTGGGAATGTAGATAGGTCGTTTTTTAATCACTGACAACATTAATTCATCAAACGCTATACAACCTGCACTGTCTTTTATGGTCACTCGATAAAGTGTATTTCGCAAAGGAAATACGGTTGTCTGAGCGCAAGTTGAGCAAGACATTGTCGTATCTTTTGGTGTCCAAGAGTAGCTGACTAATTTAGTTGAAGGTACAACAGTGGCTCTTAAATTTTCAGAAAAACCTAAATCTACTTCCAAATCAGGTCCTGCACTTACTTGCAACTGAGGGGGTTGCGGCACATTTACTTCAATGGTGCTGCGGCAACCCGTCGAATCTCTGACGACGACACTATATTTTTTAGCAGGTATTTTTAAAAAAGCAGAATCTTTTTGAAAACGCACTCCGTCAATGCTAAAGCGATAAGGCGGCGTACCACCTTTTCCTACAATAACCAACTCGGCTGTAGAATCGCCAAAACATTTAGCCGGTTGAACGCGGAGAGTAGTCAAGCCAATTTGAGACGGCTCTGAAATAAGGACACCTGAGCGTGTTTCACAATTATTGCTATCGCGGACGAAAACTGAATATTGCCCTGCTCTCAAATTGCGAATTGTATCGCCCACATCGCCTCTGCTCCAACTAACGCTATATCTGCCCACACCACCTGACGGATAAGCAATAGCTTGCCCATCAGTCAATCCAAAACAAGAGATATTAAAAGTATCTACTGCCACTGCAACTTGTGGGGGAGCAATCACATCAAAACTATAAACACCTTTGCAGTTATTATTGTCTCGAATTTCGACGGTATATTGCCCTTCACCAAGAGCATTTAGGAAATTATCAGCCGTAAAATTGGGATTGTTGTTCCATTTATAGCGAAATGGTGCCACGCCTGTTTTAGGATTTAATACAATTCTACCGTTGTTAAAGCCAAAACACTGAGGGGGAGTAATAATGCGTTTGGCGGTATCCAATTCTACTTCAAATTGTTTTAAATTAAAAACAAGGGTATCAATATATAGTCCCGACGAATCTGTCACGGCTACTCGATACCGCCCTGGCGAAAGCCCTGTGATTGAATCCCTTGTGGTATAGCCTGTATTTTCCCAATTATAACGGATAGGTGCGCGACCACATTCCACGACTTTTAAGCGAATCATACCGTCTGTTCCCTGCGTACATGTAGGGCGACGCACAAGGCTATCGTATTGAAAAGGTTTAACAAAAATGGAATCTAAAATAGATGTAACGATACAACCTCTATCAGTTGTAACAGTCAATACAACCGATTTCCAACCTGGCGTTTTATAAAAAACTCTGAAAGGACCGATGCCGTTTGCTGTATCTATTGAAGCATTTTTTCCGAATCGCCATTGGCGTTTGGTGATTTGACCTAAAGCAAAACTTGAATTATCTGTAAAAGTAACCGTTTCGCCTAAGCAATATTTTTTATCAGGGCGGTCTATGCCGATTTTGGCTTGGGGACCGACGAAGGTGCCTGTGCCACCGAATTCCATGTAAAAACCTTGACCAACATTTGATCTAAAATTGTTAATGCCAATTGTATAGCTTTTTCCAGCTTCCATTTGAATTGGTGCCACAAAATTTGAATGGTTATCGTTACAATCACACCCTCCTATTTCTGAATTATCTGTTTCGCCATCTCTTAAACCTGTTCCACCTTGACAACGTTTTATATACTCTACGCCAGAACAACCTCTTGCCGAATATGGACCAGACCCCATACAACGAAGAAATTTCTTTCCTTGACAATTATTAATCCCATTAGTTAATTCATATACTGCAAAGTCAATATCGTCGCCGAAAGTTGTTATACTATCACCAATATAAAGAGGCGTTATTTTAAAAGTAAGTGTTCCTGCCGTTTGGCAAGTCCATCTAAACCATGCAGATTTTTCTTCTGCATTAACACTACTACCACCATTTAAACAAGGTGCATCATTTAATTCTGTAGGGTCTAATCCAGGTCCAGAAAATTTAGTTACATTAAAAGAAGATTTATCACACAAAACAGCAGATGTTGGGCAATCTGCTTCAACTGTTGCAGGTGGGTTATAATTTTTAACACATAATTGAAATGTTCCTACAGTGTTACCATCTCCCCAAACTCTAATACGATATATTTCACCTACTAACAAACCACCGATGACTAAATTAGCAAAACCTGAAGCGTCAATTTGTCTACAACTTCGTTCATCAATTGCAGAACAATTTCCTGAAGAAAATGCCACATTTGCATTACGAAGTGATTGTCCAGTTGAAGAAGAGCCTGCTCCGATTAGTGTAATATTTGTTTCTAAGCCAACAGCGCGGAATGAGAACCAAACGTCTTTACCATTTCCTGTAAAGCAACCTGTTTGTAGGTTACTTGCTGTTGCTTCTGTATTATTTGAATTAATACAAATATTACGAGGATCTGAAATTATTGTAGCATTGTCACATTCATCATTAGCTACTTGAGCAAATGATGATGTCCCCCTGAGTATCAAAGCGAAAATTAATAAGTATCGAAAGTAAAAAGCCTTCATAGCGTCATACTGCTTTTTAAATTTAAATATGTATAAATACTTAAATCGGTTAAATGTCTTTTAAAAATAAGAAATTTGAGTATTTGTTTAAACGCTATAAAAGTAGGAAAATTATAATTATACGGATAGGAGTTTAACACTACATTAAAGGTTTGCTTTGTTATAGAAATTTTCTTTATCTTTAACACATCTTCTTTTTTAACATTTTTTTTAATCAATAGATACGAAAGTTATAAAAATAGGCTACTCATTTTAGATGAGCAGCCTATTCTGTTTATCAAATACTCCTCATTATCAGAGTATAAAACTGAGGTCACTATTTTGTAGAAACCGTTTTATTCAATATTTCAAAAGAAGAAGGGCAGTATTTTTTTAGGGCTTCCATTATCTTTTTATGAGCCTTTGGAGATTCCATTTTACCATATTTTTGTTGAATCGCTTCGCTACAGGCGGCTATTTGGGGGCGTATTTGAGTGAGTTTTGCTTCATATTCTTGCATAGCTTTGCTGTTTTCATTTTGCTTTAGGTTGTCCATCTGTTGCATAATCTCGAACATCGGTTGCATACAATCGCATGTTTCGATGGCTGCAGCCACGTAAGGATCTGATTGACTGAGGGCTAATGAAATATCTGAGCTTGCGTTAAAGGTATTATCTGTTGTAGGGATAGATTTGTCATCTTTATTTTTACAAGCTAAAACGATTGAAAAAATAAATAAAAAAGCAAGGACTGTTCGCATGAGTAAGTGGTAATTTGGAAATTATGGAAATTATAAATTGAGTATTTTTTTAATTGGTTTATTGGACGCAGAAAAACCTTTTAGGGGACAAGTTGTTTGATTAAAATACAAAAAAAAATCAAATCTTAATTTTTTAATCTATGCAAAACATACTTATTGCTGGCGGTACGGGCTTAGTCGGTATCCATTTGAGTCGAATACTGAGGGGTCGTGGTTATAATGTCATACACCTCAGTCGTCATCAAAATTTAAATGCTGAATTTCCAGCTTATGCTTGGGATATTGAAAAAGAAATGCTTGACGAAGAAGCATTTTCTCAAGCAGATTACATCATCAATCTTGCTGGCTCAGGCATTGCTGATAAACGATGGACAGATTCGCGCAAGCGAGACATCATCGAAAGTCGAACAAAATCAACGCATTTATTGGCTCATTACTTGAAAAATAAGCCTCATCATGTTAAAGCCTATATATCAGCTTCTGCTATCGGCTATTATGGAGAACGAGGTGATGAATTGGTCACTGAGGAGTCACCTGCAGGCAAGGGGTTTCTCGCTGAAAGTACTCAAGCTTGGGAAAATGCTGTAGAGGAAGTAAGGAAAATAGGTATCCGAACAGTCGCCGTGCGAATAGGCGTGGTGCTGAGTACTGAGGGGGGAGCTTTGGAAAAAATGCTTATATCTTTTAAATTTCGATTAGGTGTTTATTTCGGCAACGGCAATCAATGGTTTTCATGGATTCACATTGAAGACCTTTGCAACGTCTTCGTTTGGGCAATTGAGCAACAAAAAGCGGAAGGAATTTATAATGCTGTCGCACCGCACCCCCTCAGTAATTATGACTTAACGGAAGCCATTTCAATAGCAAAAGGAGGCGGTTATCTGTTGATACCGACACCTGCATTGGCGTTGAGAGTAGCGATGGGAGAAATGGCGGATGTGGTGTTGAATAGTACTAAAGTTTCTTCACAAAAGATTGAAAATCAAGGCTTTAGATTCAAATTTCCAGAAGCAGTGCCCGCTTTAAAAGATTTATTTGAAAGGAAAATTTAGGTAATTAGGGTAATAAAATATTGGAATACATTTTTCAATAATCTAATATTTTAATACCCTAATTTCCATAGGTATTAGTCGTGAAATACTTCAATTTCATGAGTTTTGACAACTAAATCAGTGAATTTTCCACGGAAACGGGTAGCTTTCACGATGTGGTTGTCAATCCAATGATAATTACCGCCGCGCGGCTTACCGAATAGGATGCCATGATATTTGAAGCCGTGCTTTTGAAGCCAAGCCTCTGAAATGGTGCGGTGTTCCTCAGTGCGAGAGGTGAAAAAGAAGATAATATGCCCTTCATCATACCATTTGTTGAGGATTTTGAGGGCATCAGGATAAGGCAATACGGTTGACATCCGCTCAGGCTCTTCATTCGGGACGTCGTCGCAAATCGTACCATCAATATCAATTAGATAATTTTTCATGCCCGTCGGTAATATCGGGCTGATGGATTCTCCTTTTTCGTTGAAAGCTTTTTTAAGCTCAAGATTATTTTGTTGCAAAACGGTAACTTTTTATTGTTCGATAATAATTGAATAAAATTTTGATGCTGCAAAGTTAAGACGCTTTTTTATATTATCTAAAATACTGAGGGGTATTACATTATATTTTCATCAGCAAAGCTATAAAAACCACTGTATGCTACAATAATATGGTCAACCACAGCAATATCGAGGTGTTTTCCAGCCTCTTTCAGCTTGCGCGTAAGCTCAATATCTGCTTGACTCGGCTTCAAATTGCCCGAAGGATGGTTGTGAACCAATACTATTGAAGTCGCTAAAACCTCAATCGCTGGTTTAAAAACCATTTTAGAATCAACCACTGTCCCTGATACGCCACCGGCACTTATACGAGCGCGACCGATGACATGATTCGCTCTATTGAGTTGTAAAATCCAAAATTCTTCATATGGCAAGTCAATAAGCTGCGGCAACATCATATCAAAAACATCTCGGCTGCTCGTAATAGTATCTTTTTGCATCACATCGCTGAACTGTCGGCGTCTGCCCAACTCGACGGCTGCGGTTATTGATATAGCTTTTGCTTCACCAATCCCTTTAAATTTCATCAAATCTTTAATTGAGCGTCTGCCTAATTCTGAAAGATTAGCGTTGACCGAATCCAAAATGCGTTGAGCGAGCGCAATAGCATCTTCATTGACAGTGCCAGAGCCGATAATTATAGCAATCAACTCAGCATCCGATAACGCTGCTTTTCCTTTGAGCAACATTTTTTCACGAGGGCGATCTTCTTCTGCCCAAGCCGTTATAGCTGCTTTTTTATCAGCCATACTGAGGGGTGGCTTTTCGTAAGTATTCATTTTCTCTTGTATGTTTTCAAATATTTAATAGAAAGTATTAAATGTATTTTGGATTAAATTTTACAAAGAAATTTATCCAAACGGCTCTCGATACACGGAATATCCAAACAAAAAGAGCGAAAACGATGACAGTGACGCCAATAAATGAGTTTAAAACACTGAATCCTAAAACCCATTTGCAAAATGCAAACATCCCGAACATTAAAAACGATGTGAGAATATACGAAACGAACATAGCCCCGTAATAAAATCCTGATTCCAAAACGTATCTTTGTTGACAGTGCGGGCAATTTTCGTACATATCGAATGGGCGTTTGAATGAAAATGTTTTTGTTGGATATAGCTCCCCTGTTTGACAACGAGGGCAAGTGAGTGTACTGATAGAATATAATTTTGAACCTTTTTTCATAAAATTCTATAATTAAAATTAAGAATACACGCTTAAATCAAGTGTGTTTTTAATTTTGCAAATATACGAAACAGGAATGCCCTTTTATCATTATTTTTTGAAATATCCAACTGCCATTAGGTAAAAAATCAACTATGTTCAATTACCTTTCTCAAAGTCAAGGAAGCCCCTATCTCATTGGCATTCAATCATTTATCTCTGAGCTTATGCCTTCGGATGCTATGAAAATACCTTCGGAGCAAGTCATCTATATTTTAGGAAAAAAATTGGGTCATCAATTTTATGATGCATTTAATCCTGAAAAAACAATTGATAGCCCCTTGAAATGGCAAAATACTGAGGGGGGGCAATGGTTGAAAAAAGTGAATATGGTGGGCATCAATGTCCGCACCATCCAATCATTTTGGAATGTCGTGAAATATTCTTTTACATTATCCGAAGCACAATCTTCTGTTCATCTTTTACCGATTTGGGAACCGGGCGTAGTAGCGAGCCTTTATGGCATGAGTAGTTGGAACATCAATCCTGAATTTTTTAGCGAAGAACTCCGTCAGGTAATGCCGCATTTAGATACTGTTGAAAAGCAATTGAAAGTCGTTATAAATATTTTGCATGGCTTGGGCAAGTCCGTAGGCATGGATGTCATTCCGCATACAGACAGGTATTCTGAGCAAGTATTAGCCAATCCTCAAAATTTTGAATGGCTGCAACGTATTGATTTTGAAATAGTTAAACATGATAATAATTTACATGAAACTGTTCAAGAACTCATTTATAATTTTCTAAAAAAACGAGACCCCTCAGTAAATTTCGGATTTGAGGTTTCGGATTTCGGAGAGGGGTTGACCGATTCAGCATCTTATTTTTTTGAAAATATACCTGAATCCGACCGCTTAAAAATGATGTTCGGCGAACCTGCCGATTATGAAGGAAGACTCAAACGCCGTGCAGAAATGATTCAATTTCTTTATGATAATCATTACGAACCTGTTCCAGCAACTATGGGTCCGCCGTATCGGGGTTTGAAAGTAGATGAAAATAGTGAGCCAGCCATAGACCAAGAAGGGCGTATTTGGCGCGACTATTTGATAACAAAACCCGAAAAGTTCAGTCGGGTTTTTGGACCTTTAACGCGTTACAAATTGTTTGAAAATAAAAATAATAATGCCGATTGGGCGATTGATTTCGATAGACCTATTCATTCAGTTTTTGAATATGCCGCACAGCATTATACAGATGTGCAAGCCACTTACAATATAGATTTTATGCGCGGCGATATGGCGCATGTACAGGTGCGTCCAGAGGGTGTACCCCTCAGTATAGACGAATATTATGATGTTTTAAAATTCATAAAATACTATATTGCCAATAAGTTACCTTATTTTGGGTCATTCGCTGAGACCTTCCTCGCGCCTGCGGGTGAGATGGCTTATGGCGATGAAGTAGAGCATCTTGAAGCGAGTGATGCAGATTCTACATTGGGCGATTTGCAAAGTATGGTCGTTGGTTCACCTCGATTTTTAGGAGAATTTAGGCGGTATTTGGACATTTTATACACTCGAAAAGTTGCCCCAAGTTTTACAATCATGACAGGGGATAAGGACGACCCGCGCTTCGATGAATTTTATTTGAAAGGCAATGAAGCTCGTTTTTTTATCAGCCTTTTTTTAACAGATATGCCCAGCTATATGGGTTTAGGTTTTGAGCAACGCGATGCCCATCCGACGCCTGCACCAAATGAGCATTATACAAAACTCTATGTTTTCAGAATTGAAGAAGGTGAGAAAGAGACGCATGGAAATTACGTTTGGGGGCAAAATAAAGCCTTATTTTCAACTTTAAATAAAATAAAAATACAAGCGGAAAGCATTTTAAAAAATATACAAAATGCTGCTTGTGAATGGATTGCATTGCCTGATGTAGATAATAAAGTTATTGCTTGGACGCAGAAGGATACCCCTCAGTATTTTTTCATTGTCAATCTGGATATTGATGATGATTTAGAAAATGTAAAAATAAAAAGCATTTGCAATAGGGATTTATGGGGGAAATGTTTTAAAACAAATAGTTTTGAATTTCAATTTTCTACACATAATAATTCAGATAACTCTTTGATTATCAACGATTTAGAAATTACAATAGCTCAAATAAAAGCAGGTGAAGGGAGAGTTTATAAATTAAAATAATTGTACACTATTATTCCAACTCCTCTTTAGGCATTTCTGTTTTCAAGCCTGCACTTTCTTTAAACGCAAGGATTTCATTTCGGTATTCATTGATTTGGCATTCCTTCTCTTCATCTGTCCACCAAAATGCTTCTTGCAAAAGGCTGGCTGCAATTGGGATGGCTTCGAGCGTTCTATCCCAATCAATGAGTTCCAAACCTAAACGGCGAGCAAAAACATCTTTCAAAGTATAGCCCATTTCGTAAACAGCCGCATAAATTATTTCAGCCCTCAACACAGGCGAACCTTCTATCACGGACAAACGCAGAGAGCCGTCTTTCCAAAGTAAATTTAAAATCTTCATGGCATCCGTTCCATACTTGGAGCTCAATCGTTTAGCAATATATTCAGGAATTTTAAACCGTTTTACCAAGCCTTTGTAATAATCGGGCGTCCAACCTTCAGCTCCTGCAAGCGGTTGTTTATCAGTCGTGCATTCCGAAGCTGCCCCCCTCAGTATTTCTTCACATTTATCAATCGTATCTTTAGCCATGAGCCGATAAGTTGTCCATTTCCCACCCATTATGCTGATTAAACCGCTTTTGGCATCCAACTCCACTTCATGGTCACGCACAAGGCTCTTGGTATCAGCCGAAGGGTCAGCTTGTAAAAGAGGTCGCAAGCCTCCAAATCCGCTCCGAACTTGCTCGGGCACAACAGGCTTTTTCAAATATCTATTGACATATTTCAGTAAATAGTCAACATCATCTTTTTGTACAATGATTTCTTTTTCTGTCAAAGCGCATTCTTCATCCGTAGTACCCACCAATAGGCGATTTTGCCAAGGAATTATAAAAATGACACGTCCATCATCGGTTTTAGGAACAAGGATAGCCGTATCAGGATTCATCACATCCCGCGGCAAGAGCAAATGCACACCCTTACTCACGCGCATACGAGGTAATACTGAGGGGGTCGCCATTATGCGAATATGATCAGCAAAAGGACCAGTAGCATTGATAAATAATTTTGCTTTGACAGTGTAATTATTTTTTTTCAATGTATCCTGAACTCTCATGGCTTGCAATTTGCCCAATTTATCTTTTTCAAACCCTAAAACATCCATATGATTGAGCAAAACGGCATCTTTTTCATCAGCCGTTTTTGCCATCGAAATTGTATAACGCGCATCGTCAAATTGTCCATCGTAATACAAGACGGCGGAGTTCAATTTTCTATCATTTAGTTGAGGAATACGCTCGAGGGCTTGTTTTTTGGAAAGCCAATCGCTGGGAGCGAGGTTGGTTTTACCAGCCAAAAGGTCATATATTTTCAGACCAAAAGCATAATATGCTCCTTCAATCCAAGTAGAGCAAGGCGTCATCAAAGCCAAAGGATGAGCTAAATGCGGTGCATTTTTTATTAGGGTCTGACGTTCTTTCAAGGCTTTGTACACCATCCGAAGTTGCTCTCTATCAAATTTTTTCACGGCTTGTTCAAGGTATCGAACACCGCCGTGAAAAAGCTTAGTGGATTTTGAAGAGGTTGCAGAGCCGAAATCATTTTTTTCAATTAAAACAGTTTTTAACCCACGCAATGCCGCATCAAGCGCACAGCCCATGCCTGTAGCACCTCCGCCAATAATGCATACGTCAAATTCTTCAGTTTCAATTTTAGAAAGGTTTTTCAATCGATTCATATTCGGAAGCAAACATTTAGCATACACATAAAATATTGATAGTCAATATTTTATGTGTCTTTTTGAATAAAATTTTCATAAAGATAGAAAAAATTACCAAAAATACTGAGGGGTCTGTTCATCTGTTGTAAATCTATTATCAGAAACGTTTCCGATAATAGTTATCTCTTTCAGAAGGGTTTCAGGTTGAGGAATAGGCATAGTGGATGTATCGGTCGTATGAGTGTTGTCAGATTTAATAATCGGAACTCGTTTAGCAGAGCCATCCACCATTGATTCTTCAAGGCATTGACCTTGTGTTTTTAAAAACAGGTAAAGGCTATTCTTATTTTTAGAATTATAAAAATTTAATTTTTCCAACTTTTTCTTAGATAGTTTTTTTGAACTGGCTAACACCTGTGTTGATTGAGGTGTATCATATTTATGCAAATTATATTTTCGAATGAGCTTAATCAATTGCACACCATAATCTGAATCAGTTGAATACCCACAAGCTCTTAATCCATATGCCCAACTAACAAAATCAGTACGGTCATATTTAAAAAGTTCCCGATAGTTACTTTTCGTTTTAATGAATTGAGAATGTCGTTGAAAGGACTCTGAGGCAGACGAATATTTGACAAATTTGGAAGCTATATGCTTACCTTTTTTATCGTAATCGTCATCCATAGAGTAAACAAATTCCCCATCACTGGCATTTTTCCATTTAATACCAAAATGGTTGTTGCTTCTGAGACATAATTTAGAATTGCCAAAACCGGATTCTAAAATAGCTTGGGCTAAGATAATACTTGCGGGTATATGGCTCCTATCTGATTCAGCTTGAGCGATGTTGCTATATTTTGAGATATAATGAGCAATAGTTGGAGTTGATGAAAGTGATTTAGCATTTAAAGTTAGGGCTATGCACAGAAAGATGAATATTGAAATATAATTTTTCATAATGATATTTGAACTTATTAGGATGAAGATAATTCGTTTTGTCTAATCACAAAGAAGTCAAGGGTTATGCCATTTTACAATTCAGTTGGGTGGTTAAAAAATCAAAAACG
>JAYTUY010000218.1:0-4396 GCA_043744275.1 Saprospiraceae bacterium
GGCGATTTTCAGCTATTGCATTTCAATATTCCGAACAATAGTATGTGTAAAATATTTTTTAGAAATTTTATATTTCAAACTAAGTATTTTATAAAATTAATTTCTGTTTTCAGAAAATACAAAAAAAAATCTATAATTAGCTATTATGTCCTATTTTTTTTGGAAACTTGCACTTCATTTTTTTACAAAATCATTTTAAAACAAACACGCGCTGACAATGAGAAAGCCATTATTCTTTTCTATTTTTATTTCTCTTATAATGCTATCCCCCCTCAGTATAAAAGCCCAAAATAGTGACGAAGACGCTCTATTTATTCGAAAAATATATGATGCTGCATTGACTAAAAGCCTTAGCTATCCTTGGCTCAAAGATTTGTGTACAAAAATTGGTGGTCGCCTCAGTGGTTCTCCTCAAGCAGCCCGTGCAGTGCAGTATACCCGCTTGATGCTCGATACTTCGGGATTTATTACTCGCCTACAGCCATGCATGGTACCGCATTGGGTGCGAGGTGAAAAGGAAGTCGTTACAATATTGTCATCGAAAAATGTAAAAGGAAAATCCAATAAATCGGGTGACATAAACTTACGCTGTCTGGCTATTGGCAACTCCGTAGGTACAGGTGCAAAAGGTATAACGGCTGAAGTGATTGAAGTGAAAAGCCTTGACGAAGTAGACAATCTCGGCGAAAAAGTGAAAGGCAAAATCGTCTTTTACAATCGCCCGATGGATAGAACTCAAATCAGCACGTTCGCCGCTTATGGTGGTGCAGGCGATCAACGTCGTGCAGGTGCTTCAAGAGCCGCTAAATATGGTGCGCTGGCAGTGTTGGTTCGCTCGCTTTCTACGGAATTGGATGATCGTCCACATACTGGTGCTTTAGTTTATGAAGAGAAATATGCTAAAATACCCGCTATTTGCCTCTCTACAAATGATGCTGAAAAGCTCTCAAAAGCCTTAAATACTGAGGGGTCATTGAAAGTTTTCGTCAAAAGCAATTGCATTATGATGCCCGATGTTGAAAGCCATAATGTTATTGGAGAAATACGCGGCTCTGAATTTCCTGATGAAGTTATCGTGGTCGGTGGTCACTTGGATTCGTGGGATGTGGCTCAAGGGGCGCATGATGATGGCGCAGGCACTGTACAATCAATGGATGTTTTGAACCTTATGAAACGCATTGGTTACAAACCCAAACGCACTATTCGCTGCGTTTTATTCATGAATGAAGAAAATGGCTTGAAAGGCGGTTTGAAATATGCCGAAGAAGCCAAAGCCAACACTCAGGAAAAACACATTTTTGCCATCGAATCCGATGCAGGCGGTTTCACGCCACGTGGCATTTCATTTGAAGCTGAAACCGATGTTTTTATTGAAAAATTTAAAAAAGTGAGTAGTTGGCAATCTTTATTGCAGCCTTACGGTTTAGAATTAACGAAAGGCAGTTCAGGTGCTGATATTGGACCCATGAAGCCGATGAAATTTTTGCTGGGCGGTTTACGTCCTGATTCGCAACGCTATTTTGATTTTCACCATACTGAATTTGATAAAATAGAATACGTCAACCGCCGTGAACTCGAATTGGGTTCAGCCGCTATGACTTCTCTGATTTTTTTGATTGATAAATACGGCTTATAATTTAGTGAAAAGTGAAAAACGAAAAGTGAAAAATTGCACCAGAGGTGCAAAATATCGGTAGCCATGAAATGTAGAAAACGTAATTGCACTGGAGGTGCAAAATATCGGTAGCCATGAAATGTGGAAAGCATAATTGCACCGGAGGTGCAAAATATCGGTAGCCATGAAATGTGGAAAGCATAATTGCACCAGAGGTGCAAAATATCGGTAGCAATTTTGGACATTTTTTTATAAATAATATTATGCAAGATATTGAGAATCAATTAGTTGTAGCGCATGGCAAATCTTTTCGACCGATGATTTCGTCGGAAGAGATTGCGGCAAAAGTAGCGGCTTTGGGTCAGCAAATTTCGATAGATTATGAGGGCAAAAAGCCGCTTTTATTGTCTATTTTGAATGGTGCATTCATCTTTGCAGCCGACCTTGCCCGCGCCATTTCTATTGATTGCGAAATGACATTTGTCAAATTGGCATCGTATAAAGGCACATCTACAACTGGCAATGTACAGACAGTTTTGGGCTTGGATACCTCTTTGAAAGGTCGCCATATTATCATTGTTGAAGACATCGTGGATACGGGCAATACTCTCCATAATTTTTTGAAAGAATTAGACAAAGAAGAGCCTGCATCTGTCGCCCTCGTCACCTGTTTTTTCAAGCCCGATGCATTGCAGCACCCCCTCAGTATCAACTACTGCGGTTTCGAAATTCCGAACAAATTTATAATCGGCTACGGCTTAGATTATGATGGTTTGGGGCGTAATTATGGGGCTATTTATCAGTTGAATGAAGAGTAATTAATTAGAAATTAGGAGTTAGAAATTAGGAGTTAGAAATTAGAAATTAGCATAAATAATTGATTATCAATTGTTTATAATTAATAAAATACTGACGGGTAAATAAAAAAGTGAATATTCAGGCTTTAAAGCCTGAATATTCACTTTTTATTTATTGATGAATAAATCGGACTCCAGTCGTCAGAAAATTCCTAATTTCTAACTCCTAACTCCTAATTCCTAATTATCTAAGCTGGTTTTCCTTTGAATTTCATGAATTCAGAAGCCATATAACGCAGCATTTCTTCCATTGTATCAAAACGGTTGAAAAGCTCTTCGTGCGGATTTCTGCCTCGGCGAGCCGTTACATGCTCCATAATATCGGAATCCGTAATTTCAGGTTTTTCTCTGCTGAAAATAATAAGCCGCTCCACGACATTTCGCAATTGACGAATATTACCAGTCCAGTCTATATTTTGAAGCCCGATGATGGCATCAATCGTGAATTTTTTATCGGCAATACCGTATTCTTCACAAATGATTTTTGAAAATTGCTCTACCAACAAAGGAATATCTTCTTTGCGCTCATTCAAAGATGGCACATAAATATCAATCACCTCCAAGCGGTTGTACAAATCCTCGCGGAATCTTCCTCTGGCAATCTCCTCACGCAAGTTTTTATTAGTCGCTGCAATAATCCGAACATCGACAGCAATATCTTTTTCGCCACCCACTCTTGTAATCTTGCGTTCTTGCAAAGCCCGCAGTATTTTGGCTTGCGCTTCAAGACTCATATCACCTATTTCGTCAAGAAACAAAGTACCGCCGTTGGCTTGTTCGAATTTACCGATTTGGTCTTTGATAGCCCCTGTAAATGAGCCTTTTATATGCCCGAACATGATACTTTCAATCAATTCGGAAGGAATAGCGGCACAATTGACCTCTACAAATAATCCATCACGACGCGGGCTTTTTTCATGAATCCAACGCGCTACCAATTCTTTACCCGTTCCGTTGGGTCCCATAATCAAGACGCGCGCACCATCTACAGGAGCCGCCATTTCAATTTTCTCTTTTACCTTTTGGATAGATTCCGAATCACCAATAATCTCTTGCACCTTTGATTGACCTACTCGACGACGCAATACTTTCGTCTCGGTGACGAGTGTTGAACGGTCGAGAGCATTGCGAATAGTGATGTGGATGCGATTGAGATCAAGCGGTTTAGCCAGATAATCGAACGCGCCTTTTTTCACTGATTCAACTGCTGTTTCGATATTGCCATGACCTGAAATCATGACCACCGACGAATCCGGACTCAGCGTTTGGAGTTGATCCAAAACTTCCAAACCATCAATACGGGGCATTTTGATGTCCATAAAAATGACATCATACTTTTTTTGTTTTACTTTAACGAGGCAATCATAGCCATCTACCGCTTCATCGACTTCATAAGGCTCCATTTCAAGAACCGATTTGAAGGTGCGACGGATAACGGCTTCGTCATCAACAATTAGAATGCGTGCTGAGATACTTTGTTTCATCTAAATAATATTTGAGAACGGTTAGGTGATGCTATTTGGTTAAAGTTTGAATTATTTTTAAAAAATTGAGTGTTATTGAACGAATCATGTTAGATAATTGTTGCATAAATTTTTATCTAAATACATACCAGCAAAAACCGTGCAACTATATGAAAACGAATGACAAAGATATTATTTTTTTTATCAAATGAACAATAGATTAGATGCGAATCATCTTGAATGTGTCAAACAATTTAGAATACGGTATCATATGTCTAATAACTCAATATCAACATTTGCTTTGAAAATTCTTAACAATAAAGTATCTAATTCACCCCCTCAGTATTTAAAGGATTTTGAGCGAGCAGATTTACGAAATCTGTGGTGCGACATAAAGTTATGTACTACCCTTGGGACATAAAGTTGAAACCGCCTTAGCGTTCTTTGAAAATACTGTGAAT
>JAYTUY010000219.1:0-4394 GCA_043744275.1 Saprospiraceae bacterium
ATTCTTAGAGTATTGTTTTGATACAATCGCTAAATTCCTCTATAAATGGTTTATTTTAAATCAATTATACATTAATAATTTAACAGTTCAGTAAAATTCATCAATGGTAAACTTATAAAACACCATAATTTTTCTCAAACCGAAATAGTGATTGAGCGTGGCAGTCTTACTACAGGTATGTATTTATTTACACTAAAAACAGTAGATGGTCGATTTGCTTTAGGTAAAATTGTCGTTCAATAAAAAATTACCTTAATTTAGGTGTATGAAGCCACGAATTGACGAATTGACGAATATTTACTAATCTATGTGTTGACAATCTAATGTCAACATTTAGATTAGTAAATTCGTAAAATTCGTCAATTCGTGGCTCAATACACGTCAATTCGTGGCTTTATTTTTTAGCCGCATAATCCAAAATCAAATGGCAAAATGACTTCACGCCCAATGTAAAACCACCTTCATCGATAAAGAAATCGGGCGTATGATGTGGTGCAACTTCTACCGCTGCTTTGTCTTTCGCCATGCCACCGAGGAAAAAGAAAAAGCCAGGTATTTTCTCTTGAAATTTGGCAAAATCTTCTGCACCTGTTACGGGCGTTTGAACTATAACATTTTTTTCACCCGCCACCTCTTCCAAAGTCGGGTACATTTTTTTAGTCAATTCAGGATTGTTATACGTCACTGGATTGCCAATTTCTATATTCACTTCTGCTGTTGCACCTGCACTTTCAGCAATATTTGTCACTACTCTTTTGATATTAGCGTGCACTTCTTTCTGAATTTTAGGGTCTAAGCAGCGAATAGTACCTAATAATTTGGCTTCTTCAGGAATAATATTTTCCCTCAAACCTGCTTGAAACATGCCAATAGTAATGACCGCCGCCGATTCAGTGAGCGGTGTCATGCGGCTCACCACCGTTTGCAAACCCATAATAATTTGCGCGCCTGTCACAATCGGATCCACGCCTGACCACGGGTAGCCGCCATGCGTTTGCTTCCCTTTTATGATAATGCTCATTCTATCGCTGCTTGCCATCGTACCACCTGGGCGGTAGCGAATAGTGCCCACAGGCGTTTGAGAATTGATATGCAAACCAAAAATGGTCTCCACTTTTGGATTGTCCAGAACGCCTTCTTTAATCATATCTGCTGCGCCGCCGGTTTCGCCTTTGGGTGCGCCTTCTTCAGCTGGTTGAAAAATGAAGACGATAGTGCCCGGTATTTCCGCTTTTACTTTACTCATCACCTCAGCCGCGCCCATGAGGATAGCGGTGTGAGTATCATGACCGCAAGCGTGCATAACGCCCGTTTCGATGCCGTTGAAAGTAGCGCGAACAGTGGATTTGAAAGGCAAATCGACGCGCTCGGTAACAGGCAGTCCGTCCATGTCAGCGCGAAGAGCCACAACTGGACCGGGTTTGCCCCCCCTCAGTATTCCAACTACACCAGTCTTCGCTACACCTGTTTTGACCTCTAAACCAAGCGATTTGAGGTGTTCCGCTACAATTTTGCCTGTTCGAGTCTCCTGATTGGAGAGTTCGGGATGTTGATGGAAATCGCGACGCCAAGCCACTACTTTCGGCTCAATGCTTTCAGCGAGTTTATCCATTTTATTTTTTAAGGCAATGTTTTTATCCATTTGACCGAATAAAGGCATCGCCAACATGAAAGCAATAAGGGCAGCTCCCCCCGTCAGTATGTTACTGTTTTTCATAATAATTTTGTTTTAATTAAAAAAAAATGATTGATTGAATATGAATAATTGCAGTGGATTTAAGAATTAAGCATTTTATTGTCGTTCTCCCCCCAACCCCCAGGGGAAGCCGTTTTCAAGTTGTTAAAAAATTGTTATCTTCTTTACTTCATAATTTTTATGTAATGAAAAAATGTCTTGTTCATTTTATTCCAATTGGCTCCCCTTTGGGGGTTGGGGGGAAAATATCTATAAAACATTTAATCAAAATATAGTTAAATACTTCAAAATCAATTATTTATACAATTTGATAATTCATAATTCATAATTCATAATTCATAATTCATAATTCATAATTCATCATCCTTAAGTGGTTCATGGTTTCCAAACTCATGCTGATAAATTTGAATCAACAATAAAAACATTGAAAGCAAAATAGGTCCGAAAATCAAACCCATAAATCCAAAGAGGTTCAGACCGATAATGACCCCAAATATAGTAATCAAGGGATGCGTATCCCCTATTTTCTTCTGTAACCAAAACCTAAACAGGTTATCAACAGTACCGACGATGAGGAAACCGTAAATAAAAAGGATAATGCCTTGTGTCATCATGCCATTCGTCATTAATAAAATTGCCAGTGGTACATATACCAAAGCTGCTCCTAAAACAGGAATGACAGCCGCCACGCAAGTCGCCACGAACCATAGAAAAGGTTCTTGCACACCCGTGAGCCAATAGCCGATAAATGCCACCATGCCTTGCAAAATCGCCACCACTGGAATACCAATAGCGTTGGAAACAATTAAACTATTCAGATGTTTTTTCAAAAAAGAGACGCTGTGATCGCGCAAAGGAATAGCTTGATAAAACGATTTTTCAATAGAAGCCCCCTCAGTCAACATGAAAAAAAGAACGAAATACATGAGTACGCCAGTAAGTAAACTATTAAAAGTAGCCCCTACGACAAGTTGCATTTCATTGACCCCCCATTCGCCTAAGTTTCGCATATTTTCAGGTGTCAAAATACTGATATCGAATTGGTTTTCTAATTTTTGAATAGCTTTTTCAGCAGAAGCCCAAATATCGTTGGAACGTTTGAGAGTAGGTATGATTCGGCTTGTAAAAATGCTAATTAAGCCGTTGATAGGTAATAAAATGACGATAAATGAAAAAATCATGAGTAGGAAAGCCGCAATATTCTCATGCCCTTTTAGTTTGACAGTCAATTTTGTCATCCATTTTCGGAGTAGTATATATAAGGTGTAGGCTCCGAGAAAAGCGGGTAGAAAATTTTTAAGATTCCAAAAGATAATGAAACCTACTAAAATGATGGTTAAAACAAGGAAAACTTGTCGGATATAAAGCGTTGGAATAGGTGTATTGGATGGCATCATGTCTGCTTTTTATGGACAAATATAATACTCCATCCGATTAAAAACGACTCATTTTTCCCATTCGATATTTTTCATTTGCCAAAGAATCCAGCGTTGCCGTTTGCGGACGTAATCCGTAGGGGCATCTACTTTATATTTTATCGGGTTGGGCAAGCAAGCTGTGATGAGGGCAGCTTCTTCATTCGTGAGTTTTGAAGCGGATTTGCCGAAGTACTTTTGGGCTGCAGCCTCGATGCCGAAAACACCGTCTCCCATTTCAGCCACATTCAAATAAATTTCTAAAATCCGTTCTTTACTCCAAAATAACTCAATCAGCAAAGTGCAATATGCCTCCATACCTTTCCTGAACCACGTTCGGCTTTGCCATAAGAAAACATTTTTAGCGACTTGTTGAGTGATAGTACTCGCACCTTTTTTGGCTTTATGCGTTTCGTTGTATTTTAAAGCTTTTTCAATTTGCTCGACATCAAAGCCAAAATGCTCGCCAAACTCTTGGTCTTCGCCTGCAATCACGGCATGTTTGGCAGCCGTTGAAATTCTCTCAACGCTGACCCATTTTTTATGAATGGTTTTTCCACTCATCCACTGCCCAATAATAGTCGGCGTTGTAAAAACAGGAACGAAAATCAAAACTAAAGTATAATATAAATGAGCGATGAAAAGAGTGAGGAAAACTCTTTTCAAGATTCTATAAACTTTTTGAATCTTAGGGTTAGCTGGAAGAAGTTTAGAAATAAATGCCATTTAATCGCTTATTTTATGACATCAAAAATAGATATTTAAAATATAATTTAGAAAATAAATTACTCAAAGAGGGTAAAAACAAGCGTTTTTAAGCTTAAAAAGAAAAAAAATAATTTTTTTTTATGTTATTTCATAATATTTAATAAAACAAATTTTCACAAATTAGATAACTAACTTATTGATTATCAATTATTTATGTTGAATATTTATCAATAAAAACACCACAACGCCTTAAAAATGTCTTTGCACAGTAAATTATCTATCCCCATCTTTGTACTATCAAAAGAAAAAACAAACTATAGAGTTAAAAACTACACAAGATATGTTCATGGGATTATAATTTGCTGTCAGGGAGTCGTCCCAAATTATTTTAAATTGGGACGGCTGTTTGATTCTCAAAAACATTAAAAAAGCAATTTCATCCAAAGCTTTAGTTGATACGGTCTGAGTCTTTTCCCCCCACTCAGCCAATAAAAAAAAGAAGATTTAAAACGAGCAATCGTATAAGATATATGTTCATGGGATTATAATTTGCTGTCAGGGAGTCGTCCCAAATT
>JAYTUY010000220.1:0-15863 GCA_043744275.1 Saprospiraceae bacterium
GGCATTCAATGCCCGATTAGCCATATTTCGGGCGTCAATATCCGTTCATGGTTTAATTTACCACAATTCAGTTAGATTTTTCGTTTGCATCCTCCTTAGTATTTTTAAAATGAAGCTTTTCTTTAAAAATACTGAGGGAGTAGCTCGCACCGAGCGTGCCTAAAACGATTCTTCAAACTGATAAAGAAAACGGTGAAGTGCAAATTGATTTAATAAAAAATAGCTCCTTGAATTTATCAAGAAGCTATTTGTTATTGAAATGAATATAAATCATAAATTTTAAATTGATGTATAACATTGATAATCAATGTTTTCTTGACCAATTTAGACAAAGTATTTCAATTGTTGTCCAATCTTCAATTGGTTCATTTAAAAATGTTGATGGTTCCCATTACTATAAGTATAAAAAGGAGAGATAAGTAATTCAACTGCTTCAATAACCGATTCCTAAACCGATGATAATGCACCGTAATGGTATGCCGAGGGGTTTTAATTTGATCCAAATCGGGATGTTTCAATTCATTATCAATGAGTTGTGAGATATTGGCAGGGCGTTTCCACTTGCCTGATAACTCTCTCGCCATGATTTTAGATTGCAATTCTGAGCCGGGCCAGATGCATCCGAGTGGCTGAAACAAGCCGATAAAATACAAGTTTTCAATGGTCGGGTGCATCATTCGCAACCACAACGGCACATCGCCTTCGGAGTAATCAATAAAATTTTTCTCAAAAAATGGGTGGGCAATAATATAGCCCGTGCAAGCGACTATCACGTCATATTCACCCACTGAACCGTCTTTAAAATGCACTTTTGAACCTTCTAAGCGGTCAATATCAGGGCGAGGTTTGATTTTTCCATGTCGAATGGTGTAAAATAAATCCTCATTGATGGTCGGATGATGCGAGCCGAAAGGGTGCTCGGGCTTCGGAAAACCGTACATATCGTTCGTGCCTTGCCTGATTTTCAAGCTGAAAGCAATCATTTTTTTCCAAATACTGAGGGGTAGGAAGTTGAGCTTTAAGCCTATCACATCCGACGGTTGACCCATCATAAATTTGGGTGCAATCCAATAGCCGCGCCGCCAACTCAAATCCACACGCGCCGCCACTCGACTGGATTCCACCGCTACATCGCAAGCAGAATTGCCGCCACCAATGACCAAAACACGCTTGTCTTTAAACTGTGAAAACCGTTTGACATAATGAGAATGTATAAATTCACCGTCAAAATGCCCTGCATACTGAGGGGTACGCGGCAGCCAATGATGCCCATTACAGACCGCCAAAGCATCGAATATATGGGTGGTTTCAACACCATTTTTTTCAGTAATCACCTCCCATTTTTGCTGTCCTTTTGACTCTGAATCAGACGATGGCAACAGCGTACATTTTTTTACAAGTGTTTGAAAATCAATGTGTTGATATAAATCAAACTGCTTGGCATACGCTTGAAAATAGGCTGCCAATTGTTTATGCGAGGGATAGTCTGGATAGTCATCAGGTATCGGAAAATCCTCATATTGCGAGAGCGTTTTGGAGGAAATAATATGGGTGGTTTCAAACACGCTCGAATGACTTTCGTCTTCGCTGAAAACCCAATTGCCGCCCACCTCTTTGCCATAATCAAAAACTGTGACGTCCATGCCTTGATCCAATAAATTTTTAGCTGCCGTGATGCCCGAAGGTCCGGCGCCGATAACACATACTTTTTTCATAGCTTAAAATTATAACTTGTTATGAAATTTTTAAAATGAAAAGAGTTTTAAATAAGAAAATTAAAAATTTAATGCAGAAAATTGGAACTTCGCCATTATATTTCAGATTCCAGATTTCAAATTCCAAATTCCAAATTCCAAATTCCAGATTCCAAATTTGGAATCTGAAATTTGAAATCTGAAATTTGAAATCTGAAATCTGAAATTTGGAATCTGAAATTTTCATTTTTATGATAAAAGATATAAAAGATTTGATAAACGCTTGTCAGCCAATTAGTACGGCTGAGGGGTGTGTTTTTTTGATTGATAAACCGTTGGGTTGGACATCTTTTGATGTGGTGAATAAATTGCGCTATCGGTTGAAAAATGTATTGAAAGATAAAAAACTCAAAGTCGGTCATGCGGGTACACTCGATCCTTTGGCAACAGGGCTGCTCATCGTTTGCGTGGGCAAAATGACGAAGCAAATTGATAGCTTTATGGGTTTGCCGAAAGCCTACACTGGCACGATTCGTTTGGGAGAAACAACACCGAGTTATGATGCCGAAACGGAGGTGAATGCGACCTTTCCGATTGACCACATCACCCCCTCAGTATTGGAGGCTGCACGGCACACTTTTTTAGGCGATATTGAACAATTGCCGCCTATATTTTCTGCTATCAAACAGGCGGGTAAGCCGATATACGAATTGGCACGTCAAGGTGTGGCGGTGCAAGTAGAACCGCGCAAAGTACATATCTATCAATTTGATACTGAGCATGTTACGGATAAGGATATTTCTTTTTATGTGAAATGCAGCAAAGGGACATATATCCGTTCACTGGCTTTTGATTTTGGAAAAGCTTGCAACAGTGGCGGTTATTTAACGAGCCTTCGCCGCACGGCTATTGGCGATTTTAATGTGGAAGATGCTTGGAATTTAGAGGATTTAATTGCCAAATTAGAAGAAATAACATTTTAACTATCTAAATTTCAACTATCTAAATGTCTAATGTCTAAATATCTAACAGCTAATTTATGAAACGACCCGTAGGTGTAATAGGTGCCGGCAGCTTCGGCATAGCGATAGCGAAATTGCTTGAGCCTAATACTGAGGTCTTGATTTACAGCCGTAAAATCGAGACAGTTGAGAGCATTAATACCAACCATTTTCACTACAACACACCCCTCAGTCCTGAGCGCATCCGAGCGACTAACGACCCGCAAGAGATGTGCGACAAATGCCGATTAATCTTCCCAATAGTGCCTTCGGGCAATTTCCGCACGATGATGAAAGCGTTTTCTCCCTATTTGAAACCCTACCATTTATTGATACATGGGACAAAAGGTTTTGACCTTGTGGGCGTAGAGGAAGTGAATTTGAAAAGCGGTGTGGTGGTGTCGAGAGCGAATCTGAGAACCATGAGCGAAGTGATTACGGAGGAGAGTTCAGTGGTGCGAGTCGGCTGTTTGTCGGGTCCGAATTTGGCGAGTGAACTTTTAGCAGGTCAACCAACTGCCACGTTGATTGGTAGCCGTTTTGATGAGGTCATAGATGCTGGTCAAGCCGTTTTGAACTCTAAACGATTCCATGTGTTTGGTTCTTATGAGATTTTGGGGGCTGAATTTGCAGGCGCTTTGAAAAATATTATTGCCATTGGTTCAGGTGTTTTAGGCGGCAAAGGCTTGGGTAGAAATATACAAGCGATGCTGATTACGAGAGGTTTGACTGAAATGATTGCCATCGGTACGCGCCTCGGTGCTACGAACAGAGCTTTTTTAGGAACAGCAGGCATTGGTGACCTCATCGCTACCTCCACGAGTACGAATAGCCGCAATTACTCATTCGGTATGCGCCTGGCTCAAGGAGAAACGCGCGAGCAAATCATCAGCTCCATGACTGAGGTAGCGGAAGGCGTGCGCACGATTAGCATTGCGCATCGGGTGGCGCGGACATATAGGCTGCATGTGCCGATTACGGATATGCTTTATCGAGTGGTTTTTGAAGGGTTCGATATTGATAGAGCCATCACTTATTTGATGGAATACCCTTATGATATTGACGTGGATTTTGTTTAAACATGTAAATTTTTCCTTTTAATTAGAAATGCTTTTTAACTTTGCTGGCTTTTTATGCAAAGTTCACACAACCCATTGACTGTCAAAATATTACAGGATTGCCATGCGTTAAATGCACATGGAACTTTTCGAGTAAAAACTTATGAAAGTAAAAACAATATTTAGCCTCTTATCCCTGCTTTTTATCTTTTCAAATAATCAAGCACAATCGCTTCCCAAACTAAAAAACGATGGTTTGGAGCTTTTTAATGCTGGAAAATATGCGCAGGCTCTCGTCCTTTTGCAAAATTATCAACGCCAAAAAGGAGATGATAGAGACGTGATTCGCGCGCTCGGCATTTCTGCTTATCAATCCAATCAGTTGGCTTTGGCTAAACAAATGCTCACCGCCATTGCAGAGGATAAAAAAACCGACCCCTCAGTATTTCTCTATTTGGGAAAAACTTTCCATGCCGAATTGGACTTCAAAAATGCTGCAAAATCCTATAAAGATTTTTTGAGAAAAACAAAAGACGATGACCCGCTCCGCAAAGTGGTGGTGGCGGATGTCAAACGTTGTTTTGCAGGTATGAAAATTAGTATTCAACCTGATTTGGCTTTGGTTGAGAATTTGGGTGAAAATGTCAATTCATTGCATGATGAATTTGGACCTGTTTTAAGTCCCAATGACGATGAAAAAATATACTTTTCTGCCGCCCGCGAAGATGCCGAAGGCGGGCAACGAAATGACGAAGGGCTATCAGATATGAAAAATGGGAAGTATGTGAGCGATATTTATTTCACCTCTTTTGAAAGCGGCGATTGGACAATACCTCAACATCTCGAAAATACTCTCATTAATTCAGCCCGCCATGAAATATTGCTTGATTTTACAAACGGCGGTAAAACCATGTATTTTTTAAGAGGATTGACCCAATTCAGTGGCGTAGTGCTTGTAGATACTTTCAAAACGGGTGAAGATATTCGCAGCTTACCGCCTCAGTTTCAAAGCCCTATGATGGCTTCGGAAGGTGATAATGCGCTATATTTTTTCAACGATACTATCCTTTTATTCAACAGCCGTAAAGCAGGTGGGTATGGTGGCTTGGATTTATACTATACTATTTTTTCAAATGGCAGATGGTTGCCTGCTAAGAATTTTGGTTCGGCGGTCAATACTGCTTTTGATGAAACGACGCCTTACTTAGCAAAAGATGGTCGCACTTTATATTTTTCATCCAATTCAACCCTTTCGATGGGTGGTTTTGATGTATATAAATCCACATTTAGCGATGATAGCTTGCGTTTTATGCCCGCTGTGAATCTCGGCAAACCCATTAATTCAGCTGGCGATGATACCTATTTTCGACTCACGCCTGATGGAATGAAGGCATATTTTAGTTCCAATCGGCGAGATGGCGGCTATGGTGAACGCGATATTTATACAGCCCTTTTCAAAAGTTTTCAGAAAGAACAGAACCCCTCAGTACCGTTGGCTTTTCACATGGTTGAGGAGTATAAAGTGAATAACGTTTCTCACACGGACGGTGTTACGACGGCTAAAATTGCCACATTTACTTTTTCGCCCATTTTTTATGACAATGATGAGGATGTACTGAGGGGTGAAAATCTCCGACAAGTGAAAAATATTTTAGCTCTTTTAAAACAGTTTTCAGCCTTGAAAGTCATTTTCACGGTCAACAGCAATGAAGGTGAAAAAGCGTCGTTCGACCTCTATTTCGGTATGAAACGCGCTGAGAAAATAGCTAAATATTTGCTTGAAAATGGTTTGTCGAATGAAAATATACTCATCAAATCAGTCGGTGCGAATTATCCTGTCGCTAAAATCTTCATAGATGGCAACCCCAATCCAGCAGGTGAAAAAATGAATCGCCGCATCGATATTAGCATCGTTAATCAGAGTACTGAACCTGTCAAAATAGTGTATGATGCGCCCGCAGTTTCCCCATTTATGACAGAAGAAAAAGGCGATAAACTCAGACGCCACGCCAAAGGTTTGAGTTATAAACTACAAATACTTACTACCAAACGCATTTACGACAACGAATTGCTTTCCAAATACGGCGATGCTATGATGGAAGCCGTTGGTACTGAGGGGTTATATCAATACACGGTCGGACTAACGGCGGATTTTGCCTCAGCCGATAAAATCAGAAAAGACCTCGTCAAAGATGGCATCCGCGATGCATGGGTTGTCCCGTACGTAGATGGCATCCGCGCGACAGGTGAAGAAGCCAAGCGTTTTGCCAATCGCTATACGGATTTGCTTAATTATTTGGCGGCGAAGAAGAAGCCGTGATGAAACGAGCAAGTTACAAGTTTAAAGAAATAGCATAAAAGCACTTTTATGAAGCCCTAACTACTTCCAAGTCAATTTATACAATATCTTTTTCGACCCAACAATATAGCCATTTTGAGCATCATAAAAAGAGCCATTGATTAATTGACCTGAATCCAAATTGTCTAACAAGCTCATGTCCGTCCAAGATGTGCCTCCATTAGTAGTGTATGAGAAACCTGCGTTGAGGTTAGAATCGCCTCTCCCGAGTATCAGGGCAATTGTTGGAGATACGGCAATCACTTGATTGACGGTATTGTTAATTGTCCTAATTTTTATCCAAGTGGTGCCTTGATTATAGGTTTGATAAATATTATTGATATTATTTCCATAGTTGAAACCCAAATAATAGCCGATTTTATCGCTGTATGAAGTGCTATTGATATATTCATACGTCTTACTTTCTTCCCACGTTAAGCCATTATCCTTACTAATAATTTGAGAAATAGTACCTTCATTGGTGCGAGCATAACCCATTACTACAAGTTTATTAGGTGACATATTGACTATCTTAATCGGATCAAAAAAATTGGGTCTTGATAGCTTTGTCCAATTTTGACCACCATCCTGTGATTTGAGTATCGTTACAATTCCTGTGTTAGCGTTTCCAATAAAATCTTGTCCGACAGTATATAGATTTTGGTCAACGCCTCGTGTAATATCTTGCAAAGCTGTTGTTTTGATAATCTGAGAAGATGTCCAAGTTTTACCTTTATCAGTTGACCGACTGATATTATTACTTGTATCAGATGAAATTGCATAAGGCAATCCGCCTGCAAAAGCCACTATTGTTTGATTATTAACAATTTCAAACCTTAGCACATTCCGATAACTTAAAGTCCAAGTTAAGCCCTTGTCATTGGATATAAATATTGAACCATTTTGAGTGATACACAAGCCATTATAAACATCGAAGAAATGGATTTTTGAAATAGAATCAGGCAAATTAGTACTGGCTCGTTCGAATCTGAAATCCTTATTTTCAAATGGTGCTTTTTGAATAAGATTTTGATCAACAATTTCGGGCGTATTATCAATGCTTTTACAATGAGTGAAAAGCAAAACGCATAAAATAAGGGTGGGAGCTAAAACTTTCATATTTATTTTGTTTAAAGTAGTAAATAATTAGGTTTAAAATTGTAGGGATTTATAGCTGTAATATAAGCAAGATATAAGATTTGAATTAAACGCTGCTTTTTGAATTTAAAATGTTAACAGAAAAGATAACAACCGTTGATTGCAATATGTTTTCAAAATCTATATAGCTATAAAGTTCTTACTTTTAAATGTTAGACCCCCTCAGTATCAAACCCCATTTTTCCATTTTTGAGCAATCGCCAAAACTGTTTCGAGCATATAGGGTTGCCATTGTTCGGTGTGCCAATTGGTATGTATGATAAAGTAAAATAGCACCTTATAAAATGCCATACTATCGATTGCAATGACATTTTGCGATATTCAGAGAATTGGAGGATGCAAGCCTACTATTTTTAATAATTTTCTCAAATTAAGAGCATTAGAACGATTGAGTTGAAGCAAAGCAATTGTTGTATTGCCAATAGCTGTTTTACCAATAATACGCAAATCGTCTAAACTCCATTGAAAATGGTCGCTCCATTTATCTTGTCTTGGATGATAAAGGCGGCAAATTTGCTGGGTAAGTGGATCAAAATAAGTCATTTTGTCGTGCTTATGACCGTTGCAAATACTGCAACACCGAGCCAAATTTCCAAATTCAGTCAACCCTTTTTTACTAACTGGCGTAATGTGGTCAAAATTGTAAAAATCAGTGGCAAAAGCAGCTGGCAAGATACAATATTCGCAATAATCTTTGGAGAGAGCAATAATGGCTCGTTGAATGGCAATAGGAATATAAGTTTTAGCCATGATTGACGGGCATTAAACCTAAAGTTTCCATAAGTTGTGGCAGAGATATAGCTCGAAGTTGCGCCAATTCAATCATATATTTGACTCGACGATTACGCAATTTCTCTTCATTATTAGCCAAATCCATAAACTCAGCATGTTCTGCTTCTGAGAGAGTATCGGCTTCTAATTTTTCAAATAAGATGTGATAGCGGTCTATTTTCTTTTTGTCTAAAACAGTTTGATTGATTTTTTCCAAGAGAATCCGTTCTCTGCCGTCTTTGTCTTGAGTTTTTTTACGGCGAATCAGTGCATTTATTTCTTGCATATAAAACTCTAACTCAGCAATAGGCAAATTAGCAATACTGTGAGTGAAATCATTCTTAGATTGAAACTGCATATTTTCCATGTTTTCTATTTTTACAAAGATACTTTTTTTTAAAAATTTAACAAAATATATCATATTGAATGAATGAAATTTCAAAAGAATGAGAAAGATTTTCAACAACATTTCCCTCATTCCCCCTTCTTCACAAACACCCCAGGATATTTCCCAGTACCCATCTGATTTTTATAAACCATCTGCCCATTCACCCAAACGGCTTCAATACCTGTTGATAAAGCCTTGTTATTGCCTATCACAGCATTGTCTTGAACGGTATCAGGATTGAACAAAACCAAATCCGCGTAATTGCCTTTTGCAATAATACCTCTGTTTTGGATGCCGAGATGCTCTGCCGTCAAGCCCGTCATTTTATGAATGGCGTTGGGCAATGTGAGCAATTTTTTACCTCTCACATAACGCGCTAAGACTCGTGTGAATGCTCCATACCCACGTGGATGCCCTTCCGTAGAGCCATCCGAGCATATATTCGTATGCGACCAAGCGAGGAAATTCATCACATCGGTTTCGCTCATGGCTTTGCCCATCACCCCCTCAGTAGATTCGGCTTTGGGGTTCTTTTGTTCATAATCTTCTACTGTAGCGAGCAGATAGAGTAGGGATTTAGCAGGCGTTTCTTTCCGCATTTGAGCAATTTCTGTTAGGGATTTACCTGCATAAATGGGATTCGGCTTGTATCGGACGAGGTAAGTGCCCGCAGGATCAACCAAATCCGTCACAGCATATTCTGCACTGAGGGGGTTGGTATAATCATGTTTAGGGAAGAGAACGCGCAAAGTAGATTGCCAAAAATCATAGGGATAACAATCGGCTGTGATGTCAATGCCCTCCGCCCGTGCGGCTTGCAATTGCGCTAAAACCTGCTTGGAAAGTCCCCATTTACTTTTGATAGATACTTTTATATGCGAAATTTGAACAGGCATTTTACATTCCCGACCAATATTGATGATTTCATCGAGCGCATCATCTATGTCCGTATCCTCGCTGCGAATATGGCTGATGTAGCGTCCCTTTTCCTCAGCCGTGACTTTTGCCAACTGCAAAACTTCATCGCGGCGGCTGTGAAAGGCGGATTCATATTCCAAACCCGTTGCCAAACCCAATGACCCTTTACGCATTTCTTTATGCAAAAGCTCTTTCATGCCTTCTATTTCTTTAGTTGTTGCTTGCCGAAATAATGCACCCCGCAAGCCGCCCATCGTTTTCTCTCTCAACATCGTATGACCTGTATAAGTAGCCAAATTAATAGCAATTGGCTTCGATTTCAAGCGATTTTCTATTGTTTCAATAGTATTGCCGCCGCCATCTTGACCGACGACTATGGTTGTAATGCCTTGATTGAGTGCTGCAATCGCCTCAGGTTTATCTTGCAAAGACCAATCGTGATGGCTATGACTGTCAATAAACCCTGGCGACAAAACTTGACCACCCCCCTCAGTATAAGACTCATTTTTATACAATTCTAAGTCGCCAATCTCAGCAATTCGATTGTCTCGTATGCGCACAGACGCCTTATATGCAGGTGCGCCTGTACCATCCACGACTTGCACATTGCGAATCAAATGCGTTTGAGGCAATTTATAAGGCTTGCCTTCTACGATATTTTGAATCGCTTCCCTTTGCTCAGAATGTCCATTATTGCATAAAATGATAATCGTTTGTTTTTTATCAATATTTCGAACTATGAAATTTCTAAAACCTACCCAACTGCTCGTATGGCTTATCACTTTACCCCCCTTGACGCCTTTTTCGTCATCACGCTCCGGCATGACAGTAATAAACCATCCGAAACCATAATTATAGGTAGAACCATCATTCAATTTTACAGGCGTTAAGGCTTCTTGAATGGTACTTTGTTTAACTAATTTTTCTGTATAAAATGATTGTTCCCAAGTCAATAAATCCTCCACCGACGAATAAATATTGCCATCGCCGACAATACCATCGAAGCGAATCAAATCATCCATTTTCTTTTTGCCATCTAAATATTGAAAACCATAAACCCTATTTTTAGGCGAAGTCGGCATTTCTATTGAATACAAATAAGTATCTTTTAAATTCAATGGCTTAATAATCTTTTCATTGAAAAATACCGCTACTTTTTGACCCGATACCCGCTCAATCAGTGAAGCTATAAAGGCGTAATTCGTATTGCAATAAGTCCATTTATCGCCAGCTTTGAAGTCGAGGGCTGGTTTGACTTCCTTAAAAAGTGTCAATAATGAGGCATTATTAACGGTATCGGTTGAGCCTAAATATCGAGTCACGACATCAAAATACTCAGGCAAACCCGAAGTATGCGTCATCAAATGGCGAATTGTAATGGTATCGTAAGGAAATTCAGGCAGGTGTTTTTTAACAAGATCGTCGTAATTGAGCTTGCCTTGCTCATGTAAAATCATGACCATCATCGTAAAAAACTGCTTGCTCACTGAAGCCAAATTGAAGGCTGAGGCAGTTGTCAGAGGCTCATTTGTAGCAATATTGGCTGTTCCGAAGGCTTTTTTATACAAAATTTGACCATTTTCAGCCACAAGAGCCGTGCCGTTGAACATCTCGTGCTCGTATAGGTAGTTGAGCGTGGAATCCAAATTTTTGAGTTTTGAAGTCCATTGAGCAGAGAGTAGGGTGGAGTAAAAAAGGAAGCCGAGGGCTATTATCGTTTTATTCATTGGTAGTGGTATTTTTAACAAACATAATCTTTTACCTTTACATCGCCAAAGCGAAAGCTTTTAATTTGCCAACAAGTACTCGTTTAAAACGATAGCTTTTATAACTCATTGATTATGTGTTATTTGAATGTCTAATTTCTAAGCGTCTAATCTCTAATTTCTACTTCAATATGAATACAAATTTTGACAAGATACGTCCTTTCTACGATAGTGAAATTCAAGATGCCTTGCAGTCAATCATGCATGACCCGATGATGAAAGCCATCATGCACTTCACTTTTCCAAATTTGACTGAGGGGGAATGGATGGAAAAATTGAAGCACATTCACTCGACAGATGAGTTTCAAGTGAACATCGTTTACTCAGCTTTGCAACAAGTCTTAGCCAAAAGCTCGGAGGGATTGACCTCGTCGGGCTTTGAAAAATTGGATAAAAACACGGCTTACTTGTTTATCTCCAACCACCGCGATATTATTTTAGATACCTCTCTTTTGAACCTCACTTTATGCGACTATGGCATGATGCTCACGGCATCGGCTATCGGCGACAATTTGGTTAAAAAGCCATTTCTCTATACATTATCCAAGATAAACCGCAATTTTTTAGTGCAACGCGGCTTGCCTCCAAGAGAATTATTGCAAAGTTCAAAGTTAATGTCCGATTATATTCATCAATTGTTGACAGTTGAAAACCGCTCGGTTTGGCTCGCTCAACGCGAAGGCAGAACCAAAGACGGCAACGATGCCACGCATCCAGGCGTCTTGAAAATGCTATCGCTGGCGGCGGGCAAAGAAGATTTGGTGACGTTTTTTAAGAAATTGAAAATAGTCCCCATTTCAATGTCGTATGAATATGACCCGACCGACTCGCTGAAACTACCTGAATTGCTCGCAAATATGAAAAATGAAGTCTATGTCAAAGCAGAAAATGAAGATTTTAATACTTTGCAAAACGGTATTATGGGTCAAAAGAAGCGCATCCATATCCACGCAGGCAATATTTTAAACACTGAACTCGACGCCCTCGCCGAAACACCCAACGCCAATCAGCAAATAAAAGCCTTAGCCCAAATCATAGATAAAGCCATCATCGCCAATTATACTCTTTGGTCGCCTAATTATATCGCCTACGATTTATTGCACAAGACCCCTCAGTATGCAGCACATTATTCAGCTGAAGAAAAGGAAATTTTCACCAAACGGTTGGCATCAAAAGTAGATATGCAGGATCATGAATCTGTAGAAAGCTTTTTGGCGATGTATGCAAATCCTGTGGTGAATAAGATAGGGGATGGGTGTGAATAGAGATACAAAAAAGTACAATTTTATAACGTAAAGTGCTGAAAAGAAACTGCATAAATAGTTTTGTTGTGAACTATAAACTTGAAAATGAAAAAGATAATAATAGTAGGATTGAAAATTATAGTATTAACTTTAATAGGGCTTAATATTTTTATGGGATTATTGTTTGTTGCAAGCTCGCATATAGTTCCTCAGAAAACTTATATAGCCTTATTAAGTACAATGGTAGTTTTGGTTTCAGTATTTTTATTATTATTCTTTATAGGGCGGAATTTTAATAAATCAAACGAATAAACGGATATAAATTTCTCTTGAATTGTCAAATTGAAACACCCCCTCAGTATTTCCATGAAAATACTAAGGCTTATTTTTTTATTGAACATTAAACGTCCAATCTCTTCTCAAGTCCAAAAAAAAATCGTTTATTGGACGTCTTTATTTAAAATAGGTATAAACTCTTTTCTACATGAAAAAAAATTGGACACTTATCGCCCTCCTCAGTGGGCTTTTTCTGAATATTCTATCTGCTCAAACCCCCACATGGGCTGAAAAAGTAGCACCCATCATGTACAAAAATTGTACAAGTTGCCACCATGCAGGAGGGGCTGCGCCGTTTTCATTGACCACATATGCGGAGGCTAAATTGTATAAAAGTTCTGTTCATCATGCCGTGATGTCGGGTCATATGCCGCCTTGGCCTCCCGATACCAAATACAGTCAATTCGCTTACTCACGCGCCCTGTCGGATACGGATAAAAAAGCCATCTTGGATTGGGCGGATGCGGGCGCACCGCAAGGCGACATGACGAAAGCACCGACACCCCCTCAGTATTTCAATACTGGATTCATTGCCAATCCTGATTTGAAGGTTCAGATTCCTTTATTTACGATGGCTTCTAATACGGATGATTACCGTTGTTTTCCGATGAAAAGTGGCTTATTAGTGGATAAGTTCATCACACAATTAGAGTGTATTCCTGGCAATGGCTCTGTTGTGCACCATATTCTGATTTTTCAAGATCAATCCAATATTTGTTACGACCTCGACGCACGGGATGCTGCGCCAGGCTATACGAGTTTCGGTGGCATTGGCAGCAACTCAGCGCAATTGATTGGCGCATGGGTGCCAGGCTCTCAACCTCAAATAATGCCCAAAGGTTTTGGCGTAAAATTGAAAGCCAATGCCAATATTGTTTTGCAAGTGCATTATGCGCCTAATTCAGCAGGTCAAAAAGATTCGACGGTTTTGAAACTGAAATTGACAGAAGGTAGCCTTCGGGAATTGAGCATTGTGCCCATTCTCAATCATTCTATTTCGTTGACCAATGGACCATTATTTATTCCTGCCAACACAACCAAAACGTTCAATGCTAAATTCAATATGCCTGCAGATATTACCATTATCAACATTGCGCCGCATATGCATTTAATTGGTAAAAACGTTAAAGCTTTTGCCGTGCCACCTACGGGCGATACCATCAAATTGATTAAAATAGATAATTGGGATTTTCATTGGCAAGGCGGTTATTTGTTTAAAAAAGCCATCAAATTGCCGCGTGGAACGGTCTTGCAATCGGAGGCATTCTATGATAATACAATCAATAATCCAAGCCAACCCAATAGCCCGCCCAAAGATGTGAGCCTCGGAGAAGCGACGACGGACGAAATGATGTTGATATATTTTACCTACGCAATCTATCGGGCGGGCGATGAAAATATAGATTTGGAAGCCGCCACCACGCTTACAGGTATCACCGACACCCCCCTCAGTAAAACGGACTTAACGTGCTTTCCTAACCCTGCTACTGATGCCTTGACCCTGCGTTTTGATTTGAAAGAAAGTGATAATATCGGCATACAAATATTTGATTATCAAGGAGTTATGTTGAAAAATATCAACAATCAACACTTTTTGAAAGGTCAAAATGAAAAGGTATTATCGGTATCAGACTTACCTAAGGGCATGTATATTTTGAAGCTGAGTTCTGAAAAATTATATGGTGTGCAGTATTTTGTGAAGATGTAAAATGAGCCCCCTTAGTATTTCGGATGTCGGATTTCGGACTGTTTCCGACCTCCACATCCGAAATACTGAGGGGGTGCTATCCATTCCATCAAGTCACTATATTTTTCAAAGCCTTCACAAACACATCCAATTCATCCGTCGTCGTATATACGTGAGGCGTGATGCGGACGCCTTGCACATTGGCGTAATCAATCGCAACTGTCCATATTTTATATTTTTCAAGAAGGGTTTTCGCTAAAACAGCGGGCTTTAAATTGGCAACACCGACGTTGGCAATGCCGCAAGCTCTTTGCGTATCGGCAGGTGTATTGACGTTGATACCTTTTATGTTGCGGACTTGCTTTGTCCAATATTCCTGCAAAAAACGAAGGCGTGCCTCCTTGCGCTGAATGCCTATTTTTTCATGAAATTGAATGGCATTGGCAATCGCCAAATCGGTGTGTACAGGGTGAGTGCCTGTGTGATTGAGCTTGCGAATATCATCATCGGGATAGCCAGTATCAGCGAATATGCCCCATATGTTCTTGATTTTATCCTTTTTAACGTATAAAATCCCTGCTCCCAAAGGACAACCCAACCATTTATGCAAGCTCGACGCATAATAATCGCAACCTAAATCATTGATTTTGAACTCAATATGAGCAAATGCATGAGCACCATCTACTATCACTTCCACGCCATGCCGATGCGCCATATCGCATATTTTTTTAACAGGTAAAATATGCCCTGTGATGTTGACCATGTGGCAAATCATGAGCAAACGGGTCTTAGGGCTGATGGCTTTTTCATATAAATCCACAATTTCCTCATCCGATTGTGGATGATTGGGCAACGAAATAATTTTATTGACGATGCCATACCGCCGAGCTTGTTGCTTAAACATATCGAGCATCGCCCCATAATCCTGCATAGCCATCACGGCTTCATCACCCGCTTTCCAATCCATGCCCGCTATGACGGTATCAATTGACTCGGTCGTGTTGCGCGTTAGGGCTAACTCTTCGGTGATACAGCCGAGCATGGTCGCTAATTTTTGACGCATCGCCGTTTTATCATCAAATTGGCGCGTCCGCATATAATACGAGGCTTGATAATTCACCTCCTTCACATGAGCAATATAAGCCGTCAAAACCTCTTCCGATTGCATCGAGTAATAGCCATTTTCGAGGTTGATATAATCGGGCTTTATGCGATAGGCTTTTCTAATCTCGCTCCAAAAATCTTCTTTTTGAGCCGCTTCTTGAGGCGTGAGATGCGCTATTTGAGAAAATGATGGCTCTAAATTTTCAAAAGGCAAGAGGGTGAAAGCAGCACCTGCACCTGCTATATTTTTTAGAAATGTGCGTTTGGAATTTTGCATGGTTGATGAATTTTATAGTTTAAAAAAACTCTAAAATACGCATTTTTTTTAATTAGAATTAGGATTGGTTGGATTTTAAAGATGTTTAAGGATTGCCAGTAGTGCTTTCTCAATTTTTAAACA
>JAYTUY010000221.1:0-4359 GCA_043744275.1 Saprospiraceae bacterium
CCTTTCAATCGGTATGTTAACTTTACCAGATTGTATTTTTTCAATATTGTTATCTCTATTTTCTGTAACTGTAAAAGTGGCTAAGTCTGTTAAAGGTGCTAATAAAAGGTGCAAAACGGAATCTTTTTCAATATTTTCATGCAAAATACTGAGGGGGGTATAACCCACATAAGAAACTTTCAAAGCTACACGTCCTTTTTTAACTTTTACTCGATAATAACCATATTCATTTGAGATAACGCCATTTTGAGAGATGCTATCATAAACAATAGCACCTAATAAAGGCTCATCGCTTTGGAAATCGCGGATATATCCGCTGATTATAATTTGAGTAAAGCCCTTATTGAATGAAAAAGAAAGGCAAAATACGGTTAAAAAGAGTATTTTTTTACTCATGAATTAGTTAGGTAGGTTTAATTATTTCAAAGTTTGGTTATTTCAAAATACTTACTTCTTCCCCAATATGAGAAAGGTATAACCTACATAAATACTATAATTTTTCCAATAATAGGATGGAAGGCTTAAACCTACTACATTTTTGTAAGTTGATTTTGATTCAGAGAAAAACGGCTCTTTGTAAATAAATTTTCTATAACCCAATTGAAAACCACAGTATGAAAGTGACGGATTTAACACATAACCCCAAAGCGTTTGAGGCGAAATAATCATAAACGGCTTAGGTGTTTCATCGATTATTTTTTCATAAAATACACCTCCTGCTAAATTAAAGTATTTAAAAAGTGTGATTTTAGGAGCAATACTACCCGATAGCGTGTGTGTTTTAATGCCATTCGTATACACATCGCTTAATGGACGATAAAGTTGAGTTAATCCTTGTGAATAACCAATACTTGCATCAATAGATAAAAACTTGTAAATTTTAGTATTCACAGTCATCGCAGCCCGCTTGTTAACATCTTGTTTTTTCTCTTTAAAAATTGTCAAGTAATTGACGTTACTGCTTGGCGCAAATGGGTCATCATTTCCTTTTGTCTTATGTATAGTTTCCATTTTACCATAGCCTAAGTCTAATGAAAATTGTACTTGTGCAGTGCTGTTGAAAAATAAATAGCAAAGAATTGGAATAATTACTTTTTTCATTGTATTTGAATTTTAATACGTGAATATGTATTTGAATGAATAGTAAAAACTTTTCATTTTTATAATTTTTATACGAAGCATAATTCTCGGTTTGAAATTTAGCCTTTTTAATCATTGATTCTGATTTTTTTAAAAGCTTAAAATACAAAATACAAGGTTTATAGAATTTTGACTAAATCTCAAACCGAAAATTAGTGCATAAAAAATCACTATTGACAAGAGTAATTAATATTTACTCCTCCTCTATTCCAATAGCTTATATTAATAGAAGTAAAATTAGCGGTAGCGTAGTTGGTGTAATCACCTGGTGGCAAATATTGATAAACCCCAATTTTTGTTTTACTGAAACCTTGAGATTGAGAGTTGGAATTATACATACTTAAACCATCGCTTATCGTCCCAGCTTGAGATGCATATGACCAAGACCAAGTACTTCCCCATTCAGTA
The DNA here is from genome assembly GCA_043744275.1 of Saprospiraceae bacterium. GTDB lineage: Bacteria > Bacteroidota > Bacteroidia > Chitinophagales > Saprospiraceae > JAAFJT01. The sequence continues at coordinate 1,549 of JAYTUY010000221.1, forward strand.
CTGACACCAACCCAACCAAATAAACCTTTCTTAGAAGCGTAATTTTCACCTGTCACAATTACATTCATGCCATATGAAACTATTATAACATTTCCTGTATTATAATCTACATAAGCGTTATCAATGAAAAAATCAACCTCTTTCTGAATATTGACATAGGCTCTCCTATCTTTAGAAGAATTATATACGAATGGTCCGTCATATCTTACTCCGCATGCACTTCTCGTTTGTAAGCTTTCTTTTGATGGTAAATCGAAAAAGAATATTCCTTTCTTAGGGTCGCTTTTATTCGTTCTATTATCATTATTTATAAAACGTATTAATTCTAATTTATCACCATACACATTTAGGGTTTCCCCTTTCTCATCAAAAAAATAGAGGTGATTGCCAATTTTATAAAACCCTTCAATATTAAGAATACGGCTTAAACCTGAACCTTTAATTTTGAAATCAGGTCTATCATTTTCCATGACAATCCATTCTTTATATTTTTCATTAAGCTGAGTTATATCTGCATCTTCTTTTTCATATTCTTTACGATAATCTCGCATAATATTAGCTAAAGATTGCAACCCGATTTTGCTACATAAGTTTTGGTAATCTTCTTCTTTACAATTAAGAATCGCCTCTCCATATTCCTTGTAAGTTTCTAAATCCTTGAATTTTAAAATACCATCTTCAAGAGTAACACCCTGTAAAGTTGATAACTTTTGGCTGTACCTTTCTGTTTCATCAATTTTGACTTTTTTCTGTGGTTCTACAGTTAAATCCTGTTTACAGGATGCGAGAGAAATGGCGAGCATTAATAAAACGCTACCAGCCATTTTGAAATCAAACAACTTTTTCATTTGAAAATTGTTTAAAAAGTGATTAATAATTTTAATCAGGCTACTTCCGTTGTGTAGATTTCCGGTCAAAGCAACGAGGTAGCCTTTCTTATATTGAGACATATCAATATTAAGTCAATTTCCGCTCAAAAGCATGGCAAATCTGTTTCGCTTTGCGAAATGCGAAATGCGAAATGCGAAATGCGAAATGCGAAATGCGAAATGCGAAATGCGAAATGCGAAATGCATTTCTTTGAGAAAATGAGACGTTTAGGTGGGTAATGTTCAGAAAAGTGTGTCAAAATGAAATTTGTTAAGAAATAAATTTTACATTTTATTGAATAGCGTTTTCCACATTTCAATACTTTGATGGATTTCAAAAAACTGAAATTTTTGAAATCTATCAAAGTGTTGAAATAGTGGGAAACGACTTGACTTCCTCAAAAAAGAACTGATTGTTTGCTTGGTTATTGAATATGTTTTTCAAATCGTTCGCCAAAATTATCGACTAATTCTCTGGATATATCTTTCCAATTATTGACTTTATTGTGCCACTTGCCTTGCCCATAAAAGAGAGTTAAGTAAATTTGTTTGAATAAAGCTTTATCATTTGCCCAAGAGCCTTTTGTTTTGGTGACCTTTCGGATTTGTCTGTGGAGTGCTTCTACGGCATTGGTGGTATAAATCATGCGTCTTGTATGTTCTTTATAATCCAAAAAGGGGGTCAATTCAGCCCAGTCTTTCCGCCATGCTTGAGCGATTTCAGGATATTTTTTATCCCATTTTACTTGAAAAGCCTCTAAAGCAACCTCTGCCTGCAGGACATCGGCTGCTGTGTAAAGACTGCGTAAGTCGTTGCAAACCTCTTTGATATATTTGTAACTCACAAAGCGCGTACTACTGCGGATCATATGAACAATACAGCGTTGAATAATGGATTGAGGAAAGACTTCAAAAATCGCCTCTGAAAAGCCTTTTAAGCCATCAATACAAAAATATAAGACATCTTCAACCCCTCTTTTGCGTAAATCTTCTAAAATACGCCCCCATTCTAATGCGCCTTCCCATGGGCGTATGTAGATGCCCAACACATCTCGATTCCCTTCTGCATCCACGCCATAGACAGAATATATCACTTTTGTCGTCGATTTACCCTCTTCTCGGGTCTTAAAATAGATGCCATCCAAAAAAATAACACTATAAAATGGTAATAATGTCCGTTGCTGCCACGATAAAACCTCACCCCAAACCTGCTCTGTCACCTCATTGATGGAGGCAGGTGAATACTCTAAACCATATAACTCCTTGAGCTGGTGACTAATGTCTGAATAACTTTGCCCCTGCGCATAAAAACTCAGGATTTGTTTATCCAAACCAGTCCCTAACTGCCTCTGCCATTTACCCACTATCTGTGGTTCAAAGTTGCCCAATCTATCCCGTGGCGTTTGTATTTCTATTGAGCCTAACTCTGTATCTAATTGCTTGGGTAAATGCCCATTGCGCCGATTTTGAAAACCCGCCTGTTTCTCCTCCTTTAGATGACCTGCCATCTCGCCTGTTAAGGCGGCATTCACCAAACGTTGTATCAAGCTCGTCAGTACCCCCTCAGTACCAATTAAGCCTGCGCCGCTTTGCAAGCCCGCTATGGCTTGTTCTTCAAATGCCGCATAATCAAACTCGGTTGATGACTTATGTGTTGTTGGATTTGCTTTTTTCTTTCCCATTTTGCAAAGGTCGCTTTTTTTTCCTTTGACACACTTTTCTGAACAGTCTCTTTAGGTGTTTTTATTCATATTTTAATTAATGTTTAAAGTTGAATAAGAAATAGGGTTTTTTACAATAATATTACAAAGCTAATACATTGTTTTTTATGAAGCTAATTTTTTATTACATTATTTTGTAATTTACACTAATAGCGGTATTTCATTGTTTTTAAATACTCATATACAATATTTAAAATTTTAATTTTTTAGAAAAATTCGTA
>JAYTUY010000222.1:0-57927 GCA_043744275.1 Saprospiraceae bacterium
AGTAGCGAAAAATTTGTCGTAAGTCACAGAGGGACGATATATTTAATGATGAATATATCGTGGCTACGCCACTTTAATGCGCTTTTGATTTGCTTTCTACCGATATACCATGCCTAACGGCATTTTTAACCCATTATCCGCAATATTTACGAAATTTAAAATTAAAAAATTAAAATTTTATAATGAATAAGTTTTTAAAAACAGGACTCCATATATTGGCTTTCGGCGCAAGTAGCCTCGTTTCAGCACAAGGACATTTAGAACCGCCACCTTTGCGAACAAGCCACAGGGTAACGACGGCTCAACAAGTACCCCCTCAGTATGTGGGCAAAAAAGTGGTTTATCACCTATATATTCGGGATACGATGGTCAATTTTACAGGTAAAACCAAGAGAGCTATAGCAGTCAACGGTCAAATTCCGATGCCCACCCTCACTTTTACTGAGGGGGATACAGCGGTTATATATGCTCATAATGAATTGAATGAATCTACTTCTTTGCACTGGCATGGCTTATTTTTACCTAATAAAGAAGATGGTGTACCCAATCTGACTCAAATGCCGATTGAGCCACATACCACGCACTTATATACTTTCCCTATTATTCAACATGGTACGCATTGGTATCACAGCCACTCGGGATTGCAAGAGCAAATAGGCATGTATGGCTCTTTTGTCATGAATAAAGTGCCGAATGCAACTAATTTTAGAAAAGGGATTGATGATTTGCCGACTGTTCCTATTATTTTGAGTGAATGGACGGACATGAATCCTGAAAATGTTCACCGCATGTTGCACAATGCAACAGATTGGTTTGCCATTAAAAAAGGCACGACTCAAAGCTATGGTGAAGCTATCAAGCAAGGCTATTTAAAAACCAAAATTGTCAACGAATGGAAGCGGATGAACGCTATGGACGTGAGCGATGTGTATTATGAGAAGTTTTTAATCAATGGAAAAGAAGTTTCTACTTTAATTCCCCCTTTAAATGCGGGTGGGCAGAAAGGTGATAAAGCCCGTTTGCGTATTGCCAATGGCGGTGCTTCAACCTACTTTTGGCTGACTTATGGCGGCGGAAAAATGACGGTTGTAGCCAGCGATGGCAATGACTTAGAACCTGTAGAAGTGGATAGATTGATTGTGGCAGTTTCTGAAACCTATGATGTCATCGTGACTATTCCAACTGATAATAAAGCGTTTGCTTTTTTAGCCACATCCGAAGACCGCATCAGGTCAACAGCTTTGTTTTTGGGCAATGGCGTACAGCAAGCAATTAAGCCATTGCCGCGTTTGAAATATTTTGAAGGCATGGCAATGATGAACGGGATGATGAAAATGAACGGCGATTTGGACGATATGAGTATGAATATGAGTCTCAACCAAATGGATATGAACTTGGTGATGTATCCCGAAATTACAGGTGAAATCAAGCCTAAAGCCAAACACAATATGAATGACATGAAAAAGGACGACCACAAGATGGAGGATATGAAAACGGGCGGCGAGCAGTACAATTCAAATGCCCTGTCAGATATTACGACTTGGAATTATGCTATGATGAAATCACCGACCCCCTCAGTATTGCCTCAAAATGCGCCTGTTAAAGAGTTGAAATTCGTTTTGTCGGGTAATATGAACCGTTATGTATGGAGTTTGGACAATAAAGTGGTGTCGGAAACGGATAAAATTATGATTAAAAAAGGAGAAAATATCCGAATGGTGATTTATAATAATTCGATGATGCGGCATCCGATGCACTTGCATGGACATGATTTTAGAGTGCTCAACGGACAAGGCGATTATGCACCTTTGAAAAATATTATAGATATTATGCCGATGGAAACCGATACTTTAGAATTTAATGCGAATGTAGAAGGAGATTGGTTTTTTCACTGTCATATTTTATACCATATGATGAGTGGCATGGGTCGGGTTTTTACTTATGAAAATCAAGCACCTAATCCATTGATTCCCAATCCTAAATTGGCACAACGCCAGTTATTTGCAGATGATAGACGTTTTCATTTGATGGTTGAAAATGATTTTGCGACAAACGGCAATGACGGAATGTTGATGAGTCAAAGTACTCGTTGGAGCATCGGCACAGAATGGCGTTTGGGTTATCATGATATGCATGGCTACGAAACTGAAACGCATATTGGACGATATATCGGCAAAATGCAATGGTTTATGCCATTTATTGGCTTCGATTGGCGGTATCGAAAACTGGAAGGCGTTGATAAAATAAATGGTGAGAAAAACTTATTTGGGCAAGTGAATACCAAAGACAATAGGCGACAATTCAGCACAGGCTTTACCTATACGCTACCCATGCTTGTTAATTTTCAAGCCGAAATCTATCATGATGGCAATGTTCGATTGCAATTGATGAGGGAAGATATTCCTTTGGCAAAGCGTTTTCGCGCCAGTTTTATGATTAATACGGATAGAGAATATATGCTCGGCGGCAAGTATATTTTGTCGAGAAACCTGTCATTATCCAGCCATTATGATAGTGATATGGGCTTTGGAGGAGGTATTCTGCTTAGTTATTGATGATGCCCCCTCAGTAATGAGATTTATATATTCTTAGAAAAACTTTACGAGAGGTTTAAAATCTCTTAAAGTTGTAACACATTGAAAATCAATATTTTACATAAAATTTATATCCTAAAAACTTATAAATCGTACTATTCAGTAAAATGTTTTATTTTGCTTTCTCAAAGCCCATAATGGAATATTGATGTCATAAGTCATTTCAGCAGAGTTGTTGGAGAGGAAGAATCGTTCAAACCAGTTGTGTTTAAGCTTAGTGAACATGACCAAAATGGACGGTTTTTCTTTTTTAATAAGGTGTTGCAAATTTTGGGCAAGGGCATATTCAATATGATACCTGCTTTAAAATTGGTTGAAAAATCGGTAGTGACTAATATTTTGGTCATGTTTTATTTCAGTTTAATTATTTCAAAATTTGTATTTTTTTTATGACATCTTTTCCAATTTTAGTTTTCAAAACAATGAAATAAGTACCATTTTCAACAGTTGTCAAATCTAATCGGAGTGGAACTGAAGGTGCTTTTTCAATAGCTTGATTGAATATAATTTGACCTGCAATATCCGATATTGAAATATTGACAGATTGATTTTCATATTTATTCAAATCAATATAAATTTCATCGCTCGATGGATTCGGGAAGACAGTAAAATCAGGCTTGTTGCCTATGTTTTTCAATGATTTTTCAGTCGATAAATTCAAATTGCTTCGTGCTGAAAAAGCATCATTAGCTGAACTATTTCCTATAATATTGACGCTATAATCTTCTACTTCTCCTCGCTCAAACGTTTCGCATGGCGAAGGAAAACCGCCTACTTTCATCGCAACGCGCATCCTTGTTTTCCCCAATAATGCGGTGGCAGGCACGCTGAAACCATTGTCATTATCGAAGAAAATACCATCAGAAATACCGACTGCTCGGCTTGCCACCATTTCGCCCGCATCATTAAAATCATTGTCTTGATTAAAATCAATCCACACTCGCCAAAACATATTCTTATTGCGAGGGTCTGCTCCCCAACTACTTTGTGGAATAATCGTAATCAAGCCGCCTTGCCCACGAAGCATTGTGGCAGCCGCTGCATTAGTGAAATTACCATATCCATCTTTACCGCTTGGTGGAAAAAAGGTAACGGCAGAGTTTGTAAATACCCACACGTTTGAAATCCATTGCTCCCATGGGAAAGTGCTTTTTGCTACGCAATATATAGGTGTGGTATCCAAAATAAACCGCTTTATCGCCACATCATTCGAGGCAATATTGTCAATAATTTGATTTGAACCCAGCCGCACTTCATGCGTATATTCAGGCAGAATGGCAGGTATTTCAAATTTTTCATGTTCTACCAATGCCGTCAGGCTTTCATTGGGTGCTAAATTGTTGATGTTCCAAAGAATATATGTGCCTGAGCCAAAACGGGTCGAGTAAGTTATCGTACCTCGCTGCGGCGTGACTGTTGGCGAAGTGAAAATAGCGGTATTAAAAGAACTCGTGATTGTTCCCAAATTAGCGAGCACATCTTTAGCATTGGCAGCCCCATTATTGGTCACTTTTACCGTAAAACTGTGTTTACCATCCTTCTTGTAAGTCGTGTCAGAGGCTATAATATCTATTTTCAAATCCGCATTATCAAGTATTGCCTTGATGTTAAAAGGCATAGTTAAAGTGTCCAAAACTGGAAACGAAAAAGCATTAAAAACAACATCGTCTGAACGATTGCCTATTACCATATAAGTCCCCTTATATTCAACACCTGTATAATCAGGGCGAGTTAAGTGTGAAAAATTAGGAAATATGGTCACTGAAACAGGTATTGTCACCGTCTCATTAGGTTGAATAGAGCGACCAATAGTTGTGCGGGCAGACACGATTGTTAGGTAAGTCGGCGGTGGTCCTCGGAATATAAAAGGCTGCTGATTTTGATAAATACTGAGGGGGGTACTTGGGCTGCTCGGTGCAGTGCCTGTATTTTTAATTGTTACTTTCAGCATAACTTTTTCTCCTTGACGGACAGAGGTATCACCCGATATATTGACGAGTCGAAGCGTATCACGACCATTTTGATTTTGATCGATGATATTAACTGTATAATCTTCTACTTCGCCGCGTTCAAATGTCTCACAGGGTTCAGGGTAATTGCCTACTTTTATGGCTATTCTGAGGCGCGTATTGCCTAAGCGAGCGGTAGAAGGAGGCGTAAAAGCTGCTTCATTGTCCAAAAAAACTTGTGACTGAATGACCACTTGACGGCTAATAACAGTCTCTCCAGCATCTGTAAAATCACCGTCACCATTAAAATCAACCCATACCCGCCAGTACATATTGGCGTTGCGTGGGTCACCATTCCAACTCGATTTAGGACTAATGGTTATGAGATTGCCTGTATTTCGATTGAGTATAGCACCTGCCAAACCAGTAAAATTACCATATCCGTCTTTTCCTGATGAATTGCTAAAATTACCACCCGATATAGAAACGCGCTCTATCCATTGCTCCCAAGGAAAAGTGCCTTTAGCCGCACAATATGGCAAGTTTTGAGCAGTTGATTTTGAAAAATAAAATAAGAAAAATAGGACTAAAACAGTCGTGAGTGTAGTTAATTTTTTCATAGCCATCTGTTTATAATTAAAAATGAAAATTAAATGCTTGAGTTATCATTAATTTTCAAAATTAGCTAAACATCGATTTATAATAGGATGATGAGGATGATACTGAGGGGTGATTTTTATCATATCGGACGAATATTGAGGGGTAATATTAGATTAACTTATTTACTGATTATAATTCGCGTTGTGCACTAACCAATATAAAATCTAAAAATTGGTCAAATTGACTATTGGTAGAGTTAACTTGTTTTTCAAACTTTGTGCATCTAAGATATTCAAAAAGAAAAGCTTGTGAATTTTATAATTTATAGGTAAAGAGCCTTACTTATATTTGAACTAACATGTTTCGATTCTTTGTAGCCTTGTGTCAAAACAAGGCTACTCGTTTTTACTGAGGGGGTTAAAAAGCGACATCCCGAATTTCCAACTTGGCAAATTCGGGATGTCGCTTTTTAAATTTATATCAAACAAAAATCAATTATGGAGCTGTACAACCGTTTGAAGTCAAAAGACTAACACGAGCACCACCCGCTGCAAATATGGCTTGACTTCTGGCTTTTTGCCCAGTTGAGAACATATACATGCACGCATCGTCTGTATAGTCCATATAATTCATGGACATATCACCTGTATTGCTGCAAGTAACGTGTGGAAAAGCAGGGCATCCGAAATTTGAAGTTTGTTGAGTAGGCGTGTCAGCTACTTGATCATTACCACAAGAAGCATCGCCCCAAATATGGCGTAAATTGAGCCAGTGACCTACCTCATGCGTAGCTGTTCTACCCAAATTATAAGGTGCAGCAGGGCTGTTGAAACCAAATGCAGAGAATAAAATGACGACCCCATCAGTCGCATTGCTACCTCCAGGGAATTGGGCATAACCTAAAACACCATTGCTCAAATTGCAAGACCAAAGGTTGAGGTATTTTGTAGCATCCCAAGCATCCAAACCGCCTTGACTACTTGATTTGACAGCATTATTGGTAGTGAATGATTTTTTAGTCGTTGATTTACGCTCTATACCGTCAGTCGCTAAACCAGCAGGGGTGCGTTTCGCCAAACAGAAATTGATTTCGTAATCAGCAGCAAGCCCAGCGAAAGCGGCAGGCACTTTAGTTCTATCAGCATTCAATTTGCGAAAATCCTCATTCAATACATCAATTTGCGATTGAATCATGGCTAAAGAAATGTTTTCAGCAGCCGTTTTGTAAACGACATGGACGACAACAGGAATGGTGATGACTGCTCTGCTTTGTAAACCGCGATTTTCAGCGATAAAACGAGAAGTGAATTCTTCAATTTGCTTTTGATTTTCTCTAAAAGAAGCATCTTTCGCCATCAAATCTTCATTGTATTCATGAGCAGCACACGTGCGTTTGCCCTCGAAAAGTGACGCATCATTTTCTTGAAGATCTTTTGAAACACTGACTTCGGATTGGTTGAGGAGGCTGTCTTTATTACAGCCAAAGGTCATAAGTGACCCAATAATCGCAAAGGATGCGATGAGTTTGTTCAAATTCATTGAATAATTCAATTAAATTAGTTAGAAAAAGTGGTTTCATGCAATTTTGACATATAATATTCTAATGACTACGATAATGTCGAAACAAATATACTTCAAGAAATGATATAAATACAATTATTTTTTAATTGCTATAAAAAAAGCACCCCCTCAGTAGGAAGTGCTTTTCTTAAAAATTCAACACATATATGACAAGTAAATTTATGGAGGCGTACAACCCAGAGAGGATATAAGGTCTTTGCGTGAAACCCTAATAGTGGCTTGAGCTCTACCTTTTTGACCATTAGAAAACATAATCATACAGGGGTCATCTACATAATCCATAAAATTCATGAACATATCGCCAGTAGGTTTATTATTACACGATATATGAGGGAAAGTAGGACAACCAAAATTATATGTTTCTTGAGTTGGTGTATCACCGACGAGGTCATTTCCACAATCGTCGTCACCCCAAACATGGCGCAAATTGAGCCAATGCCCGACTTCATGTGTAGCGGTTCTACCTAAATTATAAGGGACAAGAGGGCTATTATAGCCAAATGCTGCATATAGAATGACAACTCCATCAATATCATTTGGAGCACCTGGATAATAAGCATAACCCAAGAGTCCATCCCCTAAATTACAAACCCAAATGTTGAGGTATTTTGTAGCATCCCAAGAATCTAAGCCACCAGTAGTATTATATTTGACATCATCATCTACGAATTCATTCCGAGTTGTCAGGCGGCGTTCAATCCCATTAGTTGGCGTATTGTTAGGTGTGCGTTTTGCCAAACAGAAATTTAATTGAAAATCTCCTGCTCGACCTTTAAAGGCACTGGGCACATTGATTCTATCTGCATTTGATTCACGGAAATCGGCGTTCAAAACGTCTATTTGAGATTGAATCATTGCATTGGAAATGTTTTGAGCAGCCGTTTTGTAAACAACATGTACCACTACAGGAATAGTGATGACACCTCGATTCTCTAAGTGTTTATTTTCAGCGATGTACCGAGTCGTAAATTCTTCAATTTGCTGTTGATTTTGTCTGAAACTTGCATCGCGAGCCATCAAGTCTTGGTTCTGTTTTGCACTACTACAGTTTCGTTTTCCGAGGTAAAGCGTTTCATCATTTTGTAAATCTTCTGAAATAGTCACTTCAGATTGGTTGAGTAGGCTGTCTTTGTTACAGCCGAAGGTCATAAGCAAGACCACTGTCGCAGTTGCTGCGAGGATTTTGTTCAATTTCATTAGTCTAATAATTTTGGTGAAAAAAATGGGTTTGCACGTTTTTAAAATATAAAATTTTTAAGGAATTGATTTTAACAAAACAAATATAATGCATGGTTTTGATAATTACAAATTTTTTGATATAAAAAAAATCAAAAAGCACCCCCTCCGTAGGAAGTGCTTTTTTAATTAGAATTAGGATTGAGTCAATACTGTAAGAGAATCCTTAAACATCTTTCTTATCCTACTCATCCTAATTCAAATAAACTGGAGTTCCGCGATACTTTATTTCTGCATTTCAAGTACCTGCATTTGCTTTTTCTTTTCCAACGCCGCTTTATAATCACGTGGCATTACTTTCACAAAATGCGGTTTAGGTCCTAAGATGTCCAACTGCCAACTATTGAGCATCTCATGCGCTTTTTCACTGCCTGTTAAACGGAAATGATCGCGTACCATGCGGCGAATCGTCTCAAAATCATCCTCTGTGACGGCTTCAATATCTGCCATATCGTTGTTGAAATTAGCAGTGAACGTTTTATTGGGATCATAAATATAGGCGATTCCGCCTGACATACCTGCGCCAAAATTCTTACCCGTTTCACCTAAAACGACAACAACACCGCCTGTCATATATTCGCAACCATGATCGCCGACGCCTTCAACTACAGCCTTCGCCCCTGAGTTACGCACAGCAAAACGCTCGCCTGCCATACCCATAATGTAGGCTTCGCCTGAAGTCGCACCATAGAGAGCCACGTTGCCAATGATGATATTTTCAGAAGGAACAAATTTTGCTTTTTCATCAGGTGAAACAGCCAATTTGCCGCCTGAAAGTCCTTTTCCAAAATAATCATTGGATTCACCTTTCAAAATAAATGTCGCACCTTTTGTTAAAAATGCGCCAAAAGATTGACCAGCCGAGCCTTTGAAGCGATAAACAAGGGTGTCATCATTCAATCCGACTGATTTATATCGAGTCGAAATTTCATAACTCAACATCGTTCCGACTGCTCTATCAGTATTTTTAATTTTGAAAATAGATGAATATTGCTTACCAGTTTCAAGGGTATTTTCTGCTTTTTTAATCAATTTTCTATCTAAAATATCTTCTAAACCATGATCTTGTTGGATGGCTTTGTATTGCCCCACGCTTTCATCTGCTGGCTCTTTGTAGAGAATAGGAGAGAGGTCGATGGTTTTATATTTCCAATGTTGAATATTCTTTTTGGCTTTCAACATTTCCACTTTACCCACCATTTCATTGATGGTTCGGAAGCCCAATTCTGCCATTATTTCCCTCAAATCATTGGCGAGGAACGTAAAGAAATTGATAACATGCTGTGGGTCGCCTGTAAAACGAGCGCGCAATTCAGGGTCTTGGGTAGCGATACCAACTGGGCATGTATTGACGTGGCATTTACGCATCATAATACAACCTTCTACGATGAGTGCCGCCGTTGCAATACCCCATTCTTCTGCTCCCAACATGACTGCGATGGCTAAGTCTCGACCCGTCCGCAATTGACCATCCGTTTGAACGACCACACGGTCGCGCAACTTGTTTTTCACAAGGGTTTGATGTGTTTCAGCCAAGCCCAGTTCCCACGGCAAGCCCGCATGACGGATACTACTGAGGGGGGATGCCCCCGTGCCACCATCATAACCAGCTATCAATATTTTATCAGCTTTCGCCTTCGCAACACCCGAAGCAATGATGCCGACGCCTGCTTTTGAAACGAGTTTCACATTAATATCCGCTTTCGGATTGCTATTTTTTAAATCAAAAATCAATTGCGCTAAATCTTCAATTGAATAAATATCGTGATGCGGTGGCGGTGAAATCAAACCCACGCCCGGCGTACTATGACGCACCCGACCAATCCATTCATCCACTTTATGCCCTGGCAATTGACCGCCTTCTCCTGGCTTTGCGCCTTGTGCCATTTTAATTTGCAATTCAGCGGCTTGGCTGAGGTAATAACTCGTCACGCCAAAACGACCCGACGCCACTTGCTTGATGGCAGAGCGTTCCCAATCGCCATTGGCTTTCTTTTCGTAGCGAATTTCGTCCTCGCCGCCTTCACCTGAATTGGAGCGACCGCCTATTTTATTCATCGCAATGGCTAAAGTCGAATGGGCTTCATGCGAAATAGAGCCGAAAGACATAGCACCCGTAGCGAAGCGTTTGAAAATAGCTTCAATCGGTTCAACTTCTTCTATCGGAATCGGCGTGCCCTTTCTGAAAGTCAATAGACCCCTCAGTGTCAGAGCCTGTTCGTCTTGTTTATTGATGACTTCTGCATATTTTTTATAAACAGCATAGTCATTTGTCCGAGTCGAAACTTGCAAAAAATGGATAGACTGCGGATTCAAAGTATGTGCTTCTCCACGCCGTTTCCATTGATAAATACCGCCTTCTTCCAATTGACGTGTCAAACCAAGCGGCGTTTCAATGTAAGCCAAATGATGTTTCGCTAAAACCTCCTCGGCTACGCCATCAAAACCAACGCCTTCTATTCGAGACACTGATTTTGTAAAGCATTTATCTACAACTTCACTGTTTAAGCCCAATATTTCAAAAATTTGAGCACCTGCATATGACTGTAAAGTTGAAATGCCAATTTTAGACATCACTTTGAGCAAGCCTTTTCCTACAGCTTTAATGAATTTATCAATGGCATATTCTACAGAATGACCGTTGTGCTCACCATGACCATCTGTTTCAACAATGTGTTTTGCAGTTGCAAATGCCATGTAAGGATTGACCGCTTGAACGCCATAACCTATCAAAGTGGCAATGTGATGCGTTTCCCAAATATCGCCAGCCTCTACAATAATGCTACATTTTGAGCGCAAACCTGTTTTAATCAAATGATGATGAACAGCCCCAGCTGCCATGAGCGAAGGAATAGGAGCATTGAGCATATCTGTTGCTCGATCGCTCAAAATCAAAATATTAGCACCATTCCGAACACCACTTTCAGCATCAGCACATATTCTATTTATAGCGGCTTTGAGTTTACCTTTTTCATCTTCTGCATCAAAAGTGATGTCGATGGTTTCGCTTTTAAAATATTTATGATTAAGATATTTTAATTTAGACAATTCTGAATTTTTCAAAACAGGTTGATCCAAGGTAATAAAACGGGCTTGACTTTCCGAAGGAATCAAGATATTATCACCCCCCTCAGTCAACTTCACTAAAAGCGACATCACCGAGCGTTCGCGAATCGGGTCAATCGGTGGATTCGTCACCTGAGCAAAAAGCTGCTTGAAATAGCTACTCAAATGCTGCGGACGCTGCGACAACACAGCCAAAGGTGTATCTGCACCCATCGAACCAATCGCTTCTTCACCCGATTTTGACATAGGGTTAATAAGCATTTTGATGTCTTCTTTTGTAAAACCAAAGAGCTGTTGTTTTTCAACTAAAAACTTTTGATCGAGTTCTAATTGTTCGGTTTCGGAGATGACCCCCTCAGTATTTTCACCTTTTAAACGACTATTTTTAAGCGTTTTAAGCGTTATTTTATTCTTTTCAACCCAATTTTGATAATCTCTATTTTGACAAATAATGTCTTTTACCTCAGCATCTTCTACAATACAATGCTTATCAAGGTCAGCAATCAGCATTTTACCCGGTTGTAAACGCCCTTTCAGCACTATTTTCTCTTGCGGAATTTCTAAAGCACCTGCCTCAGAAGCCGCTATCAAAACATTGTCATCCGTCAAGCAATAGCGAAGCGGACGTAAACCATTTCTATCCAAAGTAGCCCCTACAACGATGCCATCGGTGAAGCAAATTGCCGCTGGACCATCCCAGGGTTCCATCATCGTTTCGTGGTATTCGTAGAAGGCTTTTTTATAATCAGCCATTTGCTCGTCATGCTCCCAAGCCTCAGGAATCATCATCATCAGGGCATGTGGCAATGAGCGACCATTCATGACTAAAAACTCTAAAACATTGTCGAAATTAGCCGAATCCGATAACGCTTGACCACAAACAGGGAACAGTTTTTCTAATTCATCATTAGAAAAAACAGAAGATTCCATGACCATTTCCTTCGATTTCCACCAATTGACATTGCCAGTAATCGTATTAATTTCACCATTATGAGCGATATATCTGAAAGGCTGAGCGAGCTTCCATTTCGGAACTGTATTCGTTGAAAAACGGCTGTGTACAAGGGCGATTGCCGATTTTAAATCAGCATCATGCAAATCAGGATAGAAAGGACGCACCTGATGCGTCGTCAATTGACCTTTATAAACCACTGTTTTGTAGGAAAACGAAGGCATATAATAATGGTCAGCCGTTTGAGGAAACGTCTGATGGATTTTATGCGTCGAATATTTTCTCAACACATACAAACGGCGTTCGAGCCAATAGCGGTCAGCAGGTGTTTGGCGAGGCTTGACAAAAACATGCTCCATGCGCGGCTCTACAGAAACGGCGGTTTCACCCAACTCTTCATCGTCCGTCGGGACCATCCGATAGCCGAGCAAATCAAACTCCATTTCATCAATATAATCATTGAGCAATGCTCTACACTGATTTCTTAAAACTCTATCTTGAGGAAAAAACACAACGCCTACGCCATAAGCACCAAATTCAGGCAATTCAAACCCATTTTCACGAGCTTTTTTCACGAAAAAATCATGTGGCGTTTGAATCATAATACCTGCACCGTCGCCCGTGTTAGGCTCGCAACCGCAAGCACCCCGATGCTCCATATTGGTCAGCATTTTGAGCGCATTTTCCACTAATTCATGCGTTTGAATGCCATCCAAATTGGCGATAAAACCTGTTCCGCACGAGTCTTTTTCAAGTTCGGGCACATATAAGCCTTTAGTAGGCAAGTTGGTATTTAACTGATCAGTCATTCTATATGTTGATAATTAATTAGTCAATGAAATACCCCCTCAGTATGAAGGGTAAATTTTTACTTAATTTTATAAAAAGCTGGCTATAATGGTTCTGTTGATTGGTAGGGCTACAAAGTTCTTAATTTTTTTCCAATTGAAAGACTTAAATTTTAATAAAGTACGATTTTCAAGTTAAAATCAGAGTGATAGGGTATCAATAATTTGAAATTATTTATGGTTGTTATTTTGAATTGAAAAATTTAAAATTGAATTTTAATTTTAAATGAAATTAAATATTGAATGTGTATTTTATAAACTAAGTTTTAAAACCTCTCTATAAATCGGCTTGTTATTCATAAAAAACAGCCACTTCATTCAAGGTTTTCCGTTGAATATCAGGCACTAAAACTTCATCAGCCGCATAACCAACAGGCAATAAAAGAAACGGTCGTTCATTATCAGGGCGTTTCAAAACCGTTTTCAAAAAATTCATCGGGCTGGGCGTATGCGTCAAAGTCACCAATCCCGCGGCATGAATAGCCGCAATCAAAAAGCCGCAAGCGATGCCCACTGATTCCTGCACATAATAATGTTTTTCTTTATTCAAACCCGTCGATTGAGCAAAAACGACAATCAACCAGGGCGCAATTTCTAAAAAAGGCTTCTGCCAATCTGTTCCCAACGGCGCCAAATCTTTAAGCCATTGCTCACTCATTCGACCATTATAACTATCAAATTCCTCCTTTTCCGCCGCCGCCCGAATAGCCTTTTTTACTGAGGGGTCACTCACCGCGCAAAAAGTCCAGGGCTGTTTATGCGCTCCTGAAGGTGCAGTGGAAGCCGTTAGAATGAGTTGCTCAATCACTTCTTTTGGAACGAATTTATCTGAAAAATCCCTAACAGTCCGACGATTATCCATTTTAAGGTAGAAATTACTGGCATTTTGCTGCATTTCTTCAATAGAAAACTGAGTGGTTTGATATTCAATATGCGGAAATTGATTGATTAGTTTTTTCATGATTTGTTAATTCGTTAATCTTTGATTCGGTATAAATACGAATAATTGGTTGAAATCACGGAGTGATTAAATATGAATAACCTTCCATGGAATCGGAGGGTCAAAATGAGTGAGTTACAATAACCGCAAAGCGGTTGAATGTGTAAAGTTTTCAATAAATGACAATTTTTATATTCAACTGCTCCGCAGTTTTAGACATTCTATCACACATCATACCCCCGATTCCATCGAGGGTTATTCATATTTAATCACTCCGTGATTTCAACCCACAATTCGCATTATAAAGCATTTTCTTACATTTGCACAAAACTAAAAAATAACCAATAACTAATAACCAATTACGAACTATGTTTATCCACGAAACGCACGTCCGCGTCCGCTATGGCGAGACAGACCAAATGGGCTATTTATATTACGGCAATTATGCTCAATATTACGAAGTGGGAAGGGCAGAAGCGATTCGCTCATTGGGCATTTCATACAAAGAATTGGAGGCAGTTCATGGCATTATGATGCCTGTGATGTCGCTACAAATGCGTTTTGTTCGCCCAGCTTTGTACGATGAATTGCTCACTGTTAGGACGAGTTTGAGGCATTTACCTACCGATACCATTACATTTCACATGGAAATTTATAATGAAAAGAAAAAATTGGTGAATGGTGGGAGTGTGAAGCTGTGTTTTGTAGAAATGGCTTCGGGTAAGACGGTTGCACCCCCTCAGTATTTGATTGAAAAATTGAAGGTTTATTTTACCACATAAAAAATGTGTTTCAGCATTTTAAAAATTGTACTTTTGCGCGATTTTTAAATTAAATATATTTTATGAATATCATTCCGATTATACAAACGAGTGTTGCAACGGCGGTCAAAGAATTATATGGCTTGGACATAGAGGAAAAAGACGTTGTGCTTGCTCCAACCAAGAAGGATTTTGAAGGCGATTATACGATTACAGTTTTTGCATTTTCAAAAGCTGCTAAGAAAAGCCCTGTACAAGTAGGCGAAGAATTGGGCAATTATTTGAAAGAAAATACCCCTGAAATCGCCCGTTTCAATGTCGTTCAAGGCTTTTTGAATTTGGTGATTAATGATGCTTATTGGGTCAATTTCCTTTCAGAAACAAACGCCAATCCCACTTTTGGACAACTTGCTCCTAAAAATGAGCGAGTGATGGTCGAATATTCATCGCCAAACACCAATAAGCCTTTGCATTTGGGGCATATCCGCAATATTTTATTGGGTTGGTCAACTTCTAAGATTTTGGCAGCAGCGGGTTATGATGTTGTGCGGACAAAAGTGGTGAATGATAGAGGCATTGCTATTTGCAAAAGTATGCTCGCTTGGCAGCTTTGGGGGGATGAAAAAACGCCTGATACTGTTGAGGTACGAAATCCCGATGATACAATCGGGAAGGGGGTAAAGGGTGATCATTTTGTAGGCTATTATTATGTTTTATTTGAACAAAAATTTCAAGAGGAATATAAAATTTGGCAAGCAGAAATTTCAAAAGATGAGGAGGTACTGAGGGGGTTAAACAAAAAGAGTGTGCCACTTGATGAGTTTTTTAAAGAATATAAAAATGAGTATTTCAATAAATATTCTAAGCTCGGTGCTCAGGCTCGTGAGTTGCTTTTAAAATGGGAAAGTGGCGATGCTGAAACCAAAGCTTTATGGCAACAAATGAATGGCTGGGTGTATGAAGGTTTTAATGAGACGTATAAAAAATTAGGTGTAGAATTTGACAAAATCTATTATGAATCAAACACTTATACGTTAGGAAAAGATATAATTGATGATGGAATACTGAGGGGTGTCTTTTACAGAAAGCCCGATTCAAGCGTTTGGATAGATTTGACGGATGTGAAATTAGACCATAAATTAGTGCTGCGTTCAGATGGCACGTCCGTGTATATCACGCAAGATATAGGCATGGCGCGCTTGAGAGATGCTGAATGGCATTGTCAAAAAGTGGTATATGTAGTAGCCGATGAACAAAATTACCATTTCCAAGTCTTGTTTGAAACCATGAAAAAATTGGGCGACTCTTATGCGAATGGCTTGTATCATTTGAGCTATGGCATGGTGGATTTGCCTTCGGGCAAGATGAAAAGTCGGGAAGGAACAGTCGTTGATGCCGATGATTTGATTGCAGAAGTGATTGGTGAAGCCACTAAAAACAATGAGGAAAGGGGAGAAGTAGCTGGTTTTACAGCAGCAGAAGTGGCTGAAATCAATAGAAAAGTAGGCATGGCAGCTTTAAAATATCATATTGTCAAGGTGAATCCTAAGAAACGAATGGTTTTTGACCCGCAGGAATCCGTCGATTTGCAAGGACAAACAGGACCTTATATTCAGTACAGTTTTGTGCGAATTAATGGGGTTTTGAAAAAAGCAGAACGAGAAGGCATTGATTTAACTCAAGTCGTTTCTTATGATAAAATGGAACAACAAGAGAAGGATTTAATCCTCAAAATATATGAATATCCAAAAGCCATTGAAGAAGCCGCCGCGACATTTGACCCCTCAGTTATCGCGAACTTTTGCTACGATTTGGCTAAATCTTTTCATAAATTTTGGCATGATTTGTCTATTTTAAACGTTGAATTAGAGAATGTTAAAGTATTTCGCCTTCAATTATCAAAAGCCGTGGGGCATGTTTTGGAGCATGGAATGGATTTGTTGGGGATTGAAATGCCTGAAAGGATGTAAGGGAAATGTAAAATGCAAAATTATAAATCTAAAAATATTTTATGCCCAATCTTTACATCATAGCAGGCTGCAACGGAGCAGGTAAAACAACCGCTTCGATGACGGTTTTACCTGAAATATTGAATTGCTATGAATTTGTGAATGCAGATGAAATAGCGAGGGGTTTATCCCCTTTTCAACCTGAAAAAGTAGCGATTGAAGCAGGGCGAATCATGTTGAATCGAATTAAACATTTGGTAGAAACAGGAGAAGATTTTGCTTTTGAAACGACATTGGCAACTAAAAGTTATGTGTCTTTTATTCAAAAAGCAAAGGAAAGAGGTTATAAAGTGACGCTTGTTTTTGTTTATTTAAATAGTGTTGAGTTAGCAAAACAAAGGGTAAAAGATAGGGTTTCAAAAGGAGGACATCATATCGAGGCTGAGGTGATTGAAAGGCGTTATTATGCTGGATTGAAAAATTTTCTACATTTATATATGACTCATTGCGATTTATGGATGTTGGTTGATAATTCTTTAGAAAATTTTGAATTGAATGAAATCGCTTCTGGTGAGTTAAACGATATAAAATCTGTCAATAATAGTATTGTTTGGAATCAAATCTTAGAAAATTATGGAGACTTTTAAAAAAGAAAATCTTGAATTAAAAGAGAAAATACTGAGGGGGTTCCGTTTAGCCTTAGATAAACTCTATGCCAACGCCCATAAAAACGGTGAAGAACTTGTCGTCTCAGATAAAGACGGGAAGGTGATTAAAATTAAACCTTAAAAGACATTTATGAAAGTCATTGCTATTTCTGATACACATAATAAACATGATGAATTGGTATTGCCCGAAGGCGATATGCTCATACATGCGGGCGATGTGTCGGGGCAAGGTAAGGGATTGGAAGTTGAGCGATTTTTAAAATGGTTTTCCGAGCAACCGCATGAGCATAAAATATTTATAGCGGGTAATCACGATTTCTTTTTTGAGCGAATGCCCGAATCATATATATTGTCGTTGATTCCGCCGAATGTGATTTATTTGAATGACAGCGGCGTGACTATAAATGGTGTGAAAATATGGGGTTCGCCTGTGCAGCCCTGGTTTTATGATTGGGCTTTCAATCGACAACGCGGTTCTGAGATTTTGAAACATTGGGATTTAATACCATCCGATACCGATATTTTGATAACGCATGGACCCGTTCATGGCATTCTCGATAAAACTCAAAACGGTTCAAGTGCTGGTTGCATGGATTTATTGAATACAGTTCGCCGCATTCGCCCTCAATTTTCAATTTGCGGGCATATACATGAGGCATATGGGCAGGAAACGTCTTTAGGAACGACGTTTATCAATGCGAGTGTCTTGAATTTGAAGTATCAATTGACAAATGAGCCTATTGTTTTTGAGATTTGATTTGAATCAAGATTATTAATTAGAATTAGGATTGGTAGGATTTTAAAGATGTTTAAGGATTGGCGACTGGATGTAAACGAATCCTTAAACATCTTTAAAATCCTACCAATCCTAATTCTAATTAAAAATCCTAATTCAAGTTAAAAAAACTTTGCAAAGCATTTTACGTTTTAAAGATAATAAAAAAATATAGTATTTTATGGCTGATATAACTGAAAAATCCCTCAATTTCATAGAAGAAATTGTAGAAAAAGACCTTGAAACGGGAAAACATAAGACCATTATTACCCGATTCCCACCCGAACCGAATGGCTACTTGCACATCGGTCATGCTAAAGCTATATGCCTTAATTTTGGTTTGGCGAAAGAATATAATGGTAAAACCAACCTCCGATTTGACGATACCAACCCAACGAAAGAGGACATTGAATATGTGGATTCTATTCGCGAAGATGTGCAATGGTTGATTGAGCCTTTGGGAATTAATTGGGCAGCAGAGCATTATGCATCTGATTATTTTGATACAATATATGAGTTGACTCTCAAATTAATTCAAAAAGGCTTGGCATATATAGATGATTCATCGGCTGAGGAAATAGCGGCGATGAAAGGTACGCCTACACAAGCGGGCGTGAATTCGCCTTTCAGAGAGCGGTCGGTAGAAGAGAATATGGACTTGTTCGTTCGGATGAAAAATGGTGAATTTACTGAGGGGTCTCATGTTTTGAGGGCGAAGATTGATATGGCTTCACCGAATATGCATATGCGCGATCCGCTTTTATACCGCATCAAATTTGCAAATCATCATCAAACAGGCGACAAATGGTGCATCTATCCAATGTATGATTATGCACATCCGATTTCAGATGCCATTGAAAATATTACGCACTCGGTTTGTACTTTAGAGTTTGAAGTGCATCGCCCTTTGTATGATTGGACAATTAAAAATTTGGAAGTATTTCCTTCTCGTCAGATAGAATTTGCGCGCTTGAATTTGACATATACCATTATGTCGAAGCGGAAATTGCTTCAATTGGTTCAAGAGAATGTGGTCAATAGTTGGGATGACCCGCGTATGCCCACTATTTCGGGATTGCGTCGGAGAGGCTATACCCCTCAGTCATTGCATGAATTTGCGAATCGAATTGGGGTTGCGAAGCGGGATAATGTGATAGATGTATCGCTTTTGGAGTTTTGCTTGCGTGAGGATTTAAATAAAAAAGCACATCGAATTATGGCTGTTTTGAATCCTTTGAAAGTAATTATTACAAATTATGAAGGCACTGAAACGGTTGAAATTGAAAACAATCATGAGGATGAAAACGCAGGAAAAAGGCAAGTGCCGTTTTCAAGCGAAATATACATTGAGCAAGATGATTTTATGGAAAATCCACCTAAAGGTTTCCACCGTTTGACGCCTGATGGATATTTTCGTTTGAAAGGGGCATATATTATCAAACACCTCAAAACGGTTAAAAATACTGAGGGGGTGATTGAAGAGGTACATTGCGAGTATATTCCTAACTCACGAAGCGGCAATGACCAATCGGGCATCAAAGTAAAAGGCGTTGGACATTGGGTTAGTGCGGGCGAAGCAGTGACGGCTGAGTGCCGTTTGTACGACCGAATGTTTACTGTAGAAGAGCCTGATGGGGATAAAGACCGTTCGTTTTTGGAATTTATTAATCCTGATTCATTGACTGTTTTGCCTAAAATTTATGTAGAGCCGAGTGTTAAAAATTTGAAAGCAGGCGATAGGGTTCAGTTTTTAAGGCATGGATATTTCTGCGTTGATAAAGATTCGACTTCTGAAAAGCTCGTTTTTAACAGAACGGTCACGTTGAAAGATGGTTGGTCGAAGGATTTGAAGAAATAATAGTGTTTTAAATTGAGAAATTATAAAGTCAAATGTTAAGATAATGATAGTGAAAGACTCTTAAAGTGTTGATTATCAATAATTTAGAAAATATTAAAATAAAAATTTCAAAAGTAATGCCTTAGGGGTACGATTTTTGCAAAACCGATAAAGGAATGATGTTACAATAAATCATTCCTTTTTTTTATTGTAAATCTTAAATTTAAATTCAAACGAAATGTTAATATTTAAGATTTATTTTATTTAAGCCTGAGCAAGTCTTAGTTTGTGAGGTGAAAAATGAGAAGTGTTAATTAACCGATTTTAATAAAATATATATAAATTCACTTTACACCGATGAGAAGCTATTTATTCCCCCTATTGCTGGCGTTACCGCTCAGTATTTTTTCCCAATCAACTCTACAGACCGGTTCTATTAAAATTGACTCAAGACTTTATGAAGTTTTTGAAAAGGATTATCTTGAAAAAACAGCCATTGAAGACCCGTTTTTGATTCAAAGATGGAATTTCTATCTGGATAATGCTTTTATATTGACCGAAAATCCTTTGAGTAAAAATGGAACTGGTGCAGACTACCCCTCAGTATTGATACCCGATTTGAAGCAAATAAACATTTTGAAACTTGAAAAAGAACAGAAATTGAAACACGATTTTTATTCTGAAACGATTTACAAAATTGAGAATACGAATCAATATCTTGTATATCTGGCAGGGAAAGATTTTGTCGAGAAGTTGAATGTTTATTTGAATAAAACGAAAGATAAATAAAAAAATACAAATATGAACATGAGAAAAATCTATTCTCTGTTATTTTTTATGGCTTTGACTTGTATCGCTCAGATAGAAGCTCAAATCATTATGAGCAATGGCTCTACTCGCACGTGCAATGGTGTATTTTATGACAGTGGCGGAGCACTCAACGATTATAAAGCAAATGAAACTTTTGTTTACACGATTTGCTCAACCGACCCTGCCCGCAATCATATCAGTCTTGGATTTGACCAATTGGACGTTGCAGCGGGTGATGAATTATGTTTCTTCGATGGCAATTCGGTCAATGCACCTCTTTTAGCTTGTGCTTCTGATTTTGGAACTACTCAAAATGCTATTATTCAAGCAACGGCAACCAATTCAAGTGGTTGTGTCACGGTGCGTTTTCGTTCAAATGGCTCTGTGCAGGGTAGAGGATGGGCGGCTAATATCATTTGTATTCCTTCATGCCAAACTATCAGAGGTATTGTAGATGCAACATTTCCAGCTACGATTCCAGTTGATACGGGTTGGATAAACGCCTGCCCGAATGTGACTCGCGTCAATTTCAAAGCACATGGTGTCTATCCTCAAAATGGCTTTGCTTATCGGCAATCAGATACTCTCAATAAATTTGAATGGAATTTTAATGATGGCAGCCCTGTGGCGTTTGGAACGGATGTGACTCATGTTTTTGATAAATCGGGTGGTTATGTCGTGCGTTTGACCATAACAGATACAATGGGTTGTCAAAATATTAATTATATCAAGCAAAGAGTCCGTGTTTCACCCCGTCCAACTTTCAAATTAGGCAATATTCCTAATCAAGTTTGTGCTGGAACTGAAATTAGACTGAGGGGTAAGACAGGTGGATTGGATACAACATTTCAAGTATCCACTGAGCAAAATCAAGCAACTTTTCAAGCAGGTGGTGTGCGTTCGGGAAGGCTTTTTATTCCAGACGACCCTTCAAAAGAATATAAAACCAACCTATTTTTCTCAGATTTTGGACCCGGTCAGACTTTGACAAATGTCAATGATTTATTGAGTGTTTTTGTCAATATGGAACACTCTTGGGCGAGAGATTTGGAAATTAAAATTGTATGCCCTAATAAACAGCAAGTTGTTTTACATAAATATGATGTCAGAACTCGAAATGCCAATGAATTACATATTGGCATTCCGAACGATAATGATGCTACATTTACTCAATTCATCAATGATTCTACACGCAACCCACCAGGAGTAGGTCAACGCTACGATTGGACACCGACGGCTGCCAGAACATGGCGGTCATATTCGTCTCCCAGCCCATTTAATTTGCCTCCTGGTAAATACGCTTCTGATGATAACTTGAATGGATTGATTGGTTGCCCCTTAAATGGCGAATGGTCATTGGTCGTTAAAGATCAATTTGAATACGATAATGGGTGGATTTTCGCATGGGGTATTGATTTCGCCAAAAGGCTTTATCCTTCATTGGAATCATTTTCTCCTCAAGTAGCAGAGCATGGTTGGGTTAGAAATAACTATATCACTACGGCTTACTCGCTTGATTCCATGATTGTTAGACCTAAAAATGCAGGTACAGCCGTAATAACTTATCGAATTAAAGACAGCTATAATTGTGTTTTTGATACAATGTTGAATATCAATGTTTTACCGCCTACAAGTCCATTGTGTTTAACTTGCAATTTAGATACTTTATTTAAAACGTTAAATGACACCGTTATTTGTTCAAATAGTGGCGGCGTTGTTTTGGATAAAAGACCGATTGGCTCTGTCAAAGCATCCATTACATTTGATGCTTTTCCGAATCAAGAGTTAGATGCCACAACTGCACCTTTGGTATCCCCTTACGTTTCAACTTTAAACATCAATAATATATTTCCTTCTACCATCACCGACCCCCTCAGTCAAATTGACTCAGTTTGCATAGATTTAGGGACTTTTGTGCCGAGTGATATGGTTTTTGAATTGCGATCACCGACGGGGCAAACTGTTCCGCTTTTTAATCAAAGAGGAGGAATAGGTTTTTCATTAAATAATCTTTGTTTTTCTCCGAAAGCGACTCGCAATATAGATGTTGCTACGCCACCATATTCAGGCATTTATCAGCCCGAAGGTGGAGTCACTTCTTGGAATAATTTGATTGGCTCAACCTTAAATGGCAATTGGGATTTATTAGTCAGTGATGCGCGAGGACCGAATAAAGATACTTTAAAGCGTTGGTCTATTACTTTTAAAAATCAAAATGGTCTAAAATATTCATGGACACCAGCGACGGGTTTGTCTTGCACAACTTGCGCCAATCCAACAGCTAACCCCTCAGTAACAACGACTTATGCAGTGACTGTTCGGGATAGTTTCAATTGTACGCACACCGATAATGTGGTGGTAAATGTGATTGATAGCTTACCTGCACCCAATGCTTCTGTTACAAATGTCAATTTTACGTTTATCATATTTGGATGGGATGCTGTCGTCGGTGCTTCGGGTTATGAAGTGAGTATAAATGGTGCGCCGTGGACTTCGCCTAATGGAAATCTTTCACATACGGTTAAAAATTTGAGAATTGGGGATGTTGTAAATTTTAGAGTGAGAGCCATTACCAATGCCATATGCGGTGCTCGAATTGCTTATTTGACTCAAGCGACAAGAGCTTGCGTGGCAACAATCGGCAATGGTGCTAATAGAAGGCTTGAAATTGACTCAATTTTATGTTATAATCAACCAAGCCCGCGTGTCAATTTTGCTTTTGCAAATGGTGTTGCACCTATTACATTTATAATTGACTCATTGTCTCAAGCTTCTCAACCCATTTTTATAGATAAAATTAGAGCGGGTTACCACAAAGCCATTGTGATAGATAGTACAGGTTGTTCTGATACTTTGAACTTTTTAATGTATCATCCTGCTCCATTAAAATTAAATTTGAATGCTTCTGCTCTTATATGCAATGGCGATGAAACAGGTAAAATAACCGCCCTGCCAGGTGGTGGTGTTGGAAATTATACATATCGTCTGAATGGATTTACTTTAGGTGAATGGCGCAATCAACCTGTTTTCGACTCTCTTGCAGTCGGTAATTATACTATTGAAATGCAAGATGGTAATGGTTGTTTGATTGAAAGAGATACTGAAATAGTAGCACCCCCTCAGTTGGTGGTGAATATGAGCAAGCAAGATATTAGATGTTTTGGTGAGAAAAATGGTGTTGCAAAAGCGGCTACATCAGGTGGTGTTCAGCCTTATAAATGGCAATGGAGTGGAGGAGCTACCACTGAGCAAGTTGATTCACTCGTTGCCGGTATGTATGGCGTAACGGTTTCGGATAAAAACGGCTGTCAATATGCTGGTTCAATTGGAATTGAAGAGAATACTCAAATTATAATGACGCCTACCATTGATTCTGCTAAATGCTTTGAAGAAGAATCGGGTCGTGCGCGTATCAGTGCAGTGGGTGGTATTAGCCCATATACTTTTCAATGGAGCAATGGGGTGGTGGGTGATGACAATCCAAATATTGCAGGCGGTAATTATAAATTGACAGTAACAGATGCAGTAGGGTGTAATGATACAATGACAGTGGTGGTTTTTCAACCTGATTCATTGCGTTTTGATTCTTTGGTTGCAATTAATACTAAATGCCCTAATGATGCCAATGGAGCCATTACGGCATATACAAGCGGTGGCGTATCGCCTTATTCATACTCGTGGACGCCGACTAATAAGACAACTCAAACGATTAACGACCTTTCTCCTGGTAGATATGTCGTGACTGTAAAAGATGCTAACGGTTGTTTATATGATGGAGAAGCGACTGTAAAAGCCAATTCACCTATTAATGTTGATAAATTTACCATTATTACACCTCTAAAATGTAATGGAGATGCCAATGGTGAAATAGCTGTCAATGCATCGGGTGGCGTCGGTAATTTTACTTATAGATGGAATACCTCACCTGTTCAAACGACTTCAAATATTCAAAATCTAAGAGCAGGCAATTATACAGTGACCATTACGGATGCTAATAATTGTTTTATTTCAAAAGATACTGTTTTAACTCAACCCTCGGCTATTAATGCAGCAATCAATTTATTTTCAAATGTAAAATGTAAAGGCGAATCCAATGGCACGGCTACCCCCTCAGTATCTGGAGGTACACCGTTCCCAAATGGACTTAAATATAGCTATTTATGGAGTGATGCGGCTGCTCAAAATACACCAGTGGCATATGATTTAGGAGTAGGCACTTTCACATTAACCGTTACAGATGCGAACGGCTGTACGAATACGGCGAATGTGTCAATCTCTGAACCAGCAACTGCTATTTCAGCAGCTGCTAATCAATCGAAATTAGGTTGTTTTAATCAAAATACTGGCGAAGCAACCGTTCTCGGCTCAGGTGGCACAGGCAGTTACACCTACTTATGGAGTAATTTACAACGCACCCAAACGGCAGTGAATCTCGGAAGACAACCCTATTTCATCACTGTTACGGACGTAAATGGCTGTCAAGCGATTGATACGGTGGATATTAATACATTTGATTCGATAAAAATCTCTATTTCTTCCATTTCTCCAAGATGTTATGGCTTGAAAAATGGGGCAATAAAAGTGGATTCAATCAGAGGAGGAGCAGCCAATGGCAACCTAACAAATGTGACTTATCGGTGGAGTACAGCTCCCGTTCAAACGACTTCTGAAGCTGTGAATATTTTAGGTAATAGAACATATACAGTTACAGTTGTGGATAATCAAGGCTGTCAAAATATAGCGAGTCATTTTGTTTCTGAACCAACGCCTATTCTTTTAACAAGTCTTAAAAAGGATGTCAGTTGTTTTGCAGGTAAAAATGGTGAAGCGGAGATACAACCCAATGGTCAAAAACCACCATTCACGATTCAATGGGCTCAAAGTGCAGCATCTCAAAAAACGGCAAGAGCCATTAATTTGTCAGCAGGTCAATACGCTGTAACGGTGACGGACTCTTCACAATGCAGCGTTGATACCACCATCACAATTACTCAACCTTCGAGTTTGAAAATTCAATCGCAACAAATTACCAATACAAAATGCGTAGGCGATACACTCGGTAAAATTGCTGTGACGATGGCAGGCGGTTCGCCAGCTTATACATATTCATGGTCAAATGGTGCGACTCAGCCATCTATTCAAAGCCTTAAATCGGGCAGTTACGACCTTATCGTTACGGATTCTAAAGGTTGCCAATTGCAGCAGTCGTTTTCAGTGACTGCACCCAATGGTTTGGATGGTGACGTTTCAGCGCTCAATGTAAAATGTTTTGGAGAAGCCAATGGTACTATTACAATTGATGCGTTCGGAGGCACTCAACCTTACTCATATAGTATTGATGGAAAAAATTACAATGGAGTCAATCAAATAGTGGGCGTAAAAGCAGGTAAATATGATGTATTTGTAAAAGATGGTAATAATTGTAATTGGTTTGATAGAGTTGAAATTACTCAACCACCTCGTTTTACAATCGAAGCCATAGCAGATGTGACTATTAATTTGGGTGATTCTATTCAATTATATGCCAATGCTGTCAACAATAGAGGCAATGTCAATATCACTTGGAAAGCTCCTTATGACAGCACTTTGTCTTGTATAAAATGCCCAACACCAATGTCAAAACCGATATTTACCATCAGTTATGCTGCTATGGGCATTGATTCGGCAGGATGTCGTGCTACGGATAGCGTGAAAATTACAGTTGTGAAACCACGCTTTATATTTGTTCCAACTGGCTTCACACCTAACAACGATCAGGTCAATGATTGGCTAACGGTGAGAGGAAAAGATGGTACTAAAATCTTAGTTTTCAGAATTTATGACCGTTGGGGTGAACTCCTTTTTGAAGCCAAAGACTTCAAAATTAATGATGAAGTGAATGCTTGGGATGGTAAATTTAGAGGTCAAGCCATGAATAGCGGCTTATATGTCTGGTACATCGAAGCCCAATATGTAGATGGTGCAAAAGAAATATTAAAAGGTAATACAACGCTGATTAGATAAAAAACGAGTACTTATATTTTAAATGTAAAATCATTTAAATCAAAATTCATGATAAAACGAAATACTATTAGAGTTTCAATTATAGCTATTGTCATTTGTTGCATTGGTTTTAATGCAACAGCTCAAGAAGCCGTATTTGCACAATATTATGCTTCGCCCATGCATCTCAACCCTGCAATGGTCGGCGTTTTCAATGGTCAATATCGGCTCAATGCCAATTATCGTCAGCAATGGGGCACTACCTTTTCGGATGCACCCATCCGTACTTTTCATGCGGCTTTTGATTACAGAGCAAAAGTATCGAGAAGTGATTATTTCGCCTTCGGGATGAATGCCATCAATGACGAAACTGGCTCGGCTGCACGTGTCAAAACCACAAAGGGAAATTTAGGCGTAGCGTTTCAAAAGCAATTAGGCGGCGGACGCTATCGCAATCAAAGCAACTACCTTTCGGCAGGTTTGCAAGTCGGTTTAGGTCAAAATTCACTCAATATGAACAATTTATGGTTCGACCGTCAATATGATAGTATTGCGGTGGCGGTGAATACATCATTGGCTTCAGGCGAGTTGACCCCTCAGTCAAAGATGTATGTTGACTATAATTTAGGCTTGCTTTTTTATACCGTTTGGGAAAATAATCGCAGCTTTTATGTAGGCGGCAGCTTGCATCATATCACACGCCCGAATGTCTCATTTTTCGGCGATTCAAAAGAAGTCATTCGCCGACGCATCACTTTTCATGGCGGCGGTGAAATTCCGATTAATAAAGAATTGAGCATCATGCCGTCTGCTATCGTAACTCTTCAAGGTCCGGCGATGTGGGCAATGGCAGGTGCTAACTTCCGCTACACCAACCACGATTGGAACGAAGCGGCTGTTAGAGTAGGCGCCTCTTTTCGTTTAGCGAATAAATATATTTCTGCTTTGGATAAAGAAGGTAAATCGGTTCAAACCGCTACTGGAATCCTTGGCGATGCCTTCACACTGACAGGCGTTTTGGAAATCAACCGTTTACTCATTGGTGCGAGTTATGATTTGCATGCTTCAAGTATCAAAATCCCGACCAATGCCAGAGGGGCGTGGGAACTATCCCTCATTTATACAGGTGCTGAAAAACGAAGAGTGAATACAAATTGTCCTCATTTCTAAATCGACCCCCTCAGTATTTTGAGACTTTAGATATTTAGATTTTAAACCAGCGAATTGTTTTAATTTTATAGAAAAAAAGAATCCGCAAGCTCAAAGTGAACTTGCGGATTCTTTTTTATAAACTATGCGAATAATGGGTAAATAATCGCGGAGCGATTAAATGTGAATAACCCCTGATGCCAATCAGGGGGATAATTGTAAAGATTGGCATAACTGCGGAGCAGTTGAATGTGAAATATTATCATTGACTGACTATTTTACATTCAACTGCTTCGCAGTTAGAGTATCATTTTACTTTAACCCTCCGATTGCATCGAAGGTTATTCACATTTAATCGCTCCGCGATTAGTTCAACCCATTATTCGTATAAACTATTGATTTTCATTAATTTATAAAATAAAATAAATATCAACTATCAATTTTCAATTTTCAATTAACACAATGTGATATAAACGTGATAAATAAATATTTCCTTTGATGAAATATTTTATTCAATTTCATTACAATAGAAATCCTCAAACGCACTATATTCGTAGATTAGAATGAAGTTAAAACATCAAACAACGTTTTGAACAGTCAGCAATCCAATATCGCCATCCTCATTTTTAGTCGCACAGCAAAAGCTGAGGCGGCTGAAAAACGCTTGCTTTATCGCGATTCAAAAAAGAAGAACCTTGCTTCTTTGATGATTAACCGCACTAAGCAAGTGGCGAAAGCATCAGGATTACCTACTTTTTTCTACTCCGAAAATCTTCAAATTGGTACTACTTTCGGCGAGCGATTTACCAATGCCATTGAGTCTATTTTCAATCAAGGTTTTGAAAAAGTAATTGCTTTGGGTAATGACTGTTTGGCTGTTTCTAAAAATGACATTCTCAAGGCTGCTGAACTTTTAGAAACGACCCCCTCAGTATTGGGACCTTCTACAGACGGCGGCGTCTATTTATTAGGCATTCAAAAAGAAGCGTTTCAAAAAGAAGCGTTTTTAAATATTGATTGGCAAACAGAATACGTCTTCGAGCAATTATCATCTCTCAATAAAAACATAAAAATACTCTCGACTAAATCCGACATTGACACCCCCCAAGATTTAGTTACTGCTTTAAAATCAATTACATTTAGATTAAAACAGGCTATTTTATGCCTATTAAAAGACAATTTCAATGCATTAAAATTGTCCTTTGAGCCTATCCGCTCCACCTATCTGATGGCTTGCAAATCATTGCGAGCACCTCCATCTCTATAAAATTCAACATTATTTGTAAAGATTAATTCTCATTGTTTAAGTGAGTTAATTCAATCTTGTGTACCTCTATGTGAATCGCATATTCAGGTAGTTCCTAATTTCTAATTTTAAAATTCCTATTTCCTAATTCCTAATTCCTAATTAATTTATGGCTTATTTAGAAACAACTATTGACGTTTACCGCGAGGCTGCGGAAAACCCTCAAATCGGCTTATGCTGCACAACGACTCCCATTTGGCAACTCCCTGGCTTGAAAATGCCTAAGAAAATGCTCGAAATGAACTATGGCTGCGGCTCAACTGTCAACCCTCGTGACCTCGTCAACAATCCGACTATCCTGTATGTAGGCGTAGGCGGTGGCATGGAACTGTTGCAATTTTCATATTTCAGTCGCCGTAAAAATGGCGTGATTGGCGTAGATGTCGTGGATGAAATGATGGATGCTTGTCGTGAAAACATGATTGAAGCTGAAAATCAAAACGATTGGTTTGACCGCGATTTTATTGATGTCCGCAAAGGCGATGCCCTCGATTTGCCAATTGAAGACAATTCGATTGATATTGCTGCTCAAAATTGCTTGTTCAATATTTTCAAAGCCGAAGACCTCAAACGCGCTCTTTCAGAAATGTACCGCGTCCTCAAACCGCATGGCAAACTCGTCATGAGTGACCCCACTTGCGAACAACCGATGAGCGAAGAACTTCGGGAAGACGAACGTCTTCGTGCCTTGTGCCTAACGGGTTCAATTCCTTTAGAAGATTATATCAAAATGATGACAGACGTGGGTTTTGGTACAATTGAAATTCGGGCAAAACGAGCTTATCGCTTGCTTTCGCCTAATCATTATCCGACTGGAGGGGAATTAATTTATATAGAAAGTGTAGAAGTTGCCGCCATCAAAGACCCTATGCCAGCCGACGGACCTTGCGTTTTTACAGGCAAAACAGCCATTTATTACGGTGGCGAAGAGCTTTTTGACGATAACAAAGGGCATACACTCATTCAACAACAACCTTTAGCCGTGTGCGATAAAACCGCAGCAGCTTTGGCAGCATTGGGTAGAGATGATATTTTCATTTCACCTTCTACTTATTTTTATGATGGTGGTGGATGTTGCTAAGAAGTTGTTCTATCATACATAAAATAGCTTATAGCAAATGAAAAAATACTTAGCTGAGTTTTTAGGAACATTTGCTCTTGTTTTTTGCGGAACTGGTGCTATTATCATCAATCAAGAAACCAATGGCGTGATTGGACATGCAGGCGTTGCTGCTACATTTGGTTTAGTAGTGATGTGCATGAT
The DNA here is from genome assembly GCA_043744275.1 of Saprospiraceae bacterium. Taxonomy (GTDB): domain Bacteria; phylum Bacteroidota; class Bacteroidia; order Chitinophagales; family Saprospiraceae; genus JAAFJT01. The sequence continues at coordinate 30,268 of JAYTUY010000222.1, forward strand.
TTATACATTCGGTGAAATTTCAGGCTCGCAACTCAATCCAGCGGTGACTTTAGGTTTTGCTTTAGCAGGGCGTTTCGATAAAAAAGAGGTGTTGCCATATATTGGAAGTCAAATTTCAGGAGCATTTTTAGCGACTTTGATTTTGAAATTTTTATTTCCAATGAATCAAAATTTAGGGGCAACACTGCCCGCAGGCAGTCAATTGCAGTCCTTTATTTTGGAAGTGATACTGACATATTTTTTGATGCTGGTCATTCTCAATGTCTCACAAGGCTCGAAAGAAACGGGGCTTTTTGCAGGCATAGCCATTGGTGGAACGGTGCTTTTGGAAGCCATGTTTGCAGGACCCATTTGTGGGGCATCCATGAATCCAGTCAGAAGTCTTTCACCAGCAGTGGTTTCGGGGAATATCAATGACCTATGGATTTATATAATAGCACCTATTTTAGGGGTTATTTTAGCCGTTTTTACTTGGAAAATACTACAAAAGCCCTAAATATGGTGCGTTTCGCTCCATCAAGCCAAAGGCATGACTGAGGGGTGCGTTTTATGAATTTTTAGAATTAAAATTCAAAATTTAAAATAATGCTCGCAACCTGTATCTTAATAGCCGTCATTTTATTGGCATATGCCAACGGTGCCAACGACAATTTCAAAGGCACCGCCACCCTTTGGGGAAGTGGCACGCTGAATTATACTAAAGCCTTGCGCTTGGCAACTGTCGCAACGGTGGCAGGAGCATTGGTTTCAGTATTATTTGCGACGACTTTAGTTAAAAATTTTTCAGGCAAAGGTTTAGTACCTGATGCTTTGGCTCAATCGCCTGTTTTTTTACTATCGGTCGCATTAGGTGCAGGTTTGACGGTATTATTAGCCACTCGTTTTGGTTTCCCAATTTCCACGACACATGGCTTGGTGGGGGCGTTGGTGGGAGCCGGTTTTGCAGGGGCAGCGCAATCTGTCAATTTATCATTATTGGGCAAAACATTCTTTTTACCCCTTGTTTTAAGCCCTGTTGTAGCGGTTATTGCCAGTTTGAGTGTGTATTTAATTTTTAAACGCCTTAGAAATTTCTCTAAAATTGAAAAGGAAAGTTGTGTTTGTATAGTCAACGAAGCACCTGTTTTGATTCAACCAAATATGCCTTTAGCATTATCAAATACTTCAAAAATCGTCGCTAATACTGAGGGGTGCGATGAGATGTACGTCGGAAAAGTAATGGGTATTAATGCTCAATCGGTCTTAGATACGCTTCATTATGTGAGTGCAGGGACGGTTTGCTTTGCTCGCGCCTTGAATGATGCGCCTAAAATGGCGGGTTTGCTTTTGGCGGTTGCCTTCTTTACCCCCTCAGTCAATATCACGATTTTGGCTACTGCAATGGCAATCGGTGGCATTTTGCAAGCTCGAAAAGTAGCTGAAACAATGAGCCGTAATATTACCCCTATGAATCATGGTCAAGGCTTTTCAGCAAATTTAGTAACAGGTGTATTAGTGATTTTAGCCAGCACGAAGGGCTTACCCGTTTCTACTACCCATGTTTCAGTAGGTTCGCTCATCGGTATTGGTTTGGTGAATGGCAAAGCGGATTATTCTCAAATTGGTAAAATATTGCTGTCTTGGGTGTTGACATTACCCATTGCAGCGGTTTTGAGTGGGTTGTTTTACATTATTTTTCAACAGTTTAATTGATTTTTACCATGAAAAAAAATCTATTTGTCTTTATTTCTTTTGTTTTGTTTTTGAGTAAAACCCATGCTCAAATAACAGGAGCATCGATTAATGGGCAAATATTTTCTGAAAAAAAAGAAAGCATTATTGGCGCAGCCGTCTATTTTGAACATGTTCCTACGGCTACGAAATATACGACCTTGACTGATGATAATGGGCGTTTTGCTTTCCCTGATGTCCGCGCAGGTGGTCCTTACAGTTTGAAAGTAGAATCTTTAGGCTTTCAAAATTTTGAAAAAACGGACATTAATTTGGCTTTAGGCTCTAAAATGTCTGAAAATATTGTCCTCAAAGAGCAAAATACCACGCTCGGAGAGGTCGTGGTCACATATGACCGCAATACTGATAAAAAAGGCGCAGCCGCCAATTTTAATAGAACTGTATTTCAAAAGTTGCCAACGCTGAATAATTCTATACAAGATTTCACGCGCCTTTCATCCCAAGCCAACGGCAACGGTTTTGCAGGGACGAACTATCGCTACAATAATTTAACGATAGATGGTGCTGCCAATAATGATGCATTTGGTTTTGTCGAGCCGGCTGTGGGTGCAGGAGGTTCGCAAGCATCAGGTACGCCAGGCTCGCTGGCACGGGCGCAACCGATTAGCTTGGATGCCATTCAAGATTTGCAAGTAGCTGTTGCACCTTTTGATGTGACTTTGGGCAATTTTACGGGCGGTTCTGTCAATGCCGTGACCCGTTCGGGAGCGAACAAAACGAGTGGCTCAGTCTATGGTTTTTTGAAAAATCAAGCCATTACAGGTCGGTCTGCTGATGATAAACGCACTAAAATTGATAATTTTTCAGATTATTTGACTGGGGCAAGTGTGGGTGGTGCTTTAATTAAAAACAAATTGTTTTATTTTACCAATATTGAAGTCAATAAACGCACTGAACCCGCCGCTTTTGCTGCTGGTACTGAGGGGTCTGCTTTCAAATTAGAAGACATTAAACGCATTGCCGATACCATTCAAAATCGCTACGGCTATGATGTGGGCAGCTATGGGGCTCGACCTTTGGATACCCGTAGTTTGAAGTTTTTTGCTCGTTTGGATTGGCATATTTCTGAGAGCGATCAAGTCTCATTGCGCCATAATTTAGTCAATGCTCAAGCAGAACATTTGACGCGCTCGGCTAATATTTTTAATTATGGTTCGCAAGGTTTTACTCATTTCAGCTCGACTAATTCAACGGTTTTGGAATGGAAACACCGTATTTCTCCTCGACTTTATAATAAAATCATCGTTAGCCATGCTTTTATTGATGAACACAGAGAAACTTTTGGAAAGGAATTTCCACATATCGAAATCACTTATGGCACAGCAGGCAATATTTTCGCAGGGCAATATCGGGAAGCTGTTATTTATAGAACACGCCAACGGACGGTAGAATTTACGGATAATTTGAGCTATTTCATTAATAATCACCGCTTTACGCTTGGTACTCACAACGAATATTACGGTATCAATTACCATTTTGTCACACCGTGGAATGGGCGTTGGGCATACAGTTCTATTGATAATTTTTTCGCTAATAAACCCACTCGAATACGCCGTACTTTTAATCTGTCAGATAATTCTTATACCAATAATTATGACAATCCTTCGGCGGATTATGCCGTTTTGTTGAGTTCAGTTTATGGGCAAGATGAAATCGCTTTGCTCAATAATAAACTCAATATTACCCTCGGATTGCGGCTCGATGCGTCTATTTTCCCTACAAAACCTGTTGCCAATGTCGATGTTATCAATACTCCTGAGTTTTCAGGTTACAGCAAACAGTTGAGTAATAAATTAGCTATCGCCCCTCGTTTTGGATTTAATTATAAAATTGATGACCAAAACCAGTTTATACTGAGGGGGGGGAGTGGTATTTTCGTAGGTCGAATGCCCTTTGCATGGTTCACTTATCCATTTATTTATGATGGCAATCACTACGGCAATGTAGATTATCGCCCTGCTGGAAAAGTAGTGCCTTTGCTTTCAACAGTGAGTGATTTGACGACGTTGCAAGGTGGTTTTCAAAGAGAAATTAATTTGCTCGACCCTAATCTGAGGTTGCCACAAGTTTGGCGCAACAATTTGGCTTTCGACGTCAAATTAGGCAAAGGCTGGGCAGCCACTTTTGAAGGCATTTATACAAAAACGCTTCAAGATACGAAGTTTGAAACCCGCAACTTGAAACCCGTTTCGACCCCCCTCAGTACTTGGGATGCTCGACCATATTTTTCAGGTGAAAAGGTGAATTCAAATTTTACCAGCGTTTTTATAGTCACCAATACTCAGAAAGGCTATCGCTACAACCTCTCAGCGGGCGTTCAAAAAACCAATCAAAATTGGAATTTTTCTGCCAATTATACTTTTGGGGAGTCTCGTGATTTAGCCAATGGCGTAAGGGTTTCGCCGCAAGCCAATTGGGAATGGAATCAAACGCTTGACCCTAATAATCCGCAGTTGAGTTACTCTAATTTCGATGTTCGCCACCGCATTATCGGCACGGCTGATTGGACGGTTAAATTGAAAGAAAACCTGCCAACCACTTTTGCGCTCGTATATGTGGCTGCTTCGGGCGTGCCTTTCACATATATATACTCAGGCGATGTCAACCGCGATGGTTCGCCAACGAATGATTTGATTTATATACCGCGAAATATTGATGAAAGTGGTTTGGTAGATGTGAAAAATACAGCAGGTCAAGTCACTCTTTCGGCTGCTACTCAATGGGAAAATTTGAATAATTACATTGAAAAAGACCATTATTTAAACACCCGACGCGGTAATTATGCTGAACGAAATGGCGCACGCTCGCCGTGGAATCAACAATTGGACATGCGAATTATGCAACAAATTGTTTTTAAAAATGGACAACGCTTGCAAATATCTTTTGATTTGGTCAATCTCAGCAATTGGATTTCTAAAACATGGGGGCGGCAATATTTTGTACCCAATACAACGAATGCAGGGTATTCACTATTGACTTTTGTAAAAGTAGAAAACAACAAACCGCAATATCGTTTTGACAATCCAACGACAGCCCCTTATCAGTATGACCCGATTGTGTCGCGTACACAAGGGCAAGTGGGTGTGAAGTATATTTTTTGATTAAATAGAAATGTTTTACATTAGCCCAATAATCAATTTTTCATCTAATTTTTATATGATTTTATGAAAACAAAACTATTTATTGGGTTAATTCTAATGCCATTATGGTTAAAAGCACAGCATTACGACCATACGACTTTTTGGGGAAAAATAATAGTCAATACCCCCCTCAGTACAAAATGGGATTTTCAGTTTGAGTACGTTCATCGGTCTCAAAATGACTATCATATTTCAAAAATAAATCCTCTCTCGAAAGAATCTTTAGAGGAATTAAGGGCTTGGTTTTATTATAAAAAGAACAATTTTACGGTGCAATTTAACCCTATAACCTATATTTATTCAAAGCTTTTGTTGGGTAAAGAAGCTGATTATTTTGTAAAACCCAATATAGAATGGCGAACAACAGTCGGCTTAGATGTTAAACAAAATGTGTCGAAATGGACTTTTAAAGAGCGGTTTCAATACGATTATAGGTGGTTGAAAAACTTAAATTATAAGCCTATTGGTCGAGTTCGACTGCGTGGAACAATCCAATATGCTGTGACTGAGAAGACCAAATTGCAATGTTTTAGCGAAATTTTTCTCAATGCACCCCCTCATAAATTGAAAAATAATTTTGACCAAAACTGGGCATTAATAGGCGTAGTGCATCAGTTGACACCCAAATTTGCTTTTGATATTGGATATATGCGAAACCATAAAAAACGTCAAAGTGGGGTTGAATTTGATGAAGAAAATGCAGTTAATATTGGTTTAAATTTCAAGCTATAAAGGCTATATACTGAGGGGGTATGTAATTGCATAAATTAGATTAACAAATTGATAATCAGCATTTTACAATAATTAAAATTTATAAATATAAAATAGAATGAGTAAAGATAAAGAATATTTTGAGCCAGCAAAAGACCTTGCTCAATTCGGTAAAATAGGCGAGTGGCAACCTGATTTAGCCAAAAAATTTTTCGATTATTATGGTGCTTCTATGGCTGAGGGTGCTTTGTCGGCACGTGAAAAATCGCTCATCGCTTTGGCAGTGGCTCATGCTTTGCAATGCCCTTATTGCATTGATGCCTACACGTCGGAAAGCATCAAACAAGGAGCCGATGAAGAGCAAATGATGGAAGCTGTGCATGTGACGGCTGCCATGAAGGCAGGTATCACCCTCGTTTATTCGACTCAAATGATGAAACATGCGAAGGAGAAGTTGATGTGATTTAAAACAAAAAGTGTTAATTTTTAAAAACTTATAACTTGCAGCAAGTTTTAAACTTGCTGCAAGTTGAGCCAAAATAAAATAATAATAAAATGTCCATTCATCAAAAGACAAAATCGCTATCAGTCACAGGCAATCAGTTGGCAAGCACTTATTTTCAACTTCAAGTTCTGAATGGTCAAGAACTGATGGATGCAAAATTTCCTTTATTTGCCAAAAAAGTGAAGGAGGCTGGCTATCCAACCCTCAAGCCGACGAGCATCGATATTTTCCAAATCAATATTGGAAAACTCTGTAATCAAACTTGCGCACATTGTCACGTGGATGCGGGTCCTGATAAAAAAACGGAGAATATGAGTCGAGAGACCCTTGAAATCTGCTTGGATATTCTCTCAAAATATGACATCAAAACGGTGGATATTACGGGTGGTGCGCCTGAAATGAACCCTCATTTCCGTTGGTTTGTAGAAGAATGCCGTAAATTAGGTAAGAAAGTGATGGATAGATGCAATCTGACCATTATTGAAGCCAATAAAAAATACCACGATTTGCCTGATTGGTTTGCTGCTAATCAAGTGCATATTGTCTCTTCGTTGCCCTATTTTTCTAAAACACGGACGGATTCTCAACGGGGTGATGGGGTTTTCGAAGATTCAATATTGGCTTTACAAAAGCTGAATGCAGTCGGGTATGGCAAAGAAGGCTCGGGTTTGATGTTGGATTTGGTCTATAATCCGTCGGGTGCATTTCTCCCAGGTTCGCAAGCGGGTTTAGAAAAGGAATTCAAGCAGCAACTCAAACGCCGTTTCAATATTGAGTTCAATAATTTATTCGCCATTACGAATATGCCCATTTCAAGGTTCTTAGATTATCTCATTCAAACGGATAATTATGAGGAATATATGAGTACTTTGGTCAACGCTTTCAATCCTTCAACGGTTGAAAATTTGATGTGCCGCAGCACTATTTCAGTGAGTTGGGAAGGCAATATGTACGATTGTGATTTCAATCAAATGCTGGATTTGCCCGTTTCCACACCCGAAGGAGCCAATAAAAAGGTACATATCCGAGATTTTGATTTTGAAAAGTTAATAAATCGGAATATCGTTTTGAATCAGCATTGTTTTGGATGTACGGCGGGTGCAGGTTCGTCATGTGGGGGCGAAGTGGTTTGATATTTTAGAACGCATAGTTGTTTTTTTTTTAAAAACACATAGGCACAGTAGAACACATAGTTTTTTCTATGTGTCCTACTGTGCCTATGTGTTTTAAAAAAAAACTATTTGATTTTAAAAAAAATCTATTTTGTTTAAAAAATAGGTGGTCAACTCAAATTTTAGAAACAGTCACCAACCCCAATTTACTCCCTTCCTCCAACATCATTTTAAAAGCCGCATCATAATCATTCGGAATATCGCCATCGAGCATGGCTTCACGAATAGCCGTTTTGATAATGCCCACTTCGCGCGAAGGCGGAATATTGAACGTTTCCATAATCAATTCACCTGTAATCGGTGGTTGCCAATTGCGGATTTTATCTTTTTCTTCAACTTCAATACACCGCTGTTTCACGATTTGATAATGTGCCAAATAGCGTTTCACTCGCTCAGGTTGCTTGCTCGTGATGTCCGCTTCGCATAGCGTGAATAGGTCTTCCAATTCATCGCCGGCATCAAAAAGCAAGCGACGAATGGCTGAATCCGTTATTTCCTCCTTCGTGAGGGCAACGGGGCGATGGTGCAATTTGACAATTTTCTGAACATATTTCAGGCGGTCATCAACAGGCAAACCGAGGTTGCGAAAAAGACGTGGCAACATCGCTGCACCAAGGTCTTGATGACCATGAAATGTCCAACCTTCATTTTCTTCCCAACGCTTGGTGGCAGGTTTTCCAATATCATGAAAAAGAGCCGCCCAACGCAACCATATATTGTCGGTTTTGCGACAGATATTGTCTATCACTTGCAGAGTATGATAAAAATTATCTTTATGCCCGATGCCTTCGCGTGTTTCAGCTCCTTTGAGCGCATCCATTTCAGGAAAAATGAGTTTCAAAAGCCCCGTTTCAAACAAAATCTTCAATCCTACTGAGGGGGTCGGTGTTTTCATTATTTTTTCTAATTCAGAAATAATGCGTTCTTTAGAAATGATTTTGATGCGGTCTTTATAATTTGAAAGCGCTTTTAATGTATTATTTTCAATTTTAAAACCCAATTGCGTAGCAAAACGAACAGCCCGCAACATCCGCAATGGGTCATCACTAAAAGTTTTGCCAGCTTCAAGAGGCGTTTGAATCACCTTCCCTTCCAGGTCTTTAATGCCATTGAACGGGTCAATCATTTCTCCAAAATTCTCTTCATTGAGGCTCACGGCTAAGGCATTGATTGTAAAATCCCTTCGGTTTTGATCATCTTCGAGCGAGCCTTCTTCTACACTCGGCTTGCGGCTATCGGTGCGATAGGACTCCCGCCTTGCCCCGACAAACTCAATTTCTATATTTTTATACCTAAACATAGCCGTACCAAATCGTTGAAATACAACGACTTTAGGCATCGGATGCATCTTCGCCGCCACCGCCTCAGCCAATTGAATACCGCTGCCAATGCAGACAATATCCATGTCTTTGGATGGGCGCGACAACATCCTGTCTCGCACATATCCTCCAATTACATAGGTTGGAAAACCCAATTCAGCCGCCGTTTCGCTGATGGTTTTGAATATTTGACGCTCGTGTGGTTGTATTTGAAAAATCATACCTTTCAATTATAGGTAATGGGTAATGGTTAATGGGTAATGGGTAATAGGTAATGGGTAATTGCCTATCAATAAGTTCAGATTATTGACAATGATACCATGAGGAACAGAAGTATAGCCCATTTTGACAATACTACCATTATTATATTCATACCTCGATTCAGCAACTTGTTCTAATTGGAGATACTCATCCAATGAGTATTTTTTTGGCTGATTTTGACGTTCGTTTTCCATAATAAGTAGAATTAGACAATAGATTTTAAACAACTAAACCATTGACAATCAATATTTTATAAAAACATAAAGCAGCTTTTATTTACCTCACCTCTCACCTCTCATCTCTCACCTCAAAACTCAAAACTCTCATCTCTTATAACTCATAACTCATAACTCCCGAATACACTTCCTCAATTTCATCCAAAATAGCATACAATACTGAGGGGTCATAAACGGTCACCAATTGAAGGCGATAAGGCTTGATATTGGGCAATCCTCTGAAATAATTGGTGTAGTGAGGGCGCATTTCCATGATGCCCACGCGCTCACCTTTCCACTCAATCGAACGGGTCAAATGCTTCCGAACGGCATCTACACGCTCCGATACTGAGGGGGGGGCAATGGTTTCGCCCGTCTTGAAATAATGCTTGATTTCTCTAAAAATCCAAGGGTAACCGATGGCAGCCCGACCAATCATAATGCCATCAATGCCATAGCGATGGCGGTATTCAAGAGCTTTTTGAGGAGAATCAATATCGCCATTGCCAAATATCGGGATGTGCATGCGCGGATTGGCTTTCACCTTCGCTATCCATTCCCAATTGGCTTCCCCTTTATACATCTGCTTGCGCGTCCGCCCGTGTATCGTGAGGGCTTGGATGCCCACATCTTGCAGCCGCTCGGCAACATCCACAATATTAATGGTGTTATCGTCCCAACCCAAACGGGTTTTGACGGTCACAGGTTTACTCGTCGATTTGACAACCGCCGCCGTCAATTCTATCATTTTAGGAATGTCTTGAAGCAAGCCAGCACCTGCCATTTTACAAGCCACTTTAGCCACAGGACAACCATAATTAATGTCAATCACATCTGGATTAGCCGCTTCAACCATGTGTGCCGCTTTTATCATTGAATCCAATTGTCCGCCGAAATATTGAATGCCGATAGGACGTTCGTAGTCAAAAACTTCTAATTTTTTAAGACTTTTCACCGCATCATGCACCAATCCATCGCTGCTGATGAACTCCGTGTACATCATGTCAGCTCCAAATTCCTTACACAAAGCACGGAAAGGCGGGTCGCTCACGTCTTCCATTGGTGCTAAAAGCAAGGGAAATTCACCCAATTCTACATTTCCTATTTTAACCATTTTTGATTTATGATGAATCTTTTTAAAAAGCTATGAATGCTTCTCAATATATTGACAATCAATTTTTTACACAATTCAATAATTATAAAATATTGTTTTTTGACAATTTAGAAATGCAAAAATAAGCATATTAACGCAGACTTTGGACATTCAATTTTTCACAAAGTGATTCCTTTGGAAAAAAAACACATTTTAGCATTCGAGACTTTTGTCTATATTTGCGTGCTTTTTTTCAAATATTGAATTAAAAAAGATTATTTTTTATTGTAACAATCATTATGAGACTAACAGGATTTTTTATTGCGCTTTTATCTCTATCGGCTTGTAAAAGCGATAATGAAAAAGCTATTGTTGGAAAATGGAATGCCGATAATTTGGTAGAGTGCGATGATATTGTACCGATTGCTGCCAATCTTGTTAATATTGAATTTAACTCAGATGGTCGTTATTTTTTCAACTCTACACTCAATATCCATGAGGAGGGCACTTATAAAATCAAAAAAAATCATATTTTCCTACAAGATAAAATTAGGGAAAAAGCCGTTGAAAAGATTTTGTTGATTACCAAATTGTCTTCCGATTCGTTGGTTTTAGAAATGAATTTCAAGGGAAAAGAACAATGGCTCACCTTTGTTAAGGAAAAAATCTCAACACCGAAGCCTGATAAAACCAAAGGCTCTAAAGATTCGGTTATTGCTTCAAAAAATGGTACTAATACTGCCGCCTCAGCGTCAGCCGCTATTGCTACAAGTGCAGCGGCGGGTGCAAAAGAAGAACCTAAACCTGTTGTAAAAGTTGAAGAGCAACCGAAAGCAGAACCAGTTAAAGAGGTAAAAAAGGAAGAACCAAAGGTAGAAAAGAAGCCAGAACCCAAGCCTTTGAGCAAATCAGAAGCCTATCGTAAGCGGGAAGCCCAACGGCAAGAAGAAGAAGCGGATCGTAAAAATGAGGAGAAAAAAAGACATGATGCTTATTTTAAACGAGAGGCTCAACGTAAGAAAGAGGAAGCCGAGCGGAAGAAGCGTTTGAAGAAGTAATTGGATTTACATTATAAACGTTTTGATACTACGTATCAGTAGAAAATCTTAAACTAGGTTATTATAAATATTTTGACTCTCCGAGTCATTAAAAGCGAGAATACGAATGACTCGGAGAGTCAAGATATTTATAATAATCACAGATTTTAGGATTTCATACCGACACGTAGTGTCATAATATTTATCTAACTAATTGATTATCAATGAGTTGTGAGATGGGTTTAGTAAGAAACATCTTTGAGTTAAACCTTTGAAAATAAATCAATCTTCACTGCTCACCGTTTTCACTTTGCTGGACTTTTTACCGTTTTTATTATTCACATCCAGCGTCACGTCTTTCATCATCTTATTAATGTCTTCCATCGTGAATTTGCCCTCAAGACTGAGCAATACAAAATCGCCGCCCTCAGATTTTTCATTCACCACCAAGACGATATTGCGAATAAAATCCTTTTTCTCACGTACCATAAAGCGAATATCGTCGCCATTGCTGCGCACGGTCATCAAATCTTCAAAGCCTTCTTGTTTAATATCCGTCAAAAAAGTTTGAAAATCGGCAGCTTCCACATTTTTTTTACCGTCAATAGACACTATCCGCAAGTGACTAATTTTTTTGCCGAGCATTTTAATATCAACACCGTCCAAATCATCGTCATCCACGAAGTTCGAACCAAATCGAATCAACCAACCTGGGATATTTAAATCCGTTTTTTCGCAACCGCGATTCGCTTTTTTGACCTGATGCACCAATCTATCAATGCTCGAAGTTTGAGAAAAGGCAGTCATCATACTGACCATTAAAATAAGGCAACTTAATACAATCTTTTTCATTTCATTTAAGGTTTAAGGTGAATAATAGTTGAGAGTTGAGAGTTGAGAGTTTTTTCAACTCATAACTTTCAACTCTCAACTTTTTGGCTCATTGTTTTTTCAAATCTTTTAAATGTTCCATGCCATCGACGTTCATTTTGTTGGCTAATTTGGATATTTTATCCAAACTGATGTTGCCAATAAAGCTGATCATGACAAATTCTTTGACGCCGCCAACCAGCATAAGCAATTCGCTGATGACGCCGCCGCTTTCCTTCGTCCAAAAGCGGACATTTTCGTCTTTGTCGCGGACAGTCATGAGCAATTCATATTCGGTGGGCTTGAATTTGCCAATCACTTCTTTATAATATTGCATAGAGTTCTTTTCTGTTTGAAGGATGCGCAGACCCTTTAAATCTTGCAAAACTTCTTTGATTTCTTTCGCATCAGGGTCTTTTAAATCGAGTTTTGAAATCATCTGAAACATTTTGGGCGTGATATAGACGACTGTGAAGTTCTCATCGTCCATATATTGGTCGAAATAGCGTGTGATAGCGTCCGTTTGCGCCCAAATACTGAGGGGTGTCAGTGCTGTACACAACAGCATTATCAGCATTACTTTTTTCATCATTGTCTTTTTCATAATATTGATTAATTTAATTAAAATGCTACCGATATTTTGCACCTTTGGTGCAATTTTCTCTACCAATATTTTGCACCTCTGGTGCATTTTTCACTTTTCACTTTTCACTTTTCACTGGAAAGATGAATCACTTTGTCCATATCATCAGTGGCTTGTTTTACTTTTTTCATGCCTTCGGTGGTTTCATCAGTGCCTTTTTTCATCTTTTTTGAGACCAATTTCAAGGCTGCTTGCACTTCTTCAAATGCTTTTTGAGGGTCGTCCGTTTCATCATAAACTTTCACTCGACAATTATCGGCAACGCATTTTTTATTTGGATTTTCAAATTGTTTTGTAATAAAATAGCTTGAAATGCCTAAAATAAAGACCGCCGCCGCCGCTCGCCAAAATAATTGATTTCGGATGTCGGGTTTCGGATTTCGGTTAGTGCCTGTTGCATTTAAATTCCGAATGCCGATTTCGTTGAGTTTTTTAGTAGAATTTTCATTCAATGAAATGCTCTTTTCAGCTTTGAAAAATTGAAAGAGTGGTTGATACTGTTTCAATTCAGGCACTACCTCATCGCGGTTGAAATATTCAGCCAATTGTGCTTCCTCTTGAAGGCTCGTTTCGCCCTCAAAGTATTTATCTATTAATATTTTTATTGCTTCAATATTCATCTTTTATCGTTAAACGTTTTTAGTTATTGAATAAACGTTTTTAGTTATTAATTGAAATTATTTAGTTATTTTAAAAAATATTTCAATTTAATTTGAAACTATTTAGTTATCAGTTAAATGTTTTTAGTTATTAATTAAATGCTTTTAGTTATTTTTATTTTAAAAATAATCTATTGAAAATTGAAAACTAAATGGATTAGTGTTCGTTTTCCCACTAACCCCTGAAGGGGAAATCTTTTGGAAGTATTGAAAATTGAGTGGTTTAGTGTTCGTTATCCCCCTAACCCCCGAAGGGGGAACCGCTTAGGAAGAATGAAAAAAAAGAACTAAAAGTTAAATACTTCCTCAGCAGTTCCCCCTTCGGGGGTTAGGGGGAAAACAATCAATTTTCCTAATTCCTAATTCCAAACTCCTAATTCCTAATTCCTAATTCCTAATTCCTAATTCCTAATTCCTAATTCCTAATTCCTAATTCCTAATTAACTTTCCCTCCTAAAATTTTCCGCTGCCAAAATCTTCTCTTTAACATAACTTCGGGCGCGATGCAAATACACTTTTACTTGAGCCAATGGCAGTTCCAATTGTTGCGCTATTTCATCGTAAGTCATGCCTTCAATATCGCGGAGGTGCATTACCATTTTTTGTTTTTCTGGCAATTCGTTCATCAGTTGTTTGATTCTACCCATCGTATCTGACTTTTCAGAAGATTGATAAGGTGTTGATTTTGAATCAGTTATATAAACGGCTTCGCTGATTTCCATCGTTTGACGATGCTTAGAGCGTATTTTATCGAGCGACAAATTTTTGGTCAATGTCATACAATAGGCTTCGGGATTTTGAACCTCGTCCATCTGAGTTCGCTTGTCCCAGACCTTTATAAAAACCTCTTGCACCACATCTTCAGCCTCCATTTGATTGCCTGTGATGCGTAAAGAAAACCGATAGAGTTTATCTTTGATGCTGTATGTCAGTTGTTCAAAATTCATAACTATTAACACGACGATTGGTATTTTCAAAAGTTACAGACCCCCTCAGTAATTTGTGTATTTTTACCACATATTTTTGTCATTCAGGAGGAATCTCTTTTTATCATTATTAATGCACAAGAGAGATTCCTGCTTAATGACAAAAACTATGTGTCAAAATAATAACTGCTTTTTCTATGTTTAAAATTGTAAAAAATTACCTTTTATATTATACTCTATGGCTTGCCTTCTTCCTCATGGCGCGCCTAATTTTTCTATTGTATTATTTTCAAGATACACAATCTATTGGTTTTCAAGCATTTATGAAAACATTTTATTACGGCGTGCGCTTGGATTTGTCGGCGGCGGGCTATTTTTCAGCATTGCCTTTTCTTTTATTGACCATTAATTCTCTGTTTAAAAGAAAAAATTATTTACTAAAAGTTGTACAAATTTTGACGGCGGTTCTCATTATTTTATCTTCTGTATTAATCATTATCGACTTAGGGCTTTATCAAAATTGGGGCTTTCGATTGGACGATACGTTTTTAAAATACTTAAAATCGCCTAAAGAAATGATGGCTTCTTCGAGCACTTCGCCCGTTTTTCTTTTTGTTTTAATAGCTGCTATTCTTTCAATTTTAAGCATTTATATATTCAATCGCGTATTTTTTACGCAGTTAAAATTTTCTGACTCTTTTTATTCTAAAGAAAAGTACCCCCTCAGTATAAAGACCATTTTACAGTTCTTTTTGGGTTTAATTCTCACTTTTTCACTCATCATACCCATTCGAGGCGGCTTTCAATTAGCCCCTGTGAATCAAAGTGCAGTCTATTTTTCTAATAAACCGTTTGCGAATCATGCGGCTGTGAATGTGCTTTGGAATTTCTTCGTTTCGGTGTCTGAAAAGACAACGGATAATAAAAATCCTTACTCATATTTCAGTAAAAATGAGGCTGCGGGATTGGTTCAAGAATTATTTAAAGATTCAAGTTTGACTCATTATTTAATTAAAAAAAATATCAAAAACCCCAACACCATCATCATCACTTGGGAGAGTTTAACGGCTAAAGTGATTGAAAAACTGGGCGGACTGGAAGGGGTGACCCCTCAGTTAAATGCCCTTTGTAGCGATGGGATTTTGTTCTCAAATATATATGCAGCTGGTGAAAGAACCCATTTAGGATTGATGGCTGTTTTGGCAGGTTATCCGACTATAAGTGGCGAGAATGTGTTTGAAGTGCCGCGTAAATCAGCACAATTACCTTGTTTGAGTAGAGATTTCAAGGCATATGGCTATCAAACGGGTTTTTATTACGGCGGCGAAGCAGAATTTGCGAACATGAAATCTTATTTATTGAATGGTCAATTCAACCGATTGATTACTAAAAGCGACTTTGAAAAAAAGGATTTGAGCAGCAAATGGGGGGCTTTCGACCACGTGGTTTTGAACCGCACTATGACGGATTTGACCACCATTCAACAACCTTTTTTCATCAATATCCTCACTCTCAGCAGCCACGAACCGTTTGAAATTCCGACTGATTCTAATCATTGGGGCATTCCAAATTTTAAGAAAACAACGGATGAAAATGAGCTGTTCAAAAATGTGATGTACTACACCGATCAAGCCATTGGAGCATTTATTAATGAAGCAAAAAAGCAAGTTTGGTGGGATAATACGCTCATCGTCATCATTGCCGATCATGGTACGCATAGGCTTGAACCGCATGATAATGAGTTTGCGAATTTTCATATCCCCATGATTTGGTGCGGCGGTGCTTTAGCTGTACACGATACGGTTATTGCATCAATTGGCTCTCAAACAGACATTCCCGCTACGGTTTTGGCTCAGTTGGATATGCCTTTTAGAGATTATAAATGGTCGAAAAATATTTTATCCAAGCAATATCAGCCGTTTGCATATTTCAATTTTCATGGCGGCTTTGGTTTTCTACAAAATAAGGGTCAATATGTTTGGGATACTGAGGGGTCGTTTGTTAGACGGCAGGAGGGAGCTGTTGATTCAAATGCTGTTCGATTAGGCAAAGCATATTTGCAGGCGACGTATGAGGATTTTTTGGAGAAATGATGCTTGAAATCGGTGTCCGTTTTTTTTGCAAATTATTCTTTTACCGCTACCAAATCATTACCTTTGAGTTGTTCATTATTAAAAATTAATCTACAAAAATCATGGTAAAATGCTCGTTATTGAAATCCATGCTAACCCCTGTTTTATTTCTAACTATTTGTTTATCAACGACTTATGCTCAGAAAAAAGGTAAATCGACTACCAAAGAGCAAGAAGGTTGGGCGTGTATGTATTCCAATAGTTTGCACGGCGGCAAGACGGCGAGCGGTGAAAAATTTGATGTTAATAAACTCACAGCAGCACATTTGAAATTCCCTTTGGGGACTGAAGTGAAGGTGACGAATATTAATACTGGCAAATCGGTGGTCGTGAGAATCAATGACAGAGGACCTTATTCCAAAAAATTTATCATTGATTTGTCTCCTGCAGCGGCTAAAAAAATAGGCTTTTCTCTACGGCAAGGCATTACTAAAGTGCGGATTGTGAAAGTGTAAATTTCAAAAACAACGCTGTGATGACTTTGTGATATTTTATTTTTAATTTTGACTCACTCTTTTACAATTCTATCATTCATTCAAATTTTTACAATGAAAACTATTGCTACTTTTTTAGTTTTGAGCTTATTCTTATTGGCTCAAAGCTGTGTTAAAAATGATTATATCGACAATTCTGTTGAGCCAACTCTCCGCGTGGTGAATAAAATTGATTCACTCAAACTCAATACATCATTTCAATTCAACGCCACTTACTATAATAATGTGGGCAAGTTGGAAACAGTTGCTATGGATTGGGTAAGTTCAGATACGACGGTTATTAAAATCAGCAAAATGGGTTTGGCAACGGCTGTTAAAGCAGGCAAATCAACTGTCAGTTCTTCATATCTATCGGGCGGCAAGTTGGTTAAAGATAATGTTTCTGTCACGGTTGGTCAAGAGACGGTTGTGCAAGAGAATTTGAAAAAAGGCGTGGTTAAAACCACCAGTTCTTATGCACTATCGGGTGATTTTACTCTAAAACCAGTCAATTCTGATTTGATATTGTCTTTGGCAACCAATTATAACGCTTCAACAAGCCTACCAGGGCTATATGTTTATTTGTCAAATAATCCCGCCACAATTGTTGGGGCTTTGGAAATTGGCAAAGTAACCGTTTTTAAAGGGGCACATACCTATACAATACCTAACAAAGTGGGCGTCAATGATTATAAATATGTCCTCTATTTCTGCAAGCCATTCAATGTGAAAGTAGGGGATGGGTTGATTGAATAAATTGATAAAATATTTATTTGTAACTAATTGATTATAAACCTATAAGGTTTCAAAAACCTTATAGGTTTGCTCAACTAAAATACTGAAAATGAAAAACATCAACGCTATATTTTTCTTCATGCTGCTCACTCTGTTACCTATAAAAGCCACGTGCAGCGGCTGGCCTCTTCCACAAGGCAGATTTTATATCAAGCTATCAGAATGGTGGATCAAATCCAATCAGCACTATACCGATGTGGGGGCGATAGACCCGAATGTGACATCAGGAATTTACAACACAAATCTGTACGCAGAGTACGGTTTGACCAATCGGTTAACAGTCATTGCGTATGTGCCTGTGGTAAGTCGGTCGTATATGAATAATTTAGTATCTTCCGTAAATGGTGAAGTTTTGAGTGCGGGAGAGGCAATTAATACTATTGGAGACGCTGATTTGAGTATAAAATACGGTTTAATTAGAAATAAACCCATTGTTATGGCGGCAACTTTGACTTTAGGTTTGCCTCTCGGCAACGATGCGGGCGGCATTTCTAAAAATTTACAGACAGGCGATGGCGAGTTCAACCAAATGATTAAACTCGATGCCAGCACTTCTTTTGGCAGTTCTAAACTGCCTATGTATGCCAATATTTATACAGGATTTAATAATAGAACCAAGGGTTATTCAGATGAATTTAGATACGGAGCGGAGTTAGGAGCGGCATTTTTTCAAAGAAAAATATGGTTGACAGGGCGTCTAACGGGCATCAAATCATTCAAAAATGGAGAAACCGCTGCTACTAATCGGAATGCCACTATATTTTCAAACAACAGTGAATTTGTTAGCGGCTCTCTTGAAGCGGCTTATTATATCACTAAAAAGGTGGGCATTTCTGCTGGTTATGCGAGTGCATTTTCAGGCAAATTGATATTTGCCGCGCCTTCTTATTCTGTCGGTATATTTTTAGACATGAAATAATTACTAATTCCCCTTTGGGGGCGGGTGGGCTACCCAATATGAAACAAACTCGCCACTAAATAAGCCGTTCCTGCTGCCAAAGCACCAATCATGGCGGTTTGTAATGCACCTTTTATAGGCGATTGACCAATAACTTTGCTTTTTAAATAGCCAAAAATGGTCAAAGCTATCAGCGTCACTACCACCGACCACATAAAGCTCGTCTGAACATCCTTACAAATGGCATATGGACTGAGGGGTACGATGCCGCCAATAATATATGACACACCGATATTAAATGCTGCTTGACGCGCTCGTTTTTCATTTGGTTTTTCTAAGCCCAACTCAAAACGCATCATAAAATTGACCCATTTATCACGGTCTTTAGCCAGCTCTTCAACGATGATGTTTTGAGATTCTTTGCTCAAGCCATACCCTTCAAAAACCTCTCGAACTTCTTCTTTTTCACGGTCGGGGAAAAGGTGCGTTTCTTCATATTCTCGCTTCAATTCAGCATTATAATGGTCAATTTCAGTTTTTCCTGATAAAAAACCACCTAATCCCATAGCAATAGAGCCTGCAATAATCTCAGCAATGCCTGCTGTCAAGATGATATGCGTATCGCTAACAGCCCCACTCAAACCTGCTGCGAGGGCGAAAGGAACGGTCAAGCCATCGCTCATGCCAATGACAATATCGGATAATAAATCAGAGCTTTGGAAATGCTCCTCATGGTGATGATCTGGGCGAGGCTTGATGTCGTGATGTAGATGAGTCTCCATAAAAGAAAAATATTTGATTAAAAAGGAGTTCAAAAGTAGAGAATAAAGCTTGAATCATTTTTATTTTAGGAAAAGAAGTTTTTTTAAAATAATTAAACCATTATTCTTTCTATCTAATTAATTTCTATCTTTCCTCGACTAAATATATGCAGTATGGATTCAACAATAGACAATATTAAAATTAATTTCAGTCAAGATAACTTATTGATTCTCAATATCTGTTTGGCTTTCATCATGTTTGCCATTGCTTTGGATATTAAACGAGAGGATTTTGCTTTGCTTTGGAAAAACCCAAAACCAGCTATCGTGGGCATGACTGCTCAATTGATTATTATGCCGTTGGTGACTTTATTTCTGGTTTTTATTTTCAAGACACCCCCCTCAGTATCTCTGGGTATGATAGCCATTTCAGCTTGCCCTGGCGGTAATAATTCTAATTATACGACGCATTTAGCCAAAGGAAATACCGCTTTGGCAGTTACCACCACCTCCATTTCTGTTATCGTTTGTATCGTCACCATGCCATTATTTATTTGGATTGGGACGAAAGTAGTGCCCAATATGAGCAGTTTGAACCGCCCAATTTATCTCAATCCGATGGATATGATGAAAATTGTAGGCTTACTAATCCTAACACCTTTAATTATTGGGATGCTCATCAATAGCCGTTTCCCTAATTTCGCTCACCGCATCAGACGCCCTTTTAGAATCGTTTCTGTTATATTATTCTTCGGGCTTATCATCGGGGCATTGGCATCTAATTTTCAGAATATCCTCAATTATGTCGGCAAGGTATTTTTCATAGTGATGGTTCTCAACACTCTCGCTTTGAGCATAGGCTATTGGTTTTCAAGGCTCAACAAACTGGCTGAGGCGGATTGTCGCGCCATTACTTTTGAAACAGGTATTCATAATATCACCTTAGCCCTCATTATTATCTTCAATTTTTTCGACGGACTGGGCGGTATGGCTTTAGTCGCAGCGTGGTATGGCATCTGGGATTTGATGACTGGCTTTGGCTTGGCGATGTGGTGGAAGAGGAAGAGGTGATAATAGGTAATGATTGATAAGAAGTTTTGAGAATAAAACAATTACATGAAAAAAAATAATAATGCAATGAAAAAACACCTTCTATTTACCGCTTTTTTACTCCTATTTGTGGCAAATCTATTCGCCAATTTTTCCCTTCAAAATCTTAAAACCAATTACCAAACAACGCCTTTGGGTACGGATTTGACCACCCCTCAGTTCTCTTGGCAAATGCAAGCCTTAGATAATAAACGCGGTTACAAGCAAAAAGCCTATCAAATCGTCGTGACTGATGAAGCCAATAAAACGGTTTGGAATTCGCAAAAAGTTAATTCTGACTTGGCACACGCCATTCAATACGCAGGGGAAGCCTTAAAACCGACGACCCGTTATACTTGGAAAATCACGGTTTGGGATAATTTTGGTAAAATGTCCACCGCTTCCTCTTGGTTTGAAACAGGTTTTTTAAACCCAAAACAAGAAGCATGGTCTGGCGCGCAATGGATTGGCGGAGGCAACGACGATTTAGTTTTGTACAGTCCCTATCAAGGTATGTTCAAACTTCAATTTGGTATTCAACTCGACAAAGCGAGCAATTCTACAAAAGCCGCTTTCATTTTCGGCGCAAATGACAGCCGTTTGATGAATAAAAACCTCAATTTAATGGGGCGTGAAAACGGTAAAAATGAATCTTATATCGCTTTAGAATTGGATATTTCAGAACTAACCGAAACCCAAAATACTGTCACGCCTGAGCGTGATGGCGCACAAGGCGACAAGGGGGTAGCCAAATTGAATATTTACAGAGTGGGTTATGATAAAAATGACAAAGCCGATACGCCTTTTAAAAGCATTAAAATTGCTCAAAAATTCATTAATAATGCCAATAAATACGAAAAACATACCTTTTACACGCATACAACGGACTTTGGTATTTTTGAATTTTTCATAAACGGTACAGACGATGCCCATAAAATAGACGATGCGAGTATGAAACCTACAAGCCGTTTTGCGCCAAAAGGTTTGAACCTCAATCCTATGGGTGCGGGGCATGATTATATTAGTTTTCCAATGTTGGCAGATATTGGTTTTTTAGTTGGTAATCCATTAGGAAAAACTGAAGCCAATCAAAAAGCCTATTTTTCAGATGTTTTAATTAAAAATTTTCGCAATCCTTCCAATACGCTTTTCAGTGAAAATTTTAATATAAAAGGTGCTAAAACTATTTTCAATAGTCCAAATATTGCTATTGAAAATGGGCAATATGTGGTACAAGGCAATACTATTTTTACCGCAACTCCAAGCCGAAATGCTGCGCCGATGTTGAGAAGCGTTTTTAATGTGTCTGAAAAAACGGTTAAAAAAGCCCGTTTATATGTGACGGCACGGGGTATTTATGAAGTGTTTTTAAATGGAAAACGCATCAGTAATGACTATTTTAATCCAGGTTTGACGCAATACAATAAAAATTTGATGTACCAAACCTACGATATTACAAATGCCCTTTCAAAAGGTCAAAATGCCATTGGTGCATGGTTGAGTGAAGGTTGGTGGAGTGGCAATTTAACGTATGAAGGCAGCAATTGGAACTATTTTGGCGACCGTCAATCGCTTTTAGCAAAGATAATTGTTACTTATTCAGACGGTACGGAGCAAGTTTTGAACTCAAATGACACCGATTGGAAGCTCTATACTGAGGGGGCTGTTCGGTGCGGTTCGTTTTTTCAAGGTGAGGTGTATGATGCCACAAAAGAAGCCGCTATAAAAGATTGGACAACAGCCAATTATAACGACAATGCTTGGAAAAAAGCTACGATTGTACCCTTAGATGGCACATCGTTTTCAGGCTTAAAATACAATGATTTTAAAATTATTGGGCAAATGGGCGACAATGCCACGATTGTAAAAACGGTGACAGCCATAGGCGTTGAAGAAGTGCGCCCGAAGGTTTTTGTCTATGATATGGGGCAAAATTTGATAGGTATTCCACAAATTTCAATTAAAAATGGTCAAAAAGGACAAGTTATCACGATGCGTTTTGCAGAAGTGAAATACCCCAATTTGCCCGCTTACAAGGGAAATGAAGGTATGGTGATGATGGAAAATATTAGGGCAGCGTTGGCGCATGATACCTATATTTTGAAAGGTGGCGATGAAATAATTCAACCTCGTTTTACATTTCACGGCTACCGTTTTATGGAAGTGACGGGCATTGATGCGGCGATTCCGACCCCCTCAGTAAAAGCCTTAGTGATTAGCTCTGTCAATGAATTGGCTTCGAGTTATGAAACTTCTAACCCGTTGGTCAATAAATTATGGGAAAATATTACATGGTCTTTACGGAGTAATTTCCTTTCGATTCCAACTGATTGCCCGAATAGAAATGAGCGTATGGGCTGGAGTGGCGATATTTCTGTTTTTGCCAAAAGTGCCACTTATTTAACTGATGCGAATTTATTTTTAAGACGGCATTTATTGGGTATGCGAGATATTCAGTTTGAGAATGGGCGTTTTACCGATGTTGCGCCTGTGGGCGGTGGTTTTGGTGGTACATTATGGGGCAGTGCAGGGATAACAGTGGCTTGGGAAACGTATCGCCAATATGGCGATATTCAGCTTTTAGCGGAGCATTATGATGCCATGAAACGCTATATTGGCTTTTTAAATACAAAAGTTGAAAAGGAAACGGGCATTTTGAATGAAGGACCTTTGGGCGATTGGTTGAGTCCAGAAGGTAATAAAAATGATAATACCTTATTTTGGATGGCTTATTTTGCTTATGATTTAGATATTGTCAGTGAAATGGCAGTCGCTTTGGGTAAAACGGAAGATGCAACGGCTTTTAAAAATAGAAGTGCTGAAATAAAAAAGGCTTTCAACGAAATTTACGTGGATAAATCCACGCATAAAACGGTGAAATCGGGTGTAAAAACAGGCTTTATGGGCGCACCCAATGAAAGTGATGCAAGGGCAAAATCGGATAAAGGACTGATTATGGACACGCAAGCCTCTTATGCAATTCCTTTAGCTTTGGGTACTTTTAATGAAGAAAACAAACCTTTTTCATTGAAATATTTGAAAGAAACAATTCAGCGTAAAAACAAAGATGACAGTGGGGTAGAGCGTCCAGAATATTCCTTGATGACAGGTTTTATTGGTACAGCGTCTATCAGTCAAGCCCTTTCTGAAAATGGCAGTGACGATGTCGCCTATCAACTTTTGGTCAATAAACAATATCCTTCGTGGCTATATTCGGTGGTGAATGGCGCAACATCTATTTGGGAACGGCTTAATTCTTACACTGGTGAAAATGGTTTTGGCGGCAATAACAGTATGAACTCGTTCAATCATTATTCATTTGGTGCGGTAGTGGCTTGGATGTATCAAAATTCATTGGGTATTCAAAGACACCCGACCAAGACAGGTTTTCAAGAATTTATTTTAAAACCGACACCCGACCCGAATAAAAATATCACCTCTGCCAAAGGTCATGTCAACACGATGTATGGTACGATCAAAAGCGAATGGCAGACGATTTCGGATTTCGGATTTCGGAAACCCCGAAATCCCAAATCCCAAATCCGAAATCGAAAACGGGGGGTAAAACTATTTTCAAAATAAGCGTTCCAGCGAATAGCACAGCAATATTGTATTTATCTGCTAAAAGTGTGAGCCAAATCATGGAAAGTGGAAAATCTATTGCGAAATGGAAAGGTGTTTCTGTGGAAAACGATAAGGTCGTGATTCCTTTGGGTTCTGGAGATTATAGTTTTGTTGTGAAATAAAATAAATCAATTGAGGGATTTATATAAAATAACCTATGGATAACGACCAATCGCCATCAAACCCTGTCGCAAAATAACTCTATCAATATTATTTAAATCAAGCACTTTGACGGTTGCCATTGCAATTCGAGTCTTAGGTAATATTTCTCCATTTTGAATTTCAAAATGGTCGAACCATTTATCTTGGCGAGGATTGAATAAGCGAATTAACCTTTTGCTACCTATGAGATATGTTCCTAAATCACTTCCTTTATTTTGATTACAAAGCGAGCAAGCATAGGCGAGATTGTTGGGTTCTGTTAAGCCTTCATGTTTAAGGCTTATGATGTGATCTATTTGATAAACAAAAAACAAATCATCTTTATGAATACGACAATATTCACAACGATGATTAGCACGCAAAGCGACAAATTCTCTTATATTTTCAGCAATGTAACGACTCATACGGCTAAATGCATTCGGGCGCGAACTTTGGCTAACGCAATTAAATGTTCAAGAGCCATATAGCGGTCAAGCTCGTATTTCTCTTCAGAAGTGAGGATATTACTCTTTTTTTTATCAATTAAAATCTCCACACGCAATTGAACGACATCAGATGGATGTAATTCTAATAAGCGTTTAGGGTCTAAAGTTGCTAAAAATTCTGCAACTTCTTCATAAGCTAAAAGATTAGCAGTCATAGTTTTATATTTTTTACAAAGATAATCCTTTTATTAGTACTTTCATATTCCAATATAGTCCTGCAAATAAGCATATCTCGGCGTCAATTGCCCATTTTGAGTAATCGTGGCGCGTTCCAATATTTTAGATTTTTCACCCCTCAGTATCGCTTGCAATTCGGGCAAAATATTGATGATAAATTGATCGCCGAAGTAGCTGGAAGCATCGCGCGGGAGTTCATTGGGTAAATTATCTATAGTCATCATCGTGATAGCATTGCCAGAGAAAGGGTTGTCTGTTTCGACATTTTTGAAGGGGTCGAACCCGTAAAAAGGGTCGGCAATAGTAGAGGCTTTAATAGTAGCAGGAACAGATGAAAATGGCATCATATCACAAGACACATCCGCAATGGTTTTAATTCTAAAATCAGGTTGACGCATATCCTCTACATTGAAAAAAGCGGGTGCAGTTTTATCATAAAAAATGCAATTGATGAAAACATCCGTCTTGCGGTAAAATTTAGCAAAAGTAGAGCGAAATACTGAGGGGTCGTTGTAATAATCCTGTTTTTCAAAAGGCTCGCCATCTATGCGAGTGACATAATCTATTGGATGAATTTGAGTAAAAACAGGAACATTGTATTTTTCAACTAAAAAATCAGTCGGCGCAACCTTTTTTATGCCTAAATCCAACAACACTTCCATCGCCCCTTTTGCCACCCGACCACTTCCTGACACGACAATACTGAGGGGGGGCAATATGGTCTGTTTATAAATAGCCCGCGCTTCTGCATAACTTTCTAAATCTTTCATTCGTGGCAGCGTGAACGCACCTTTTCGCAACCCATAACCCAACATGCCATTGTGTGCACCCACCATACCTGCAAATTTCCCAAAAGCAATCAACCGTTGATTATAATCATCGGTCAACACTTCATAGTCTATCAAAGTGATGTTTTTTTCTAAAACTGCTTGTAAAAGAGGGCGATTATGCACTTGTTTTTTAATCGTGTGAGAAAAAAAGAAGTACGTTTTGTTAGGAATGAGCTGTTCAATCGGCACTTCTTTAATGCCTAATAAAAAATCACAATTTTCAAGATTTTGAGATAAAATAATGCCTTCATCTTCAAACTCTGAATCCTTAAAACTACGCAAAGGCGAAGGCTCAACGACAATTTTAGCAGGGAAAAGACGCTCTACAAAAGCGCATTGTTGAGGGGTTAAAGCTACTCGATTGTCGGGCGGCGTTTTACCTTCTTTGATGAGTCCTATTTTCATAAATTTTAAAATTCAGTTTGATTTGGTAGTTCTGTAAAATGATGAATGATAAATGATGAACGATAAATTTATAAGTCATTGATTATCAATTTATTGTAAATTAAAATTCTATTTTATTTAACTTAAATCATTTTTTAATAATTGCAAATTTAAGATAAATAAGCCTTAATACAAATATTTACCTGAATTTAATATCACTCCAAACTGCTTAGTATAAAACTTCGTACTTAGAATAAATTTATATTTTGACAAGAACTTTGAGCCGCATATATGATTCAATTGTGTTAATATTTAAAATCTTATTTTCAAAAAATAAAACAAAATATTGGCTTTTTATTCTGTCACATATTTTATCTTTACGTCTCGCATGAAATTCTTATTAATTTAGCATGAAAAATTTTATTAACAAACAAAAATGTATTAACAATGAAAAAAATTTTACTAACTACATTGGCTTTCTTTATAAGCCTTAACTTTATGTTGGCATCATCAGGCATCTTTGAAACTTATATTTTTTTAACGGTCAATGGTTCACAATCGGGTTATCATGGCTCTGGTGGTAGTGGAGCTGTTTTCAATGGTACGAGTTTAGGCAGTGTTTCCAGTTTAGTTCTGAGAGGGGGAGAAGTAAAGACTTTTAAAAACAGTGGTAGCAATGTGACAGGTGCATCCATGAGTTACAAAATTTACAAACAATTTAATGCTTCAGGTGGATTCTCTACACTTAGTATTCCTTTTGGAATGAATATTGGCGGCGGCGGTGATCAAAGTTGGTTCACCAATTCACAAACGATTGATTTATTTAGTAGCGTAACAAGCAATGGCACGTGGGTAATTGAAGCTTTTTGGAATGCTTCTTCTTCAGATGGTTCTCATGTCGATAACTGCGGTGGTGGAAATTGCATTGCTACGTTTACAGTAACAACCCTATCTGCTGAACTATCCTCATTTTCAGCTCAAAAAGCCAATCATTCAATCGCTCTATCATGGCTAACAGCTTCTGAGCAAAACAACAATCATTTCAATATTGAGCGTTCTTCAAATGGCAAATCTTTTACAACTATTGGTCAAGTAAAAGGTTCAGGTACAACGGCTTCTTCCAACAAATACAACTTTACAGACAACAACCCTTTAAGTGGCGTTAATTATTACCGCCTCAATGCTGTTGAAACAACTGGTAAAACAGCTTTTAGCAAAATTGTAACGGTTGATTTTTCTACTAAAGGCAGTAATAAATTGATGGTGTATCCGAATCCAGCTAAAAGTGGTTTGAACATCAATTATGAATCCAATGAGGAGGCAAATTTGAATATTCAAGTCTTGGATATGACAGGTAAAGTACATTTGACTCAACAAATGGAAGGCTTGAAAGGCGATAATAATATCCGTTTGAATATTGAAAACTTGCCGAATGGTGTATATTTTATGCGTATAAATGATAGCACGACTAAGTTTTTTAAGGCTTTTTGAAATAAAATAATCATATTTGTTGTTAAATTGTCAGGTTAGGATTAAAGGTTAGGTTTAGTAAACGGAAATTATTTTTT
>JAYTUY010000223.1:0-15700 GCA_043744275.1 Saprospiraceae bacterium
ATGCGGTATCTCAAAAAGGTTTCATTTTGAAGGTCGTCATGATGCTCTTTGCTCATTTGGTAGATCAATTTATTAACTAGCAACTTGAATTAATTAAAATATTATTTGAAAATTAAAATTTCAAAAATTACACCTGCTGTAAATTTGATTGTTGTAAAGTAAACTATAAATTTGAGTATTATTCACTTTTGCTCAGACAAATGAGAAAATCAATATTCCATGAGCGACGATAACAAATTGAAAAGCACTCTGATTTATGGCAGCAATCGCACCTATTTTTTTGATGTAAAAATCTCTCAAGAAGGAGGTAAATATTTGGTCATTCAAGAAAATAGACTGAATACCGAACAGCATCAAATAACAGTAGGAGAAGAGAATTTAGCCCAATTTCTTAAAGCGTTGCACCATTTACTGCCTGAATTTGGCATAGAAGAGCCATCAATAGGCGATTTTATCAATGCCTTCAAACCCTGGACACCCGAGGAAGATGAAGACCTTGAGCGGTATTCTGTAGAGGGTACGCCACTTCCTGAATTGTCGCAGATATTTCAAAGAAGAAAAAAAGCCATACAAGTTCGGATAGAAAAATTAAAACGAAAAGAACACTTTAAATAATAAATCGAGGTAAACATACACATTTCCCAAATGACAACCGACTGGCGCAAAACACCTTTCGTTCGCTTGATATTGCCGTTTCTATTAGGCATTTTAATGGCAATCTATATAAACATCCTTCCTCAGATGGCTGTTTTGCTATGCCTGTGTATTTCATTTTTATCTATTTTTATTTTCATTTATTTCAAACCGAGTTTCCGCTTCAAGTGGATAATTGGCATACCCCTCAGTATTTTGCTGTTTTTAATAGGTTATGAATTGACTTATCTTAAAAATGAGCTTAATTATGCCACTCATTTTCAGAATATTTTGAAGGAAAATGACAATTTTATAGTGGGCATAGTCACGGATAAAATTGAAAAAACAGACTATTGGAGGCTCACCGTAGCAGTGAATGCCTTGGGTGAAAAAGCGGATTCTTTAAATAATTGTAGCGGCAATTTACTTATTTACTTAAAAAAGGATTCCATTGAAACACCCCCTCAGTATGGTGACCTCATTTTATCCAAATCGGCAATCCAAATCATGCAGCCGCCCAAAAATCCCGAAGCTGTTGATTTCAAGAAATATTGGCATCTACAAAACATTCATTATCAATGTTTTATAAAATTTGATAACCTTAAAATATTAGCGAACCACCAAGGCAACCCTCTCATGGCTTTGGCTTTGAATTGGCAAAGTCAATTTATTCAAATCTTAAAAAAACATTTGACTACTGAAAATGAATTCGCCGTAGGGGCTGCCCTCTTGCTCGGAAGTAAGGATGCCATCAGCGAAGACATTCGCAATGCTTATGTAGAGACGGGGGCGATGCATATACTCGCTATTTCAGGCATGCATATTTTATTGATTTTCAAGCAATTAGAATGGCTTTTGAATTTATATAAATCAGGCAACCGCCGCTGGCGTTGGGTAAAAGCCATCATTTTAATTATTTTGATTGCTTTATTTGCCTTACTCACAGGCTTGGGTGCGAGTGTGTTGCGAGCAGCCGTGATGGCAAGTTTTATGGCTATAGGCAAAGCGATGAAGCGACGAGCAAGCGTTTTTAATGTTTTGGCAGCGTCTGGTTTTACGCTATTGCTTTGGAATCCATATTGGTTGATGGATGTGGGATTTCAATTGTCCTTCACAGCAGTTATTGGCATTGCACTCTTTACAGATAAATTCAGTAAAATTTTTATTTTACAAAACAAAATGTTGCGTTGGGCGTGGTCGAATATCTCCATTGGTTTGGCAGCACAATTGGCAGTGACACCTATTTCGCTCTACTATTTTCATCAGTTTCCTACCTATTTTTGGCTCTCTGGACTATTGGCAGGCGTAGTTGCAGACATTGCTTTGATGGCTGGAGTAGTCTTATTAATGGTTGATAAAATCCCACTTTTGGGGTGGGCTATTGGCAAAATTTTATTTGGTGCTCTGTGGCTGATGAATAATTTCATTTTCATTATTCAAAAATTACCGTTTAATCTGCTTGATGGTTTTTGGCTATCGCTGTGGGCTGTAGGATTAATATATTTAGCTCTATTTGGCATCGCTCGAGTGCTTGAAACGAGGAAGCTACGACTACTCGTTTACCCCCTCAGTATAAGCATCGTTTTGAGCAGTATGTATGCCTTCTCAAATATAAAAAGCGGTGCTAATCGGCAAGTCATAATTTATAATATATCCCGAAATTCTGTTGTTGAAATCATTGAAGGAACAACTTCTTATCGATTTTATGAAAAATTTTCAAATAATTTTCAAAGCAAAAACAGAATAAAATTTGCTACCCAAAACTATCATAATTCATTGAAAATTAATACGTTAAACGAATTTAATTTTAACGAATATGTATTACAAGAAAAATTTATATACCATAATAGGTGTATGAAAATAGGAGACATAGAAGTGCTACTACTTGACAAGCTGCCAAAAATAAGCTTAACTTTGAGTAATTGTTTTGTGGTAGTACATAATAATCCAAAATTTGACATACGTCATTTGAAACAAATTATTGCTTTTCGACAAATTATTTTTGATGGTTCGAATAGCAAATGGCGCGTTGAAAAATGGAAAAAAGAATGTGTGGATTTGGGTATTGATTACTACGATGTTTCTGAAAAGGGTGCTTGGATTTATCAATTTTAAAACAAAATTTTATTTGTATTTAGAATTTAATAAACTGAACATTCATAAAGACAACAAAACAAACATACATACCATGAGAAAAATTTTGGCAAATTACTTTTATTACTCTCGCAGTGAGCGAAATGGTGTAATATTATTGACGGCGTTGTCGTTAGGAATTTTAGTAATCCCGAAAGTTTTCTCAATTTATAAAGAACCGGCTATCCCTATTGATTATCGTGCTTTTGAAAATGAGATATTAGCCTTCCAGAATAGCCTGCCACCCGAAAATACTGAGGGGGTAAAGGCTTCCAAAATAAGTGAATCAGAGTTATTCACTTTTAATCCGAATACAGCCACAAGCGAAGATTTTATTCAATTAGGACTTTCTTCAAGAGTAGCAACCATTATTAGCCATTATCGTGAAAAAGGAGGTCATTTCTTTAAAAAGGAAGATTTTAAAAAGATATATGGGATTACATCAGAAGATTATGATAGACTGGAAGCGTTTATTGAGTTGAATGAAGGTGTTAGAAGTTCTGTGAAGTACAATTATGATAGACCTATCCGAGAATTTGGGACAGGTCAAAATGAAACGCCTGTAGAAATAAAATTAACTCCGTTTGACCCCAATATGGCGAGCGAATCGGCACTTTTATCACTTGGGTTGGATAAAAACACCGTTAAAAATGTGTTAAAATACCGTGAAAAAGGCGGTAAATTTTATAAGAGAGAAGATTTAAAGAGAATTTATGGCTTTTCTGATTTAGATTATCTGAGAATTGAAAATTATATACAAATTGCTGATAATCATACAATTACAAATTATAATTCAATTACAAATGTCCAAAACGATTTAAAGAAAAATGAAAGTATTAAAATCCCGAGCATTATTGATGTCAACAAAGCAACCTCAGAAGAATGGTTGCAACTTCGCGGAATTGGAACTACCTTTGCCGCCCGAATTATTGAACAACGCGAAAAATTAGGAGGTTTCGCATCACTCGACCAGTTAAAGGAGATTCATGGCTTACCTGATTCTACCTTCCGCAACATCACACCGTATCTGAAGTTTTCAACTACTATTTATCGAAAAATTTCAGTCAATAACGCCAACTTTGAGACCATTACACACCCTTACCTAACCCGTAAGCAAGTGGATGTTATTGTGCGTTTTCGCCTCAATCATGGCAACTACAAAAACATAGAGGACTTGAAAAAAACAGGTGTTTTCACGAACGAAGCACTTGAAAAGCTTAGACCATATTTAACTTTTGAATGAATTGAAAACTACATGATAGACTAACTTAAAATTAATAGCATAAAAATTTTGAAACAAGTGTCGCGAATAAATTACCAACTTTAAAATGATGAAATTTTAAGGATTGTTTTGGACACAATTGTTTAACTAAATATCAAAAAAATGAAAAAGTATTGGATAATATTTTTAACGTCACTCACGCTTTTAACAAGTGCGTTTGTTTTTCAAAAAAGTAGAAAAGACGCTGATGTACAGCAATTTCCTCTTGCATCATTAGTCAATGATTCAGAAAATATCAAAATAGCGCCTGATGGAAGAGCCAAAAAGCCTCGTGTTTTTAGAAAATTATATACTAAAGACTTTATAGACACATTGAAACTTCCGCCTGTAGAGACGAAATTCTTGAAAGCAATGGAAAATCAAATGGTTTTACTCAAGCAATTTCAAGATGAAACTTACGGAGATTTGAAATTAGAAGCAGATAGGTTGGAAGAAGTATTAGAAATATTCAGAAGTGTAAAATCTACTGAGCAATTGGCTGATGCACTCGATGCCTATCAAATTTGTGGAGACGGCAAGGGAAACGTGAAATTTACGGGCTATTATTCGCCCGTGATTTCAGCCAGTAGAAAAAGAGATGATGGCTACGAACAAGCAATTTATTTAGCCCCGTCTAATGAAAATAATAAAAAGGTTAATGACAATCTCAAAGTAGCCTACGTTCGCAATTCAGAAGACATTAAAGTGATGCAAATGGAAGGCATTGCTTATTTGAAATTCTCAAATGACGACCGCATTTTGGTATCTTTTGATGGTGATTTTCATAGTGTTGAAACTGAAAAAGCGGAAATTAGTCATGATTTGGCTGACAATAAGCCTAAAAAAGTTTTGACAAGTTATGCTGTTTTTACTCAAAGAGAAAAACCAAAACCTGTGGGAGCTGCAAAAGTGCCCTTAGTAACGGATATAACAATAGCAGTAGATGAAAATTATATTCCATTGGGTAGTGTTCTTTTGGCAGAAGTGCCTATTTTAGATGAAAACGGCAATCTACTTCGCCAAGAGTATCGTTTCGTTTTAGCTCAAGACACGGGAAGCAAAATTAAAGGGGCTGCTCATGTTGACTTATATATGGGTGAAGGACAAACAGGCAAAGACCGTATTCACTACATGAATAAATTTGGTAAACTTTGGTTGTTGCTACCTAAAGAAAAAGAGTCTACTAAATTAGTCGCTCAAAACTTATAAAGATGTTTTAAAATTTTACCTATAAAAAAGGCGGCTTCAAACGAAGTCGCCTTTTTGTTTTTATGACAATTATATCTTAATCAAAATCGAATTCGATGGTATCACCTGCTTGATACTTACCATTTTCCTCATTTTTAACGTCTGATACTGAGGGGGTATCTTGAACACTATCTTCTTCAATATTATTGAATTTACTTTCCTCTTGAACGTCAGGTTCAACTGTTGTAGAGATAATTTCTTTAACACCAGTTAACTTTTGGTCGCTCAAACGATTACCTAAGGCTTTCCAACCTTTTACATCAATAAAATCTGCTAAACTCACTTCGCCATCCATTTTCTTTGAACCTATTTTCATCGAATATTGAATGCGGGGATTGGCTTTTACGGAAGCAAAAAGGAGCAATGATTTTTTATGCTCTACGATATAACTGTAACGCTCATTGAGTTTATTGGTATCAATTTTAAAACGTTTCACCATCGTCCAATCCTTATTACCATCGTAATGAACCGCTGAAATAACTGTTTCAGAGGTCAATTTACCTAAATGCAGCATTTCACTTGGTTCAAAATGCTTCGCCATGTCAATATCAGTCACTTCATAGCTGCCATCTTTGAATAAAATGAGCACATTATCGCCTGTATCAAATTCGCCCAGCAATCTGCCCCGCTCAGTATCGTTCAATTTGCCTGTAATATCGTCAAACCAAATCTTTTTAGCACCCAATGTGGATTTGCCGACTGAGGCTTGTTTTATTTTAAAAATGGGGAATTTAGTCACAATATTGCCTTGAGAACTACGCCCCTTGATGCCAATTTCGCCGAAATCAAAATCAAACGATTTTTTCTTAGCCGTTGAACTTTGAGTCAGTTGGATGGTGACAACTTCGGATTCGCCGTTGGGATTGGCGGTGAAATATAGGAGTTTTGAATTATTATTCCCTTGCGTCAAATCATAATCCGTTGCCCGCGTGATAGCCGTCACGTTGAAACGCTTGGCATAACTGATGCCTGTTTTACCGTCTAAATAAATCAAATTGTAAGTCGTTCGCTCATCGCCTTTTTTCCAAACGGCAACATGGATGATATTTTTTCCAACAAAAACTTTATCTGCTACTTTAACCACTTGAAACTTACCATCTTTTCTGAAAGCAATTATTTCATCAATATCTGAGCAATCTGCTACAAATTTATCTTTTTTTAAGCCTGTGCCGATGAAGCCATCCTCAAAATTGACATATAATTTAGCATTATTGGCTACAACTTCTGTCGCTTGGATATTGTCAAAAACACGTATTTCAGTTTTTCGCTCACGCCCTTTTCCATATTTTTTCAATAAATCTTCGTAGTATTTTATAGCAAAATCATTCAAATTAGCTAAATCATGCTTTACTTGAGCAAGTTCGTCAAGAAGGCGTTGCAAATATTCATCAGCTTCAAATTTGTTGTATTTTGAAATACGGCGAATCTTTATTTCAGTCAAACGCACTACATCTTCCTGCGTGATACCCCTCAGTAAAGTAAGCCTTTTGTCATTTTTCAAAGGCGTTTCCTGAGGTTCGAGTACATATTTTTTCAATTCTCTGGGTATGATTTCCAAAACTTGCTCCCAACTCTCGGCATCTTCAATTTCATGATAAATTCGATTTTCAATAAAAATCTTTTCAAGACTTGTAAAATGCCATTTTTCTTCTAATTCATTTTTTCTAATTTCTAACTCCTGCCTAAGCAATTCTTTGGTTTGCTCGGTACAAGTTTTCAAAATTTCGTTGACATCTACAAAATATGGCTTATCGGCAATGATAATACAAGCGTTCGGCGATATAGAAATCTCGCAATCTGAAAAAGCATAAAGGGCATCCATCGTCACATCGGGCGATACGCCAGGCTGCAATTCTATTGCTACTTCTACATCTTTCGCCGTATTGTCATTGACTTTTTTAATTTTAATTTTACCCTTTTCAGCCGCTTTTAAAATGCTGTCAATCAAATCGCCTGTAGTCGTCGCATACGGGATTTCACGGATATACAGCATTTTTTTATCCTTAGAAATCTCAATTCGTGCTCGTACACGCACCTTGCCACCTCGCTTACCGCCGTTGTAATTCGTCACATCAATCATACCACCCGTTTGAAAATCGGGTAAAATATTTGTTTTACGTCCCTTCAACACATCTACACTGGCTTTAATTAGTTCGATAAAATTATGCGGCATTATCTTAGTCGAAAGTCCCACGGCAATACCGTCAACACCTTGAGCCAAAAGCAGTGGGAACTTCACAGGCAATGTAACAGGCTCTCTTTTACGACCATCGTAACTCACGCCCCAAGGGGTTGTTTGAGGATTAAATGCAATATCCAAAGCAAATTTGGTCAAACGGGCTTCAATATAACGTGGTGCGGCTGCCCCATCGCCTGTGCGAATATCGCCCCAGTTGCCTTGACAATCAATCAATAAATCCTTTTGCCCAAGGTTGACGAGGGCATCACCGATGGCTGCATCACCATGCGGATGATATTGCATGGTTTGCCCGATGATGTTCGCCACTTTATGGTAACGTCCATCGTCCATTTCCTTCATGGCGTGCAAAATGCGGCGTTGCACGGGCTTCAATCCGTCTTCGATATAAGGAACAGCCCGTTCCAAAATGACATAAGAGGCGTAGTCCAAGAAGTAATCTTGATACATATTGCCCAGCGTAATCACATTATCGCCTTTGCTATTGGTGGCATTGCCGTTATCGGGCGTTGCGGTGTTTCTTTTAGCCATTCAATCAGAGATTATTTTGATTTTTGGATTTTAACGATCAATTTTTCTAACGCTCTTTTCTTTGAAATTGTTAGAAAAACAAGCAAAAGTAATCCTTTTTTTATTTTAATTCAAAACTTTTTGTTTTAAAATAAAAACAAAAACACCCCCTCAGTATATTTCGGATTTTGGATGTCGAATTTTGAACATGTGGCGTGTCCGAAATCCGAAATGCAAAATCTGAAATATACTGAGGGGGTGAAATGATGAACACTATTACTCCAAAAGCAGCATTCGCTGCCGTTTACCAGCAATAAAAGTTTCCCACTCCGCGAAATGTTTAGTTTTCATAACACGGGGAAATTTTGATTGACCCCCTATTTTCCCTTGCGATTTCATATAATCCAAGAAGAGTTGAGGAGAAACGATTTCAACTTGAGGGTCACGCAAAACAGAATTGCGCTCAGTAGCATAATCATCATTGACTTCACAAAGCCGTTTATCCAAAAGTTGTGCGAATGTAAAAGTATCTACCGACGGCTCACAACCAATATACCATCGGTGGGCAAAACCAGTTTCAGTTTCTACTGCTGCAACCGTAAATTCTTTCACATCGGTTTTCAAAATATCCTGAGCATATTGAATACCTTGATTCATATTGTCCACCGAAAGATGCTCTCCTGTCACGCTCAAAAACTGTTTGGTGCGTCCTGTAATAATGAGTTCTTTTCTAACAGTATCAGTAAATCGGACCGTATCACCAATTTGATAACGCCATGCCCCTGCACAAGTGCTGATGACAACAGCATACTCTACGCCCGCTTTTATTTCATCCACCGTATATGCACGGGGTTTGCCTTTCAAATTGCCTTCACTTGTAAAGTTTTCCTCATTAAATGGGATAAATTCGTGGAAAACGCCATTATTTAAAATCAAAGCCATTGCATTTGTTTCAGGGCGATTTTGAAAAGCTATAAACCCTTCGGACGCCAAATAGGTATCAATATAGACGACTGGCTTACGCATGAGAGCATCAAACGCTTTGCGATGTGGTTCAAAAGCAATGCCGCCATGTACAATCACTTGAAGATTGGGCCAAATGTCATGAATATTATCCACCTTATTATAGACTATTATTTTTTCAATCATCAACTGAATCCAAGAAGGAATGCCCGAAATAAAACCAATATCCCATTTAGGCGCATTTCGAGCGATGATTTCGATTCGCCGATTCCAATCAGCGATACTTTGAATCCGTTTTCCTGGTCTCGAAAATGAAGAAAGCCACATGGAACTGGCTTTAAGGTTGATTCCACTCATATCACCTACATAATAGCCGTCCATCTCCTTCAAAGTTGTGGAGCCGCCTATAAAAAGACCTTGAGTTGTAAAGAAATTAGCATCTAAATCAAATCTTGTAGAAGCGAAAATGGATTTGAAACCTGCTTTGCGAATAGAGCGAATCATGTCATCGGTCATGGGCAGGTATTTACTCGGTGCACCCGTCGTACCGCTGCTGAGAGCGAAGTATTTTATTTTGCCGGGCCAAGTGATGTCAGATTTATTTTGTAAAGAACGATACCACCATTCGTCATGGATTTTATCGTAATCATAGAAAGGCACATTTTCTTGAAATGCCTTGATAATATCGCTTGAATAAAGAATATCGCTAAAATTAAAATGCTTACCAAAGGCAGTAAATTGAGCCTTTCTAATGAGTCGCCTAAGTGTTTTGCGTTGCAAATCAATAGGCGTTTGCCCCAGCCCTTGAATCCTGTCAGCCAATGTTAATGCCCTTTTTATCAATCCTCCAACTAAACGCATGCTCTTAAATTCAGGTAATGTTTAAATTTAATGGTTAATTCACTTTACGCAAAGTTATATTATTTTATAAAAAAAAATCTATTTCCCTTTCAAATTGACTTATGTAAGGCTTAACTTACCCTTATTCATTGATAAACGCCACTTTACCTGTTTCAATGCTATAAATGCCACTCACTAAAGTCATTTCACCGCGCTCAATCATACCCCTCAGTATAGAGCTGATAGATTTCACTTTTTCTGTCATGAGTTGCAAATGTTCTCTTGAAACGACAGTAATGAGTTCCTCTTTTTTCCATTTTTTCCAATTAGGGTCACGTTTGATATTTTGAATAGTCGGGCGAATATGATAGTTGATAGCAGCAAAATTACCCGCATTATTGTCATCAATCGCTGCTTCAATGTATGGGTCTTGAGTTTGGATTAAAACGACGATCACTTTACTGCCTATTTCTCTTGCAGCATGTTCGATAGCTCCTATATTTTCAGCAGTGACAATACTCGCAGGCGAACGCACGCAGAAAATATCACCTAAACCTTGATTGAAAATGAGTTCAGGGGCTACGCGCGAATCTGTTCCGCATAAAATTATCGCAGGCGGATATGCGCCTTTTTTACCTAACTGAAAACGCTGGTCGTCAAGTCGAAAAGTCTTTAACCGATTACTCGTAAATCGGGTATTGCCATCAATCAACCTTTGCAAGGCTTGGCTGGGCGTCATTTGGTGCAACTGTTCTTTGGTAACAATATCTGCTGTAAAGCCGCATGACTGAAGAAAAAGGAGAGCTAAAAGGCTCAATATACTGAGGGGGTACTTCATAACTATAATATGGTAAATGATGAGTGATTTTTTGATTTAAAAGATAAAACTAAGAAAAACATTCTAAAAAAATCAATTTTCTCTTGAATTTGCTTGTTTTTAAAAGAAATATTGAGAGAAAGTTTGTCGAAAAAGAGTAGAAAGACTATCTTTGCAGCCGTTTTTAATAAAACGTTCTTTTAAAATTATTTATTAACAAATTTTTCAAAAAATCACTTCGATGCGTCATTACGAAGTTACCTTCATCGTGGATCCCATTCTGTCGAGCGATGAAGTAAATGCGACAGCTCAAAAGTACGCCGATATGCTCACAGCAGAAGGCTACAAAATTATTCATACAGACGAATTGGGATTGCTCCAATTGGCTTATGAAATTAAAAAACGCCATAGTGGCATGTATTTCAGTGTAGAATTTGCTGGTGAAAACGGTAATGTCATTGATAAAATGGAATTAACTATGCGCCGCGACGATAAAATTCTTCGCTTCCTAACAGTTGCTCTTGACAAATTCGCTGTAAAATACAACGAAGATAGACGCGCAGGCAAAATCGGTAAGAAAAACCGTGAAGCCATCGC
Organism: Saprospiraceae bacterium; assembly: GCA_043744275.1. GTDB lineage: Bacteria > Bacteroidota > Bacteroidia > Chitinophagales > Saprospiraceae > JAAFJT01. Next base: position 11,200 of record JAYTUY010000223.1, read on the forward strand.
TTCTAAGAAAAGAAGTGAAGAAGAAAACTTAGAAGAGGTAGAAGAAGTCGCTATCGCAGGGTAATTTACTGAGGGGGTGATTTTCTAAAGCCTACTTCAGATTTTTAAACAAAAATTAAAAAATTCCTTTTAAAAAAATATCAAAATGGCTACCAGCAAAGACGATATTAAATTTTTAAGTAACCCGAACATCGGCAACCAACGCAAAAAATATTGCCGTTTCAAGAAGTTCGGTATCAAACACGTTGATTATAAAGATCCTGATTTCTTGCTCCAATTCATCAATGAGCAAGGTAAATTGTTGCCACGTCGTATTACAGGCAACTCTTTAAAATATCAACGCAAAGTGTCCACTGCCGTAAAGCGTGCACGTCACTTAGGTATGTTGCCTTATTTGGCTGACCTTATGAAATAAATTAAATGTTTAGTGTGTGGTATTTAGTGTTTAGAAATGCAAAATTATTAAGTAATGCACTATACACTAAAAACTATACACTAAATACTATCCTTAATTATTAATATTTTAATTGAATCATCGTCATGGATATCATATTATTGCAAGATATGGATAAGGTTGGGGAAAAGCACGACATCGTGAAAGTGAAAGACGGCTACGGTCGTAATTTCCTTATCCCTAAAGGCATGGCTGTTGTAGCAAATGACAGCAATCGCCGCAAGTACGCTTCTATCGTCCGCGCCTTAGACAAAAGAGAAACAGCTCGTTTGGGTGAATACAAAACCCTTGCCGCTCAACTCGATGGCAAAACCGTTACTATTACGGCTAAAGCGGGTTCTTCTGGCAAATTGTTCGGTTCTGTAGATGCAGGTCAAATCGCTGCAGCTATTAAATCACAATTGGGCGTAGAAATAGAGCGCAAAAAAGTAGTTATCGAGCCTTTGAAAGAGCTGGGTACTCACGTGGCTGCTGTCAATCTTCATAAAGAAGTCTCTGCTCAATTAACAGTTGAAGTGGTTGCTCAAGAAGAACCAGTAGCAGCATAATTAATTGAATATCAATTGATTGAAAAATACGAAAGCCCTCTTAGATGCCAAATCTGAGGGGGCTTTGTTGTAGAAAACAATAAATTAATTATCTTTAAGGTTGAAAATGAGTTCAAATTATTTAAAACCAATTGTTTTATAAATGAAAAAATTATTCTTTTTTCCCATCTTAATGACTTTTTCCTTTGTGCTCAATGCTCAAACGGCAGAAGATTCAGTGAAAATGACCATTAATCGTTTTTTTGAAGGTATGAAAAAAAGCGATACCACTCTCATCAAAAGCACGATGACTGAGGGGGTCATTTTTCAGACAATTGCCCGTAAAAAAGAAGGCGATTTAGTAGTGAAAACGGAAGACGTTGCTGGATTCATAAAATTCGTCGGTCAACCTAAAAAAGACATTCCCGATGAGCGCATTACTTTTGAAACTATTAAAATTGATGGCGCACTGGCTTCTGTTTGGACACCCTATAAATTTTATTCAGGGGCTACATTCAGCCATTGCGGATCCAATTCTTTTCAATTGGTGAAAATAAACAACGAATGGAAAATCCAATATATCATTGACACACGCCGCAAACAAGGCTGCGAATAACCGACGAGAAAATTTATGTCCACGCCTTTATTTAAAATTAGAGAAAAAAACAAATACGGCTTCATTGATGCCGACGGTGAAATCATTATTGAGCCGCAATACCTACAAGTGGAAGACTTTCACAATGATTTTGCCCGTGTCAAAGTGTTCGATAAAATCGTGTTGATGGATGCAGCGGGTCGCCTCCTTTTGAAAACCCTTTTCAATTATGTTGGGCAGATGGAAGAAGGTTTGGCGCGTGTGCAATTGGTCAATCAATGGGGTTTTATGGATGGTCGTTGCAATATGATTATTGATATTCAATTTGATGAAGTAGGCGATTTCAGCGGTGGTTTAGCAGCAGCCCGATATGGCGGTAGATTTGGCTACATCAATCGGACAGCAGAATATGCTATAAAACCACAATTTGAAGCGGCTGAAAAGTTCAATAATGGCTTGGCAGCCGTGCAATTGGATGGAAAATGGGGCTATATCAACAATAAAGGAAAATTCATCATCGAGCCTACCTACGATTATGCAGCTGTTTTTCAAGGCGATGTGGCGGTTGTAGCAGATAGCGAGAATCAATGGGGATTGGTGCATAAATCAGGTCAAGTGATTATACCCCCTCAGTATCCGTTCGTTGAGGGCAAGTCGGAAGGGCATTTTTCAGAAGGATTTGCGACTATTATTGTAGATGAAAAATTCGGCTTTATTGACCCGACAGGCGAAGTGGTGATCAAACCCGTTTTTGATTTTGTTGGCGATTTTTACAATGGCTTGGCAGTTTTTGAATATAAGAAAAAATATGGCTACATGACCAACACCGCTCAACTGCACATCGAACCGCAATTCGATACGGCTCAAAGATTCAGCGAAGGCTTGGCGGCAGTGAGTGTAAAAGGTCAGTGGCTTTATGTGGATATTGAAGGCGATATTGTGGTTCAACCGCGCTACATGGATGCTGTTTCACCGTTTAAAAATGGACTGGCGTGGGTAGAAAAAAATGGGATGTGGGCTTATATCAATATTGATGGGCAACTTGTTTGGTTGGAAGAGGATATTATTTGAGCCAATTTAAACCGCAAAATGTAAAATTTTAAATGTAAAATTAAAACCGTGAACGCTTAATCAAAAAAGCTATTTTAAAACTTATTTGATTGTTTTTACTTTATAAAAAATTGGAAATCAATTCTTTGCAAAATAAAAAACAATAAGTTTTAAAATAGCTTTTTTCATTTAACACTAAATTTTATCTCAATTTAGAATCAATTAAACAGCCTCCTGCGATTTTATCAAAAGTTGGAAACCATTACCATGAATATTGATGATTTCGATATTGGTATCTTCTGCCAAATATTTTCTCAATTTAGTGACAAACACATCCATTGAGCGGGCTGTGAAATAATTATCCTCTTGCCATATTTTCGTCAAAGCCTCTGAACGTGGCAACACGTCATTGATGCGCTGGCAAAACATTTTGAGCAATTGCGCTTCCTTTGGGCTGAGTTTATATTCCTCCTTGCTGCCTTCCATCTTCAAAATCCGCAATGGATAATTGAAATTGTACTGCCCGATTTTATAATCCCGAATATCGTCCTTCGGATCAGGCTTCGGCTGGCTGCGTTTCAAAACCGCTTGAATTCGATAAAGCAATTCTTCCGAGTTGAAAGGCTTGGGAATATAATCATCTGCGCCGATTTTGAAGCCATGAATCACATCATCCTTCATCGTTTTGGCGGTGAGGAAAATAATGGGCACTTCCTTATCTTTTTCGCGGATGTCTTTCGCGAGCGTAAAGCCATCCTTCTTAGGCATCATCACATCGAGGATGCACAATGAAAAACCAGAACCTCTTCTGAACGCTTCCCATCCTGCCGCGCCATCCGTAGCCAGCGTGACATCATAATCGTTCATTTCGAGATAAGAGCGCAATACGTCGCCAAAATTTGGGTCGTCTTCTACGAGTAGAATTTTTGTAGCAATTGATGCCATGTTCTTTTCTTTATTTTTAGTGATGAGATATCCGGCTGTTGTCCATCTGTTAACGCAAGATTGTTAAAATTCGTTTACATCTGCCGATAATATTTCATAAAAATTTTAATACGGTGATTTTTTATGACATTTCTACGGCATTTTTTCTGAAAAATGATGTAAAATGCTTTTATGTCAATGCGAGGAAAGTGGTATTCTTGTCACTGCGAGCGGAGCGTGGCAGGAGAGGGTGTCTGAATGCAAAACAATTTTATTGCAAATGCGAATAATGGGTTTGCCAAGGGCATTCCTTCGGAAGAAAATGCCGTTAGGCATATCATATCGGTAGAAAGTGTCGAAAAATCTGTTGTAAGTCCCAGAGGGACGATATATCTAATGATGAATATATAGTGGCTACGCCACTTTAACGTGCTTTTGATTTGTTTACTACCGATATTCCATGCCTAACGGCATTTTCTTCCGAAGGAATGCCCTTGGCAAACCTTTTATTCGCATTTCAAAATAAAATATACTCAAAATAAAAACTAAACCTATGCAATAATACAGGCTCACCTTTTAATACTGCCTTGAAAAACTTAATGATGAAAGCTAAAATCGGGGATAAATTTGAATTCACGAATATTAAAACAAGGTGTCCAGGGGATTCCGTTTCAAGAGACGGCAATACACTCACTTATGTGGTGAAGAGTTGAAATGCTCTTTAAAATGCTTGAATTTTGAAGACAATACTGAGGGGGTGTCAGCCTTTTCTTTAAAAAAAGTAGCCGAATACTGAGGGGTATTCGGCTACTTTTCACTTTTCATTATTAACTTTTCACTAATCAAGACACCATCACATCCACCGCTGCGGTATAATCGCTCTTCATAGAGTCAGGACCAATAGTTTTACTGCGAATCGATATTTTTGTACCGAACGGATAAGTGAGTTCC
>JAYTUY010000224.1:0-15584 GCA_043744275.1 Saprospiraceae bacterium
ATTTTAACCGTCAATTTTACCCAACCTGCGAGGTTTTGCTATATAGGAGTTAAGATAGAACACATAGTTTTTTGTCATTCAGCAGGAATCTCTTTTCACTTTACGAATGCACAAAAGAGATTCCTGCTGAATGACAAAAACTATGTGTCATAAAATGCCTGATATGCCATTCCGTCATTTACATATCTAAAACCATCCGCAAGTGTTTAATAATCCGCAACCTTATGTATTAAGAGTTGTTACAATTTTTAGTACCCCTCAGTATGGCTATGCTTTACTCGCAATTTCAATTACTATTTTTATAACACTATTAATCACCAAACTAATATTATTCAAATAAATAGCCTCATGCAGGTCAAGTAATACACTATGAAAAAGTACGATGTCATCATTGCAGGAGCAGGTCCCGCTGGCTCTTCGGCAGCAGCCATTTTGGGAGAAAAAGGTCATTCCGTTTTATTAATTGATAAAGAAAATTTTCCGAGGGATAAAACCTGCGGCGATGGCGTTACTTATAAAGCCATGCCTGCCCTAAAACGCTTAGGTTTAGATGAAACCATCAAATCAAGCAGCACTTTTAAGACCAATGGCTATACCTTAGTTTTTAGAGACAATACCAAGCTTATTTTTGAAAAACCACCTTCGGAAGAGGCACTCGCCTATATTATCAGCCGCCATGAATTTGATAATATTTTGCTTGAAAAAGCTATTTCCTACAAAACTGTTACGTTTTTACCGAATACCAAAGTCACAGGCGTCCGTTATGAAGGCGATAAAGTTACAGCCGTAGAAATCAATGGCGAAGCCTTGTGTGAAGCGGCGGTTGTACTCGATGCGACGGGCGTCAATTCTATTCTGGGTAAGGAAAACAAAGACCCGCAATCGTGTGCTTTGGCTGTGCGTGGATATTACAGCAATGTGTCGGATTTGAATAATACCATTGAAGTCTATTTTTCAGATGATATTCTGCCAGGCTATTTTTGGATATTCCCAACCTCACCGACGACTGCTAATATCGGTGGCGGAACTTTTCAAAATATTGTAGAAGATAGGAAAATCAATATTAAAGAATTGATGTATGATTTTGTTGAAAACCATCCAATTGCTTCTAAAAAATTGAAACATGCCAAGTTGGAGGGCATTTTAAAAGGTGGTAAAATCCCCTTAGCTTTTGGCGATTTTAGCTGGTCAAGGGTGCGTCAAAACTTAATTTTGATAGGCGATGCAGGCGGTTTTGTCAATCCAATAACAGCCGAAGGCATTTCTTATGCCATTAAAACAGGTATTTATGCGGCTGAAACGGTGAGTGATTACCTTGTTGAAAATACAGAAAACCAAGCGACACTCGCTGCATTTGATGCCTTATGGAAACAAGAATTTAGCAGCCAATACAAAATGGGCGATATATTTATTGAAGGTATTGAGCCGCAATTGGTTCAAAAATATGTCATGTCGAGCCTACTCAATTCGATGGATGGTTTGAATTTGCACAATCCTGCTACCTCGTATGAATACCTCGTTCGCCTCAAAGTGTTAACCAAAGCTTTTTAAAGTGCGATGTTATAAAAATCTATTGTGGAGCAATATTCCAATGGCATTAGAAGCTGTTGCATGGACGGGTTTGACGTATAAAACCTTGCATCTGAAACCAGATTTTATACTCATTGCCTTATCGTTTGCCTTCACTTGGATATTTTATACGCTCGATAGGCTCGATATTTCGGAAGCGGATTGGTCTAACAATCCTGAGCGTTCTGCTTGGTACAAAGCCTCGCAGCCTACTCTAAAAATACTCATTTGGGTAGCCTCAATTCTCATTGCCCTCGCTTTACCATTTAGATTGAATATTCTTCTGCCTGCTTTAATTGGCATCATTCCCTGTTTGCTTTATACCACTGAATTTAAAATCGGCTTGCGTTCATTTACCCTCAAATCACTGCCCGTTATGAAGGTGGTTTTAGTGGCTTTTTTATGGGTGCTTTTGACCGTTTTATTCCCTATTTTTTCAACCAATTCAATCCTTCCTCCAACCCCTATTATCTTAAATTTCAGCATCATGATAGCCTGTTTTATCATGCTTCAAATTCACACCAATGATTTGAGAGACATCGAAGGCGACGCTCATGCACACATACAATCCTTCGCCGTTATGTTGGGCGATAAGCGGGCAAGGCTTTTCGGTTTGGCATTGATTGGCTTAGGCATTTATTTCGGCTGGCATTTATTCACCACGTCTAACTTATTGATTTTCAGTAGTTTATTGATTTTTAGGACTATATTTTATTCAAAAGAAAAGGATATTTATTGGCAGGCTTTGATTACAAGTCAAGGGGTTTTAGCTTACTTCATTTTATAGGCAATGGGAATGAGTAATGGGAAATAAGTAATGGGTAATGGGTAATGGGTAATGGGTAATGAGTATGGGTAATGGGTAATGGGTAATAATGAAAATATTGAAGGGATTACATCATATATTATTCACCTAAAAAATTGATAATCAATAACTTATAAAGCACCCCTCAGTATTTCCAGTATTTTGAACATATTACCCATTACCCATTACTTATTACCCATACTCATGAAATATCAGACGCTCGATACGCCTCTATCACCTTCATTTCACCCTCTTTTCCCTTGACAGAATTGCCGTGTTCCATGCCCAGAACGCCTTTGAAACCTTTGTTGGCAATGTGTTTGAAAATGTTTTTATAGTTCACTTCGCCCGTTGTCGGTTCATTGCGTCCTGGATTGTCGCCGATTTGGAAATAGGCGATTTCATCCCATGCCCGATTCATATTATCTATGAGGTTGCCTTCGTTGCGTTGCATGTGCCACATATCGAAAAGGATTTTGCAGGATGGACTGTTGACAGCTTTGCACAACAAATAAGTCTGGTCGGAGAAGCGCATAAATAAGTCTGGATTATCGCTCAAAGGTTCTAAAACCATGACCAAACCATGTGGTTCAAAAATAGCCGCCGCTTGTTTTAAAGATTCCACGACATTAGCAGTTTGATAGCCCATTTGGATAGTGCGGTCGAAATTGCCTGGCACGACGGTCATCCATTTGGCATTGCAGCGTTTAGCCACTTCCACAGCTTCACGACATGTTTTCAAAAACTTCTCACGCCATTCCAAATTGCCCGAAGCCAGGGTGGTTTTAGGGGGCCAATTATCGAAGCCGACGACGAAGACGCCCATTGTCATGCCCAATTGAGCCATTGTTTCGCCTGCTTTTTTCTGAATTTCGACGGTTCGCCCCATCATGCCATTGTCTTCCATAGCGGTGAAGCCCATTTCGCTCATATATTTGAGTTGGTCGATCGGGTCTTTCCCTGCCGAATTTTCAAACATACCAAAATGCGGGGCATAGTGCATTTTGAAAGGCGTTTGTTTGGTTGGCGTTTTAAGAGCAGATACCCCCTCAGTAAAAGCAGGGTTTATTGATAAAAAAGCAGAGCCAGCAAAGAGGTTTTTCGTGAATTGTCTTCTATCCATAGTGGTTGTTGTTTAATTAAGATGAAAAGTCGTTTTTACAACGGAAAGTTAGGATATTTTTTTTAAATGTCGTCTATATTTTCCAAAACAAAGCCCAATGTTTTGTCAACATCAGGCTTTGTTTTTAATTAAAATTAATCGTACATTTTTTATTCTTTAAAAAAAGATATTGTTTGAACATCTTCATTTGAAATTAACTGAACTGTGTAAAGTTGATTGGATGCGAGACTCGATACATCAATCGTCACTTCGCCATTGCCTTTTGGACATTTAACTTTCTTAACTAATTGATTGTAGCTTGTGAATATCTGTACATCATATTCAGGTATATCTGTCGTGCTTGCATTTGGATCACTATTGGCTTTAGATGCTTTGATTTTAATATCATTAGACGCTGGATTAGGTGAGAGTGCATAACGTGCTCCTCCAGAAGTCGTAAACGAATAATCCACTGTTCTAAGACCACACAAAGTTGGTATATCAGCTCGGACTGTTGCAAAAGCTCCAGCTTCTGTAAAGCGTATCCAAAAACTATTGCTGTTTCCACCTGAAATTGTTGTTGATGGACTACTGCTTGTTAAAAGCCTCCAATTCTGAGCAACTCCTGTAGCACCTGTAAATGACACCTGCCCATACGTATATTTGTTGTAACTTGTTGAATGTACTTGATTCACAGTTAAAGGAACATAACCACTTGAAGGATAATTAGGTGTATAACTTCCAGTCGGCATACCATAACCAACGGGTATTGAAAGGTCACTCGTAAAGTTATTCCATGAAGCAGTTAACACGGCAACACCATCGGTATTAGCATAAGGATTAACATAAGTACTAAAACCTTGAGAGTTGCTGATACTGGCTGGTCCCGCTATAGTCCAGTTGATATTTCCCGCTGCCTCACAAAAAGGTGATGCTACATAATCGAACTCCTCAATACAATTGCGGTAACCTGAATAGATTAATTTGAAGTAGTTATCGATGAAGCTGGCTCTTGGCCCACCTGTTTGAAAGACTGCTCGCATACGGACTACTTGATCAAGAGTAAATAGATTCATAAACCTATCAGCAGTGTAATCCATATAATTCATAAACATATCTCCTGCGTTACTACAACTTGTTCTATTAGGAAAAATAGGAGTTATTTGTGGAGAAGTAAAACCTCCTTGATTTGGGGTATCGTTACAGTTTTATCTGTCCCACTACAATCAGACCCGTCATCTCCCCAAATATGTATTAAATTTAACCAATGCCCAATTTCGTGTGTAGCCGTTCTTCCCAAATCAAATGGAGCAACACTATTTCCACCAGAGCCGAAAGCTTGAAAATCTATCATTACGCCATCGATATTAGGATTTGAGTTAAAATCACTAGGAAAAGTGGCGGCTCCTAAGATTGGTTCAGCTAAATCACAGACCCATATGTTCAAATATCTATTAGTAGGCCAAGCATCTACTCCTCCTTGATTAGTATGCTTTACAGGATATCAACTCCACTAACATTGAAGGTATTGGTAGTTGAAGTCACTCTATTAATGCCATTGGTAACATTTCCATTTGGATCACGACATGCTAAACGAAATTCTACTATAGGGTCACCTACGATTCCATTAAATGCTGCTGGCGTCAAATTTCTATCAGGGTTAAGTCTTCTAAAATCTTGATTAAGAATAGTTATTTGATTGAAAACTTGAACGTCTGGAATATTTCGACCAACACCTAACCCGACTCCATTGTGTACGATATGTACTACTACTGGTATAGTTATTACAGCATTTTGGTTAATTAACCTATTGCTGGGGTCACTTAATTTTTTTCGATATTCATCTGTAAATTTTTCTAATTCTATAAATCGCTGATAAGCGTCTGGGTTTTTTTGACGAAGCTTAGTTATATTTAAAGTGCTTGCACAACGATCTTGAGCACATAAAGTAAGCCCAAAGAGGTTAATAATAGTAAATAGTAAAATTTTCATAACGAAGTTTTGTAATATTTTCATGATATTAAGGTTTTAAAATTTATGATAATTTTTAAGTTATTTTTTCTCCCAAACCTCATCTTTAGCTGCGTCAAAAGCAAAAGTTTGATAAGGTAAATACAGGCTATCGGTACATATCTTCCAAATTACATTACTATTTTTCCAAGAAAGAATAGTTTTTAAAGAATCAGGAGGATATAATGACCATTCAGACATTTTTCTAAACTGATAAGTAGTCTCAACTTCTAATTTATTATTTTTATAAATTTTCAATCTACCATCACTGTAAAATATCATCGTTTTTGTGGTACTATCACTTTTAGGTGTTGTAATTATTGCTGCACCAGATTGGCGAGAATATTGTTTCGAATATGACCATATCCATTCTCCACAAATCAGTTTTTTTGATAAGGCGGCATCATTCGTGGGGCTATTACAACTAACATCGGGCACTTTACTGCACGCTATCAAGAGCATAAGCCCGATAGCCGCAAAACCATAATTGATTTTCTTCATGAATTTTGTTTTTTAAAAAGTGAGAAAATAAAGAGCATAGTATTCCTATTGAATACATGATACACTCATGCGAACAAGAAAATGTCTTAAAATAAAATAGACATACAAACGCACCCAAAAGATAGGGTCGTTAAATAATATTTATTAAAAAATGGAATAGAGAAAGGGCTGATTGTGTATTGAGTTTATATTCTTGTGCATTTTGATTTTATTTTGGATTTGAGAGAAAGTTATTAGATAAAGTTGATGATAAACAAATATAATATTACTGTTCAAGAATTCCAAATAATTAACATTTAAATTCTAAGTAATTCGTAAATAGCTAATCCTTAATATGGTATCTTGCAAGTCTTCGACTTCAAAGATTAAATAACAGTGTGAAAAGAATCACCCCCTCAGTAAAAAAGCCTTACAAAAGGCTCTATACTGAGGGGGTCTTTTTTGTCATTCAGCTTTTTGTGATTCAGTAGGAATATTTTTTGTGCGTTTTTAACTGTGAAAAGAGATTCCTACTGGATGACAAAAATGCTTGCTCTTGCTATTGGAAATGACCTCATGTTAGAGTATGTAGGTTCTTGCTTTTGTAAATGACCGGTTGTTTGAGTATATAAGCTCTTGCTTTCGTAAATCACTTCTTGTTTAAAGTATGTAGGCTGTTGCTTTTGTAGATGGCTTGCTTAGAGTGTATAGACTCTTGATTCTGTAAATGACCGTTTGTTTAGAGTATATAAGTTATTGCTTTAGTAAATGACCGTTTGTTTAGAGTATATAGGTTCATGCTTTTGTAAATGACCGCTTGTTTAGAGTATATGAGTTATTGCTTGTGTATATGAACGCTTGTTTAGAGTATATAGGTTCATGCTTTTGTAAATGACCGTTTGTTTAGAGTATATAAGTTATTGCTTTAGTAAATGACCGTTTGTTTAGAGTATTTAAGTTCCTGCTTTAGTAAATGACCGCTTGTTGAGAGTATATAAGTTCCTGCTTTAGTAAATGACCGTTTGCTTAGAGTATATAAGTTCCTGCTTTAGTAAATGACCGCTTGTTTAGAGTATCCAATATTTCTATGACACAAACCCACTCACCACCGCCGACCAGCCACTTATCAAACCAGATTTCCCAATAGCTCTGCAACGCCACTCGTAGCAACTGCCTGATTCGTGACCTTTTAACTTAGTCTTGAGAGTAGTTGTGTGATAATCGTCATTGAGGCGCCATGAGGCGTCGTCGGCTTGTCCTTCTATTTTGATGCGTTTTTCGATGTGGTAGAGGTAAGCACCTTCCACTTTTGATAACTTGAGACTTACAATGCCCCGTGCTTCTTCATTCACCAATTTGACTATGGTCGGGATGTCAACAGAAGTGTATGTCTTTTTCGGTTGGCGGATATTAAAACCAGCAGCTATGATAATGCTCTCATTTTTATTGGCTAAAAGTTCAACTAAACGCGCCACATACGTGAGTTGGTAATCTAATTTTTTTTTGGCTCTGTCTTTATGTATAGTTGCAATTCTGCCGCCGTCCATACTTTTAATGAGTGCTTGAGAATAAACATCGCAACAATCTTTCAAAGTTGTTACCCCTGCTTCTAATGTTGAAAATTGAGGGTCTTCCGTCATTAAATTGATGACATTCTTGGCATAATCGGCGAGTTGACATTGTGGAAGACTTTTAAATGCTTTGAGTATCACTAAGGTCATTTCGTAGCTATTTTAAATATTAGAAAAATAAGTTATTAACTGTAGACAAAATAGTTTTATCGTACAACAGGGAAGTTTTGTTACATAGATTATAAATGAATTTGGTGAATATGATTAAAACATACAAAAAAAGGGCTTGACGCCATGTCAAACCCTTTTTTAATTTTAATAATTCAAAATAAACTACCGATTAGCACTTTTTGCTTGAAAGCCAATCGTCTTTTTATTGAAAATAAAATCTGATTTATCTAATTTCAAATGCTCGACGTCTTGCATAGTGAGGACATTGAGTACCCCCTCAGTCCGTTCCTCTCTTGGCATGGCTGCGAGGCGAAGATTATGCTTATTAATCGCATCCGTCACCACTTGACGCACTGAACGCGCATTGCCAAAATATTTATCCCGATATTCATGGATAAAAGCGAGATAGTTTTGCAAATGTTCCTCAGCATCGGCTGCAATAGTCATACCCGCATCATTGAACATACCGACTGCAATTTGTAGCAATTCATCGGGTGAATAATCTTCAAACGACAATGTTTTATCAAAACGACTGCTCAAACCTGGATTGGCTTTGAGGAAAGTCCCCATATTATCGGTATAACCTGCTACGAATACGAAAAATTCGCCGCGCTTATCTTCCATGCGTTTGAGAAGCGTTTGGATGGCTTCGTCGCCGAAATCGCCGCGTCCACCGCCGCCGCCGTAAGCCGTGAGGGCGTAGGCTTCGTCAATGAATAGCACACCGCCGTTGGCTTCGTCAATTTTATCAGAGGTTTTAATCGCTGTTTGACCGACATAGCCAGCTACCAAACCTTGACGATCAGTCTCCACCATATGCCCGCGTTCGAGGATGCCGAGTGCCTTGTATATTTTCGTTAAAATGCGAGCGACCGTCGTTTTACCCGTTCCAGGATTGCCGACAAAAACCGTGTGCAAATAAAACGAACCCAATACATCTCGACCCGATTCGCGATAATAGCGCACTAAATTCACTAATTCGCTGATTTGCTGCTTCACTTTGGTCATACCAATCAAGCGATTGAGTTCATCAAGCGATATTTTGAGCAAGGCTTCATCAATTGGAATACTCGGCAAATCGCGTTTCGGTTTGAAGCTAATTTTTTCAACATCAACCAATTGAATCAAAGACATTTCGTCTTTCGTCAATGATTTAGGATTGTCATGCGACATGATGCGTAAGCCGAGATTAATTTTAGCTTGCTCGATGATGTCATAAACAAAACGTGCATTTCCGAAACTTCTATCCCGATTACGGAAAGCCTCCGTGATAATTTCATCCACTCGTTTTTTAGCAGCAGGGGAAAGGACGATGCTTTTCTCATGACCGGCATAAGCGGCAATTTCAGCTAATTCCTGCGGTAAATAATCTGGAAAATCAAAGAAATGTTTAAAACGTGAGCGTAAACCCGGGTTAGAATCAATAAAATGCCGCATTTCCTTTGGATAACCAGCCACAATGACTGATAGGTCTCCAACACCGTTTGACATTTCTTTAACCAATATTTCTACGACTTCACGTCCAAAATCTTTAGTATCATCATTTGAACGAGCCAATGAATAAGCTTCGTCAATAAAGAGTACGCCGCCGCGCGCTTTTTCAATCGCTTCTTTTACTTTAGGCGCAGTTTGACCGATGTATTCACCGACCAAATCTACTCTATCCACTTCATGAACATGCCCTTTAGTCAGCAAACCCATTTTTTTATAGAGCTTACCCATCATTTGAGCAACAGTTGTTTTGCCTGTCCCAGGATTGCCGACAAATACTGAATGGACATTGATTTGACTTTTTTCATCAAAGCCTTTGTCTTTGCGGAGTTGCAAAAACTGAATATATTTGGCGTGATCTCTTACTTTTTGCTTTATTTCTTTCAGACCAATGAGGGCATCCATGCGCCCCATCACTTCTTCAAAAGTCAAATCAGCATCTTCATCTGGCTCTAAAATAATTGGAGCTGGACGATTGGGCAACATAACTGGCGAAATGCCTTCTTCAAATTCATCTTCAATTTCAAAAGGTAAAACGGCGAGCAATTTATCCATAAAAATCAACTCACACGTATAGCGGTCTTTGCGCCAAGACCCTTTCACATTTGAGCCCCAACCTGCCGTGATAGTGATATATTCGTCTTTCCTTTCAACTCGATGCAAGCGAGTAATTTGACCTTTTAATTCTCTGGCATCGTTGTAAAACTTAGTAAAAAGTTCACATTGCCAACTCTTATTTGGATTCAAATTCCGAAGAATTATTTCTGCATATATATAACGTGTCTCTTCGCCACAAAATCCTTTGTAATAAATGCGATCATTTTCAGGAATATCGTCATAAGGACCCTCATACAAGCGCAACGATTGCACTTCCAAGTAAGGATTGTCGAGGAAAGTCACTTCTCTGCTGGCGTCTTCTACATAAAAATATTTAGTGGCTACTTTTTCTCCTTCCACATAGGCTTCCCAATAGTAAGTGCCTTTTTTCCAAAAAGCACCTTCCTTTTTATTGCCCCAACCTTCGCGCACGTAAATGACATTATCGTATTTACTCACCTTGCGTTTAAACGGCAAAGCACACAATTCAGTCCGCCCTTTTTTGAGGGTATAGCAACGCAATTCCACTTCAATGTCCCAATCTTCTACATCGTAAAGTTTATTGTAAAGAGAAAGTTCTGCATAGATATAGGTGGTTTCGTATCTATCAAAAACTTGACGATACTTCTTTCTGTTGTCTGCCAGCCATTCTGTAGAAGAATAAACTTTCAGTTCGCGGAATTTAGAATTTTTAAAATCCGATTGATTATACGCTTCGCTCATCATCATTTTAAAGTATTATAATCGGGTGTAATTGTGAAAATAACTGTAAAATAATCCTTTTTATTTATATTTACTCAGTTTTTTTCTTATTATTTTTCCACATTTTGACGAATGATTTATGAAAAATAACAGACTTGAAAAACCTTTACAATACCCCCTCAGTATTTTAGGCTGTTTTGACATAAATATTGTATAGAGTTTACGGTAAAACATCATGAAAAGATTAGATTTTGTTAATTTTATTTTAACACATAGTCACAGTAGAGCACATAAAAAAACTATGTGTCCTACTGTGACTATGTGTTAAAATTATATCATAAAAACTCCTTTCCAATATGTTTAAATGAAAAGCGGTTCTGCCACGATTGCATTTCAACATCCGAAAGCTCATCCGTTAAATCTACGTTGTGTAAGAGGTTAAGGTGTTCAATTTCATCCCAATAACTCAAATTTTCATGTATTTCTAACTTGTTTTTCTATAAAAAAACGCACTTTTTCCATCGTTGATTCGCTGACTGAATAAGCGCAATAAGCCTCCTGCCATTTGAATTTGAACCAACCCGTTTTGAAATCATGCATTTGATACCACCGTTGAGTGATACCTTGAACAAAACGCACCGTTTCGTGCAAAGGCAAAAGCGGATTTTGAGTGAAAAGAATGTGGATATGGTCGAGCCTGCCATTCACGATGGCTACATCACAGCCTTGCTCAACGAATCTCTTTTCTATTTCAGTGTAAAATAAAGATTCTAAATCGGGGTCAATCAATACACTGTTTTCGTTGATGTGAAATATAGCGTGTACCCATAGTTTGAAAAAAGTTGTTCTCATAAAATATTGGAGTTGAGTATGTTACGTATTGTTTATTATTACTGAGGGGGTGAAAATAATCAATAAAGATATTAAAATCGACATAAAATCCTGTAATAAAATCATTCTTTTTCATTTTTTAAAAACTTAAAACCTACCTTTGTTCCCCATAATGAGAAGAACTGAAATACGGATATTTCGATGTTGGGATAGACCAAAACAATCAACATTCTTTTAAAACCGATTTCTCAATATCTATTTTTATGGCAAAATACATCTTCGTAACGGGTGGCGTAACATCCTCTTTAGGCAAAGGCATCATTGCTGCATCTCTTGCCAAATTGCTTCAAGCTCGTGGCTTATCAGTCACGATTCAAAAATTCGACCCATATATCAACATCGACCCCGGCACGCTCAACCCATATGAGCACGGCGAGTGCTACGTGACGGACGATGGCGCAGAAACTGACCTCGATTTGGGGCATTATGAGCGTTTTTTAAACATGCCCACTTCGCAAGCTAATAATATAACGACGGGCAGAATTTACCAAACCGTCATCAATAAAGAACGCGCAGGTGATTATCTGGGTAAAACGGTACAAGTGATTCCGCATATTACTGACGAAATAAAATACCGCGCTCAACTTTTAGGACAGAGCCATCAATATGATATTGTCATCACCGAATTGGGCGGTACAGTCGGCGATATTGAGTCATTGCCATACCTTGAAGCTTTGCGTCAATTGCGTTGGGAATTAGGAACGGACAATTGTTTGGTCATTCATTTGACATTAATTCCTTATTTGAGAGCAGCAAAGGAATTGAAAACCAAGCCGACGCAACACTCTGTCAAGGAACTTTTAAGTGCAGGTATTCAACCCGATGTCTTGGTTTGCCGCACCGAACACCCCATCAGTATGGACATTCGTCGGAAACTCGCGCTGTTTTGCAACGTAGAAGTGTCGTCGGTGATAGAAGCGATGGATGCTGATACGATTTATGACGTACCACTTTTGATGCTCAAAGAACGTTTGGATGCTGTTGTGATTTCTAAATTGCGCTTACCCGATCGCCGTGAGCCTGATTTGAGAAAATGGAAAGAGTTTTTGGGTAAACTGAAAAACCCTCATAAAGAAGTTAAAATAGGCTTAGTTGGTAAATATAATGAATTACAAGATGCGTATAAGTCTATCTATGAAGCATTTATACATGCAGGAGCGGTTAATGAATGCCGTGTCATCGTAGAGCCGATTCATTCAGAGCACCTTGAAAAATCGGCTGCTCATATCGGCAAGTTATTGAGTCATTTGGATGGCGTATTGGTCGCTCCAGGTTTTGGGGAGCGAGGAATTGAAGGAAAATATGAAGCGATTCGCTTTTGTCGTGAAAAGAAAATACCATTTTTCGGTATTTGTCTGGGTATGCAATCGGCGGTTGTGGAGTTTTCACGCAATGTTTTAGGGCTGGATGATGCTGCCTCAACGGAGGTGAATCAAGATACTTCCAACCCTGTAATTGACTTGATGGCTGAACAAAAAACGATTTCTGCAAAAGGCGGCACTATGCGTTTGGGTGCGTATTCATGCAAAATTAAATCAGATTCCAAAGCCTTTCATGCATATCAATCGACCACTATTCAAGAGCGTCATCGCCATCGTTGGGAGTTTAATAATGCCTATTTGAAGCAAATAGAAGCGGCGGGCATGGTGGCTACGGGCATTAATACAGATTCGGGCTTGGTTGAGATTATTGAAATTGTGGATCACCCGTGGTTTGTTGGCGTTCAATTTCATCCTGAATTGAAGAGTACAGTTGAAAATCCACATCCTCTGTTTGTTGATTTTGTGAAGGCTTGTTTGAAGTGATATTAGTTATATTGACGACACAACTTGCAGCAAGTTTTAAACTTGCTGCAAGTTATAATGAATTGAAAATCAATTGATTATAACTTAAATCAACGTTTCGATTGTTTTATTTTAACTATAAAATCATGCGCCTGTTTTTTATCATCATTTGCTTGTTTTTAGCAGCTCATACTGAGGGGGTCTCTCAGAATGATTTCCCTATTTCTTTAGATTCAGCTTCTCTTCAAAGCTTGCCTCAAGGCGATAAAGAAGACGCTGATATTGAAGAAAATATGCCCATGAAACCTCAAAAAAATGCTTATGAAGAAGCCACTCATGAATATTATAAAGAAAACATTCAGCAAAAAGACTTTGATAAAAACGATTGGAAAAAAGCGACTTCAGGCTTGGATTACACCATAGAAAAAGAAGAGCAAGAGAAAAAAGAGAGAACTGCTAACAAAAA
This sequence comes from Saprospiraceae bacterium, assembly GCA_043744275.1. Lineage (GTDB taxonomy): Bacteria > Bacteroidota > Bacteroidia > Chitinophagales > Saprospiraceae > JAAFJT01. The sequence continues at coordinate 13,640 of JAYTUY010000224.1, forward strand.
TAATAGCATTAATCCTGTGCTCAGTGGAGGATTGGTGGCTTTTTTTAAATGGTTTTTTATTATAGCCGCTGTTGGCATTTTAGCATTTCTCATCTTGAAATTCGTTGGCGAAGGCAATATATTTGGTCGCCAAAGCCGTCGTGTATTTGCCCCCTCAGTACAAATCGATTTGGAGCATATCGAGGAGAATTTGAATACTGCAGAACTCGACCCACTCATCAAACAAGCCATCTCTCAAAAACAATTTGCTTTAGCCATTCGCTTGTATTACCTCGCGACCATTAAAGAATTGAATATTTCAGGGGCTATTCAGTGGAAAAAAGATAAAACCAATAGAGAATATACGAGAGAAATGCGTCCTCACCGCCTTTCTGAATCTTTCCGAGAAACCACTTCCATTTTTGAACGCGTTTGGTACGGCGATGCACTTGTGGATGAAGCCACCTTCACGCTCATTCAACCCGCTTTTCAAGATTTATTGAAACAAACAAGAAAGGGATAAAAGATTCATTGAAAATATGCTCCAATACTGAGGGGGTCTCCAATTTTTAATTTAAAATTAAAACCGTAACTTAATTGTTCAATTTTATAATTAAATTTGATTTTTCAAACTTAAATCAAATTTAATTATGTTTGTTGGACACTATGCTGCGTTAATGTCTTAATCATCATTTATAAATCAATCAAAAACTTAAAAAAATGAAGCCTATTCTCTCAGTTGTTCTAATTTTCATCTGTAGTTTTTCATTTGCTCAAGGTATTAATTTTGTGCCTGCAGATATGAAATGGCAAGATGTGCTCGCTAAAGCCAAAGCGGAAAACAAAATCGTATTCGTAGATGCCTACACCACTTGGTGCGGACCTTGCAAATGGATGGCAGCCAATATATTCCCTACGAAAGAAGTAGGCGATGTTTTCAATGCCTCTTTTATCAATGCCAAAATTGATATGGAAAAAGGAGAAGGCATTGATATTGCTCAAAAATATGCTATCCGAGCCTATCCCACCTATATATTTGTTAATGGCGACGGTGAGTTAGTGCATCGGGCTTTGGGCAGCAAGCCAGCTGATAAATTTATTGCAGATGCCAAAGCAGCCGTTGACCCTGATAAACAATTTTTTTCCTTGAAAAAGAAATTTGAAAGTGGTGATAAGTCGCCCGATTTTTTGAAAAAAATGAGTTATGCCGCAGACGATGCTCAAGAAGAAGAGTTGAAAACAAAAGCCTCAGAAGCCTATATCGCTACTCAAAAAGATTGGTCAACTATTGAAAACATGAAGTTTATCATGACTTTTGGCACTTCCATTGAAGGAAAAATGTTTGATTATGTTGTTAAAAATAAAGCGACTTTTGAAAAATCTATGGGCAAATCGGCTGTTGAAAACCTCCTTTTAAGCACTCCTATGTCTGAAATGTCGGTCAAATATTACAACCGCAGCACTCGGCTTTTAGATACTGAAAAAGCAAAGGCATATCTTTCTCAACATTTATCGAAGGAATTAACTGAGCAAGTCATGGCTTATGCATCGCTTTTAATGTCAGGTAATAAAGAAGAAAATGCTTTAATCAAACAGACAATAGAATATATGGACAAATATTCGTCTGAAAATGCCAACTTCTTGAATCAATATGCTTGGACATTTTTTGAAAAAGCTAAAGACCCTTTGCAACTACAAAAAGCCATTGAATGGTCGTTGAAATCCGTTCAAATTGACGATAATTATGCTTACAACGATACGGCGGCAGCTCTATATTTTAAGATAGGCAATAAATCAAAAGCTAAAGAATATGCTGAAAAGGCTATCAATAAAGCCAAAGAAAGCAATGAAGATTCTGCTGAAACGCAGGCTTTGTTGAAGAAAATTGAGGCAATGCAATAAGCTTTTGGGCGAGGGGGTCGGCGAGGGTTTAGTAACCCCATTTTTTGTTTTAAAAACAAAAAAT
>JAYTUY010000225.1:0-4298 GCA_043744275.1 Saprospiraceae bacterium
TTATTTAAAAGGGCTAAAGCAACTCAATCTAAACATAAATTAAATTCATCTTGAATTACCAATATTTAATTTATTCCTAATTTAACAAAGTCAAGGTAATTTCACTGTGTCATATTGGGTGTAAAGCCCAAACAGAGAATTTGAATGCAGAAACCACTTTAATTGACTCCGAAACATCCCTTTTTTGTATCCCAAATTCAGAACTCCATTCTCTGATTTGATGTTTATAAGTTGATTCTGAATAAGTTTGCAACTTGAATTATGCTAATTAGTTTGGCACATTGGTTGTCCTTATTTTATAGCATTTAAGATTTTACCAAACCTAATTTTTCAAATAATAAATAAATTTATGACTCCAATCAAAATACTATTAGTAGAAGATCAACAAATCATTGCAAAAGATTTAGAAGGACTCTTGACAGATTGGGGTTATCAAGTCATTGGCATTGCCGCTTCGGGGCATGAAGCCATCGATTTTTTTAAAAACCATCAACCTGATTTGGCTTTGGTAGATGTGAATATTGAAGGCAATATAGACGGCATCCAAACTGTCGAACAATTCAATCAAATTAGACCTATTCCTATCGTTTACCTCACCGCACAAGCTGATTTTGACACCGTTCAACGGGCTAAATCCAGCAATCCGTTTGCCTATTTATTGAAACCATTTGACGAACGCGGTCTTCAAATTAGCCTTGAAATGGCATTTAATGTTTTTGCTAAACATCAAATTCATCCTTCAAAAACAGAAGATTCTAACATTACTCAAGCCAACGAAATAAAATTGAGTGCCGATGTTATCCTTCAAAATGAGGATTCTATTTTTATAAAACAAAATTATCGGTTTGTCAAACTCAAAAAAGAAGAAATTATGCTCATTGAAGCTGATCGCAACCATTCTTATATTCATACCCATCAACATCGTTATATTGTTAGAATGCCTTTAGCAACCATCATTGAGCGGCTTCAAATTGATGATTTAGTACGTATTCATCGCTCATTTGCCATTAATATTCGGTTTGTTGAAGAATTTAATGATTCTGAAATCATCATCAATGGTAAAAATATCCCCTTCACGGCTGCCTATAAAGATGAGTTTCTAAGGCATTTCAATGTCATTTGATGCGTTACTAAATTTCGCTAAGTTAAAATCACTCTTATTGCGGTACGAAAACTAAATTTTAATATATTAAATTTGCATTTTAAAGCCACAATACTGAGGGGGGCTTCCTCAACTTAATTTTTCACAACAAACATTATCGACTACTATGAAAAAATCACTTGATTTCAAAAAAGCATCAACTCTCTTAACTGCTCTTTCTCAATCTGAACAAACCCAAATAAAGGGTGGTCTTCTCCTTTATTGTGAAGAAAAACGTCGCAATTTTTTAGGCATTTCCTATACATCTACTCAATGGAAACTCGCAAATGATGGCAAGATGGGTGTCACTGTCAAAATGTAATTTCAAACTTTTTGTTGTATCAAAATGAGTTATAATAAGCACTATGAAGAAACCTATATTTCTATTAATCCTCTGCTTGATTGCCTGTAGGCTTACATCTCAATCTGCGGCTTCAACTCAAATAGAAACTGCGCTCATAAAAGCGTCTAATCTCTCTTTTCAGAATTTAGATTCAGCTCTATATTTGGCGAATCAAGCTTTGGCATCGGCTCAAAGTGTTGATAGCCCGCGCCTTATTTTTAAAGCGCAACGAGCCATCGGTATGATTAATGAAGACAATAATCACTTGAAAGAAGCTCAAACTGCTTATAAATTAGCCCTCGATATAGCTAATAATCAGTTAAAAGAAGATGAACAATTGACCATTTATACGGATTGGGCAATCATCCATAAAAAGTTGGGACAGTATGATATTGCTCGCGCTTATCATCTTTTGACCATCGAACGCGCTGAAAAAACGGGCAATTGGGAAATGATAGAAGATGGCTATCATGGTTTGGGAACACTCTATTCTATGATGAGCGATTTCAATCAATCTATCCAATACTATTTACTTTCCATTCAAGCAGCTGAAAAATGGGACAATAAAGGCGGCATCGTTTTGAGCCATCAAAACATCAGCAATATTTACATGAAAGCCCAGAATTATGAAATGGCTTTAAAAAATATTCAAAAAACCTTAGAATTGGCTAAAGAGTTAGGTGATTCGGTGCGGATTGCCTCTGTTTTAAAAATTTATGGCAACATCAATATGTCTATGGGCAACCTGCCTCAAGCCCTTGAAAAGCACCAATTAGCTAAGGCAATTTTTGATGAAAATAGTAATAAACCACGCCTTGCAGAATCCTATTTAGCCATCGCTGATATTTATTTAAAACTACAAGACACCACCACCGCTGAGGAATACTACAGCCTCTGTTCGACGCTATTATCTTTCCTCCCCAATTATTCTTATGCACAGTATTATTACGGCATCGGCAAATTGTCTCAAGCTCGCCAAGAGCTTAATGTGGCTATTTTATCTTTTAATGAATGTTTAAATTTAACAGAAACTTTCGGATTTAAAGAGCTGGCACGCGACAGTCATATGGCTTTATCAGAAATTTACACTCAAAAAAATCAGTTGGATAAAGCATTAAGCCATATAACAGAAGCGAATAAAATCAGTGAAGTTCTTTTTCAAGAAGATAAGCAGAAAAATATGACCGAAGCCCAATTCAAATTTGATGTCAAACAAAGAGACATCGAAATTGACAACCAAAAACAAGCTTTTGATAATCAGAAACGGGCTTTGACGCAATCAAGATGGATATGGTCTATTTTCGCATTATTGAGTTTGGCTTTATTGATTCTCTTGTATTTTTCATGGCAACAAGTAAAAGCCAAGCAAATGGCTAATAAAAACATCAAATTATTGCTCAAAGAGTTGCATCATCGAGTGAAAAATAATATGCAAACCATTGCCAGCATGATGCGGCTACAAGCGCGTCAATGTCAAGACCCCTCAGTATCAGCCGTATTAATGGAGAATAAATCCCGCCTTGAAACTTTTGCTTTGCTACATCAACAACTTTATAAAGATGATAAAAATGTTGAAACCGTCAATTTGCAATCGTTTATTGAAAGTATGATAGACAAATTGCGCTTTTCATATGGCTTGGATGAACATCAATTGAAAACAAATGTATGGGTCATTAATAAAGAATTGAATGTTGAAATTGCTCTATCGGTCGGTCTTATGCTCAACGAATTGCTCACCAATTCCTTGAAATATGCCTACCCTTCTCTTAAAAAAAGTCAACCTTTAGAAATTACCATTAGTCTCATGAAAAACCAATTTCACTATTCAGATAATGGAAAAGTCCTCAATATTGACTACGATTTCAACAGTAAATCAGGTTTTGGCATTCAATGTATCGCATCTTTTGCTCAGCAAATTAAAAGTAAATACAAATTTTATGTAGAGAATGGTGTGCATTTCGATTTGGTTTTTCCTACTCATGTTTGATGTTTATTTTTATGTTCAATGGGAACGCGGATGACGCTGATTGAGCTGATTAAAGCGGATTTTTTTTTATTATTTAATACAAAAGAAAATCCGCTTTAATCAGCTCAATCAGCGTCATCCGCATTCCCATTATTACGTACATATTAACCCCTCAGTATTAAAACGTACTTTTTTTCTCAAGTTCAGGTAGTATTTTATCTATTCTATTAGCCAATTCATGAAGTTTTATGGTAGGTACAGCTGGGAAAAGGTGATGTTCTAAATGATAAAACATACTAAAAGTGATTTTATTTTTCCATGCGGCTCTTTGTGTTCTTGCAAAATTAGGGTTTTCATGAGTATCATGATGAACAGTCCATACTGCAAAGAAAGCCATTAAAAATTCACCAATTATCATCACAATAATATGATAAATCAGAAAATGAATTTGAAAACACAGAACCAATGAAACAAAAATAAAGATTGAAATTAATTCAAAAATGACATTTTTTTTATAATCTTTATTGCCCTTTTGTAAAGTTACTTTGTGAATCAAAAATGTATGTATTGGTCCATATAAAATCGCCCCATACCAAGTCATTTTAGCAGATTTACCTTCATAATCTTCTTCTGCTAAGCAATATTTATGATGCCGAATATGATTAAATTTTACTGCATGAATGGAGACCATCATCAATATACTATTACTATATAGTGATAACCAAGTTAAAAATTTTGTAGTTCCAAGTGAATAATGCGAATATTGGGTTAAAAGAGCCAAAAAAGTAAAGCGGTAGCGATAGCCCCAAAAATATGGGTAATTAAACCGTTAGTAGCTCTGACTTTAG
>JAYTUY010000226.1:0-57203 GCA_043744275.1 Saprospiraceae bacterium
TGAATCAATCAAACACGAGTGCGGTATAGCACTTATCCGACTTCTCAAACCACTTGATTTTTACCATAAAAAATATGGTACGGCTTTTTACGGCTTGAACAAATTGCACCTTTTGATGCAAAAACAGCGAAATCGCGGGCAAGATGGGGCAGGAATTGCTACAATCAAGCTCGATCCGCCGCCTGGCACGCGCTATATCAGCCGCAAACGCTCGAACGCGCAACAGCCTATAAAAGACGCCTTCGACCAAGTGTTTTCGCATTTTAAAGACCTTACCGAGGAGCAACTCAACACCCCTCAGTATTTGAAGGATAACTTTCCGTATATGGGCGAGTTGCTCATGGGGCATTTGCGCTATGGCACGCACGGTGGCAATACGGTGGAGCATGTGCATCCTTTTCATAGAGCGAGTAACTGGATTAGCCGCAACCTCGTCATGGCAGGTAATTTTAATATGACGAATGTCAATGAGCTTTTCAATAATTTAGTAGAAGAACTCGGTCAGCATCCTAAGGAAAAGTCTGATACAGTGATGGTGTTGGAAAAAATCGGGCATTTCCTCGACGATGAGGTTCAACACTGGTTCGATTATTTTAAAAAGGACGGCTATAATAATAAGGAGTTGACCGCACTCATTGCCGAGCATTTGGATGTGAATCGCATTATTCGACGTGCTTCGAAGGGTTTTGATGGCGGTTATGCGATGATGGGCATGATTGGGCATGGCGATGCCTTTGTGATGCGTGACCCGAACGGCATTCGCCCTGCGTTTTATTATCAAGATGAGGAAATCGTAGTTGTCGCTTCTGAGAGACCAGCTATTCAAACGGTTTTTAATATAAATTATCAAAAAATTCAAGAAATCAAACCAGCTCATGCTCTCATCATAAAAAAAGATGGTCGAGTTACTGAACTGCCGTTCACGCAGGAGCGCGAGCGCAAATCTTGTTCTTTTGAGCGCATATATTTTTCACGTGGCACTGACCGCGATATATATTTAGAGCGTAAGATGCTCGGCGAACAGTTGGCTATGCCCGTAATGAAAGCAGTGGATTTTGATGCAGTAAATACAGTTTTTTCTTTTATTCCCAACACGGCTGAAACGGCTTTTATGGGTTTGAAAGAAGGGGTTAATAAAATTTTGAATCAGAAAAAACAAGAGAAAATCCTTGATTTACAAGCAAAAGGTGAGCTAACTCCTGAAAATTTGACTCAAATCCTCAGTCTGATGCCTCGTTCTGAAAAGCTCGCAGTCAAAGACGACAAAGCCCGCACGTTCATCACGAGCGATGACAATCGGGATGATATGGTTGCTCTTGTATATGATGTGACGTACGGAATTGTCAATGATGAAGTGGATACTTTGGTGCTGATGGATGACTCGATTGTACGCGGTACGACTTTGAAAAACTCTATTATCCGCATTGCAGCGCGTTTGAAACCTAAGAGCATAATTATTGTGTCGTCTGCCCCTCAAATTCGCTACCCCGATTGCTACGGGATTGATATGTCGAAAATGGGTGATTTTGTCGCCTTTCAAGCGGTTGTCAAGCTATTGAAAGAGCGCAATATGGAGGAAAAACTCGATGAAGTGTATGAAAAATGCAAAGCGCAAGAGCATATTCCTAAAGAAAAAGTGAAAAATGCCGTCAAAGATCTTTACAGCCTTTTCACCTACGACGAAATCACGAATACCATCGCTGAAATCGTAACGCCCGAAGGCATTACCCCCTCAGTAAAAGTCATTTATCAGTCGCTCGAAGGCTTGCGCGTGGCTTGCCCGAATAACACAGGCGATTGGTATTTTTCAGGCAATTATCCTACACCAGGCGGTAACAAAGTAGTGAATCAAGCTTTTATTAATTATATGGAGAATAAGAATGTGAGAGCTTATTGATCATGGGTAATAGGCGATGGGTAATGGGTAATAGGCGATAGGTAATAGGCGATGGGTAATGGGTAATAATGGGTGATTTATTAAATAAAAAGGATTGAGCTGTTTTGAAAATGAGGGTTTTTATTGACGTTTTCCCCCCAACCCCCGAAGGGGGAGTCAATAGGAAGAAATTAAACGACTAACATTTTCACGCTTATTGAAGTCAGTTATTAAATAAAAGAAGAATTTTTACCCACTTCTAATTGGCTCCCCCTTGGGGGTTGGGGGGCAAACGAAAATAAAAACACTCAATTTTAAATTTGCATAAAAAATTGATTATCAATAATTTAAAAATTATCAATAATTACAATTTTTTACTTAAACTTAAAATAAAATACAATTTGTTTAAAATAAATGTCTGTTTTATTAAAAAAAATTAACCGTTTAATGAAAAAATTCCTGATTTTATGCCTGATACTGAGGGGTATAAATTCTTTCGGTCAAAAAGCTGACCCTGCACCTTTTGCCAATACCATCACCACATCTGACTTGCGTGAATACCTCACCGTCCTCACTGCCGATTCGCTCGAAGGGCGTGAAACAGGCACGGAAGGCAACCTCAAAGCGGCTCAATATATTGCGCGGCATTTTGAAAAATTGGGCTTGCCAAAGGTGGTGAATAATAATTCCTATTTTCAGCGAATGGTTTATACCAACGAGGCTTGGAACACCATTAATATGAAGGTGAATCAACAATCATATCGCCACCAGTTCAATTTTTATGCACTGCCTGGCACTAACCCCTCAGTAAAAGACAATGTTATTGAAGCCAATGAAGTGATTTTCCTTGGATATGGGATTGATGATGCCAAATACAGTGACTATAAAAAAGCAAAAGATTTGAAAGGAAAAGTCATCATGATTAATCCTGGCGAACCTCTCAAAAGCGATTCGACTTCATTGATTACCAAATCGAAAATCATGTCGGATTGGAGTTTGAATATGAATAAAAAACTTGAAGTGGCTTATCGAAAAGGGGTGAAAGCTGTATTAATTATTGACCCTAATTTATCGAAAAGTGTACAAGATAACCGCCGTTTTTTTAGTAGAAATATCACAGGCGATGTGGAATTGCCTGACGGAAAATATGCCAATAGCCTCTTTATTTCGCCTGAAGTAGCACGTGAAATCATCGGCAAAAAATCTGAAGAATTGATAAAAGTACGGGCTAAAATAGCCAAAGGTAAATCAAGACCCCTCAGTATGCCCTGCGTTTTGAAGATAGAAATGGATAAATATTTCAGACAATTGATTGGTAACAATGTCTTGGGTTTTATTGAAGGCTCTGACCCTGTTTTGAAAAATGAAATCGTCGTCGTCTCTGCTCATTACGACCATTTGGGCAAGCGTGGCGAATCTATTTATCACGGGGCTGATGATAATGGCAGCGGTTCATCGACTGTTTTGGAAATTGCGAAAGCTTTGACCGAAGCGAAACGCAAGGGGCAAGGTCCTCGCCGCAGCATTTTATGCCTACTCATGACGGGCGAAGAAAAAGGCCTATTGGGTTCAAAATATTACGTCACTTACCCTATTTTTCCTTTAGAAAAAACGGTTGCTGATGTCAATATTGATATGGTGGGTCGTGTAGATGAAAAATATAAAGACAATCCGAATTATATTTATGTCATTGGAGCGGATAAATTGAGCACTGATTTGCACAATATCAATGAGGAAATGAATAAAAGCTACACCAAACTCACTCTGGACTATACCTATAATGATGAAAATGACCCCAATCGCTACTATTATCGAAGCGACCATTATAATTTTGCAGAAAAAGGTATCCCCGCCATTTTTTATTTCAACGGCACCCACGATGATTATCACCAACCAACAGATACCATTGATAAAATAAATTTCGACAAAATGTCCATCATCGCCAAACTCGCTTTTTACACCGCTTGGGAAATTGCGAACCGAGATGAAAGATTGAAAATTGATGCTAAAAAATAGTAATAATAGTTGAGAGTTATGAGTTGAGAGTTGAAATTTTTTGAACTCTCTCTTTGAAACTTTCAACTTTCAACTCACAATTCTCAACTAAAAATATGTTTGTATCAGAAAATATCATTGATAAAGTCGTTGAGCAATTGGAAACGGCTGATTTTGAAATGGAAATAGAGCGTTTTGGCAAGAGTCAACCAGCTTTGTTGGGCTATGTTTTTTCCGAAGATTTTGAATTATTGACGCGAGAAGAGCGTGAATATTTGCTTTATTTGCTCATTGTGATTTGGAAATCCGTTGAAAAAGTAAAGAAAGACAATCCAGTAGCCGTTGAAAGCCCAGCGAAAAAACAATCAAAAGATACCCCCTCAGTCATGTCCAATGCTTTGAGTGAAGCAGAGGAACGCAATTGGGAATTGCTCGATGAAGTGAAAGAAACTCGTTTCCGCGAGCGCATGAATGTGTTTTTTGACGATTCCGACCAAGAGGATTTATTGGCTTTTATCGAAGACGCTCTCATGGAAGATGATGATGAAAGCGTAGTGACCAAAGAAGGACGCGAGCCAATGTTCGTGGCTTTGAAAACAGTCGTTGATGTTTTAATGAGTTGAGAATTGAGAGTTATGAGTTAAAAAATAAAAGTTGTTCACAAATACCGCCCATTACTTATTCATTACCCATAAAAAAAGGGCAACCACTTTTCGCATTGCGGTCACCCCTCACACTATGAAACACTATAATTTATCTTTATTCAGAATTGAATTTCCTTTATTGAACAACAAATTTATGGTTTGATTCTCAGATTTGAAAACAATCGCGTGCTTTTTTTAACATTAAATTCAAAAAGTATTTTTACATACTATAAAACACTCATGTCAATTGAATTTAATTTAAAAAAATCTTGCCATTATACCACTCATTTTCGATGATTGCTTCATTTTTACGATAAAATTTGATAGCTGGCTCATTCCAATCCAAAACTTGCCATTTTACTAAACGACATTCTTTTTCACGTGCAATTTCTAAAAAAGTTTCAAAAAGCATCTGACCAACGCCATATTGTCGATAACTTTCTGTCACAACGAAGTCTTCAAGGTACAACATTCGCCCTTTCCAAGTCGAATATGCCATATAATAAAATATCATTCCCACAATTTCGCCTTGCTTTCCTAACGAAGCATCCATATTCACGGCAACATGAGATTCAAAAATGCCGGCTTTAAAATCTTTTAAATAATCCTCAATGGTGGCAGTATGGGCTTCGGGTGCGCGCTCATATACGGCTAACTCATGCACGAGCGCGTGGATAGCAGACATATCTGCATCAGTAGCCACTCTTATGACAATATTATTTTTCATAATTTAAAATACTTTTGATTTGTACAAGCGAAACGAAAAATAAAAATAATTCATTAAAAATCTCGTAATTCGATTGTGGTAAATGTTAAAATGACTTGAAATATGATTTTACCGATTAATTTTGCAATTGATTTTAATGCATATAAAAAAACTAACACGTTTAGAGCAATCAACCAAATCTGATGATGAAGCAATTTTTCTACACCACTCTGTTTACAGTTTTCTTCCAATTTTACTCACAAGCCCAAGTTATTAGCGGTATTATCAACAAATATACGCGTATTACGGCTATTGATACCTGTTCGGTCACTGCCACAGTCAAAAATCCTGCGCTATATAGTGCGGGCGACAAAGTAGTGGTGATGCAAATGAATGGCGCAACGACGTTGTTGAATAACAACTCAGCGTTTGGAACTGTTCAAAGTATGAGCTTAACTGGGAAATATGAAATTAATCAAATTGATAGTATTAATGGCACTACTATTTTTTTTAAATACAAATTTTTAAACGATTACCCACCTACAAAAGGTGTGACTCAAATGATTTCTTTTCCCAGCTTGAGCAATGTGGCGGTCAATGATACTTTGAAAGCGAAGCCTTGGGATGGCGAAACGGGCGGTGTTATTGCCTTTGAAGCCAACGCCATTACATTAAATGCTCCAATTTGGGCTTCAGGTATGGGCTATCGAGGTGGTGCTGTGAAAAGCTACAATCAATGCGAGTCATTTGGCTCTTACAATGATTATTATTATTCTGCAACATCCACAACAGCCGATAATGGTGGAGAAAAAGGTGAAGGCGTTGCTCCAGCTGCAGGTGGAAAAGAATCAGGCAAAGGACCATTGGCGAATGGTGGCGGTGGTGGCAACAACCACAAAGCTGGCGGTGGCGGCGGTGGTCATTTAGGAAAAGGTGGTCAAGGCGGCGATCAGGAAAGATCGAATATATTGCGCTGTCCTGGTAAAAATCCAGGATTGGGCGGTTGGTCTTTAACACCGTCTGGCTCCAACCAAATTTTCTTTGGCGGCGGCGGCGGTGCTGGACAGAACAAAGAAGGCAGTGATTCGCGCGGTGGAAATGGTGGTGGCATCGTCATTATAAAAGCCAATTCTTTAGAAGGCAATAATAAATCTATTGCAGCCAGTGGTGGAAATGCCTCATTTTCAGATGGCGATGGTGCAGGTGGTGGCGGTGCAGGTGGCACTATTTTACTGCAAATCCCTACCATTACAGGTACTTTAGCTTTAGAAGCAAAAGGTGGAAATGGCGGAAATAGCTCCAGTACACCCGTTTATGATTTTGGACCTGGCGGTGGTGGTGCAGGTGGTCGCATTTTAACAATCAACAGCACCCCCTCAGTATCGAGCAATATTACAGGTGGAAATCCAGGTAGAAATCAATCCAGCGTGTCGTCTCAAAATGCAGCGAAAGGCGATAATGGCATTTCGTCAGTGAATAATACTTTGGCTCCAGCTATCGCAACTAATTTGATTCAGCGTAGAATGGAAATATTGGCTCAGCCCGTTGCTAAATTGGTTTGTGTAGGCGATACAACCTCGCTCACAATATCAGCACAAGGTCCGAGCCTAACGTATGAATGGCAAGTGAATAAAGGCACTGGCTACGAAACATTGAACAATGATAATTTTTATGAAGGCATCAGCACCCCTACTTTGAAGTTGAAACAGATTTCGGAAGCTCAAAATCCTTACCTCTATCGGTGCGTTATAAAAAGCAATTGTTTAAATAATAGTATTGTCAACACTAATGCTATCTCATTGAAAATCAGGGCAATACCCATTCCGATTTTTTCTCATGCTATCAATAATAACACGGTTACTTTCAACAATGGCTCGTCTGGTGGCTTGACTTATAAATGGACATTTGGCGATGGTGGCTCGGATACTTTGCAAAGCCCTGTCCATACTTATGCCGCGCAGGATACTTACCGAGTAGTGTTGAGAGTGGCGAATGAATGCGGTGCAAACTCATACAATGCCTTAGTCAATTTGAATACGCCGCCTTTCGCAGGGTTTACGGCGAATGGTCGGGATGCTTGCCCACCGTCCACAATTTTCTTTACAAACGGCTCTTCCGACAACGTGCGTAAGTTCTTTTGGTCATTCTCTGGAGCAACACCTGATACCTCGAATGCGAAGAACCCCTCAGTCACTTACACTACGCCAGGCGTATATGATGTCCGCTTGATAGTTGAAAATGGCTACGGACGCGATACGATTATTAAGAAAGAATATGTCAAAATAAATAGCCAACCTGTAGTCAGTTTTACAGCTACTAAAAATGGTTTGAATGTCAATTTTATCAATAATACGACGAATGCAACCAATTTCCTTTGGAATTTCGGCGATGGCATAACCAGCAATCAAGTCAGCCCTCAATATACCTATCGAACGGCAGGCACCTATATCGTGCGGCTCGTAGCCACCAACGCTTGTGGTTCGGTGAATGACTCGGTCAAATTGGTGATTTTCAGTTTGCCAAGTGCCACTATTGCCGCCAGCCAAACTAAGGGTTGTGCGCCCATGATTGTACAATATTCAGGTAGAAATACAACAGCCGTTTCTACTTGGAATTGGTCTTTCCCAGGCGGCACTCCAGCGACTTCTAATCAGGCAAATCCGAAAGTAACTTATAACCAACCTGGGAGTTACGATATCATTTTAACAATGACCAATTCAGCAGGCACGAGCAGCATTAAGCAGGACACCATTATAAAAGTATATCAAGCTCCTAAATCAGCATTTAATGTAAAAATCACGACTGATGTGGTTGAGTTTTTCAATATTTCTCAAGATGCTGACCGCTTTGCTTGGGATTTTGGCGATGGCTCTACCTCCGAAGATGCACACCCAGCACCGCATCGCTACAATCGAAACGGTAATTATATCATCACATTGCTCGCTCAGAATGCCTCATGTGCATCTGCTACCGAAAAGCAAGTTGCACTCTTTTTTACGGCTACAAACGACCCAAATACTGAGGGGATAGTCAAGGCTTATCCCAACCCAGTGAATGATAAAATTTACCTCGAATTTCAAAATGGCGTAACTGCCAATTTTCAACTCAATGTATCCAATACCAACGGGCAGGTCTTGAAAAATATAAAACTGAGTAAAGAAACCATCCAAGAATTGGATCTGTCTGAATTGGCAAAAGGTGTGTATTTCTTACAATTTTCTAATGAAAAACAAGTTTTTACTAAGAAAATTGTTAAAATCTAAGCATTTCAAAAAAAAATAACGACATTTAAAGCCGTGATACTGAGGGGTATCACGGCTTTTTTTTATTCTAATAATGTAAAAATATGGGAAAACATAACGATACAGGCAAAAAAGGTGAAGACCTTGCCGCCCAATTCCTTGAAGAAAAAAATTACCAACTTTTAGCGCGCAATTGGCGGCATGGTCGGGCGGAGTTGGATATTATAGCGATGGATGGTAAAACGATGGTATTTGCAGAAGTCAAAACCCGCTCGGATGATATTTTTGAACGCCCTGAAAATGCTGTAAAAAATAAAAAACGAGGGCTGATGATTAAAGCTGCCATTGGCTATATGCATAAAACCCAGCATGAAAATGCCATTCGATTCGATATTTTGAGCGTGATACTGAGGGGTGGAAAAGACCCTCAAATCGACCATTTTAGAGATGCTTTTTTCCCTGAGCTCGCAGATTAGGTATTTGATTGCTACATGACTTGAGTGTCTATATTTTAACAGCATATTTTGATTAAACCACATAAATTATCACATAAAAAACAATTGTCGCTATGAAAAAAAGAACTTTTCTACTATGGCTTC
The DNA here is from genome assembly GCA_043744275.1 of Saprospiraceae bacterium. GTDB lineage: Bacteria > Bacteroidota > Bacteroidia > Chitinophagales > Saprospiraceae > JAAFJT01. Next base: position 9,063 of record JAYTUY010000226.1, read on the forward strand.
CAATCTTTTTCATGACTACACTCGCTGCACAATCAGTCGAAAAAGCATCTGAAAAGCCTTATATTGATGTCATTGGGTCAGCAGAAATGAGTGTTGTGCCTGATGAAATATATGTTTTTATTCGCCTGCAAGAGCGCAAGCAAAATAGAACGGTTTTGCAACAAGAAGCCGAATTGAAAAACCGATTGACCAATATTGGTATCAGCTTGGAAAATCTTTACGTTAAAAATTTTACTGGCGATTATCGTCAATACAAAATTTTTAAAAAAGATATGTTGGCAATCAAAGAGTTCAGTTTGAAATTGACGAATGTCATGCAATTGGATTCTATTTTTAAACAATTGGATTTAATGGATGTAGAGGATGCTAAAATTGAGCGGCTGAACCACAGCAAAATGCCTGAATTTCGCAAAGAGGTAAAAACCAAAGCCATGATTTCTGCAAAAGAAAAAGCGGATTACCTTTTAGCGGCTATCGGAGAGCAGGCAGGAAAGCCTATTTATATTATTGAGAATGAAACCAGTTCTAATTATGATAATTCTCAAATAAGAATGAGTAGGTCAAATGCATTCGTTACCACCGAAATTACAGAAGCAAATCAATCAAGTTCAGAAAGCAGCTCTTTCCAAAAAATATTGATTCGATTTACTATTTCTGCGCGGTTTTCAATAAAATAAAAGTAAAATAAATATTTTTAGAATTGATTTTTTGAAAGAAAGGCTTACAAATGGCGAATAAATCTTAAAATGCAAAAAGCCCTACATCACTGCAAGGCTTTTTTTGTGCGCTTAATCTAGGACTCGAACCTAGGACCTACGGATTAACAGTCCGCCGCTCTAACCAACTGAGCTAATCAAGCATTTACTTCTTTTAGTACTTGTTTTAAAAAGCGATGCAAAAGTACAATCTTTCACATAAAAATACAATCTTTGCAGCTTAAATTTTTTAAAAATATTAAAATAATTTTTCTCAAAAATCATAACTCTTTGATAATGAGCCTTTTAACAGTTGGAACGGTTGCGTTCGATACCATAGAAACACCTTACGGAACGGCAGAAAAAGTGGTTGGCGGTGCTTGCACATATATCAGTTTAGCTGCAAGTTACTTCACCAAAGACATTAATCTCGTAGCTGTTGTCGGTGACGATTTTCCTCAAAATGAATTGGATTATATGCGCGGCAAAGGCATTAACCTCGACGGTTTGCAAATTAAGCAAGGTGAAAAATCCTTCTTCTGGCATGGTCGCTATCACAAAGACATGAACGGGCGCGATACACTCGAAACGCAACTCAATGTTTTGGCAGATTTTGACCCCATTTTGCCTGAAAATTATAAAAATTCGACGTTTTTGATGCTCGGCAACCTAACGCCCGATGTGCAGATGCGTGTACTCGATCAGATGCACAGCCGCCCTAAGCTCGTGGTCTTAGACACCATGAATTTTTGGATGGATATTGCTCTCGAAAGCCTTCTGAAAGTCATTGCTCGGGTAGATGTTTTGACCATTAATGACGAAGAGGCGCGTCAACTGAGTGGTGAGTTTTCACTACGCAAAGCAGCTCGCAAGATTTTGACGATGGGACCCAAATACCTCATCATCAAAAAAGGTGAACATGGCGCGATGTTGTTTCATCAAAACGATATTTTCTTCGTGCCCGGTTTGCCGCTTGAAGAAGTTTTTGACCCGACGGGTGCGGGCGATACATTCGCGGGAGGCTTCATCGGCTATTTGGCGAGTGTGGACGATACGTCGTTTGAAAGCCTCAAACGGGCTATTATTTATGGCTCTGCTTTAGCCTCATTTTGCGTTGAAAAATTCAGCATTGAGAATTTGAAAGATTTGACGAAAGAAAAAATTATGGAGCGAGTAGGGGAATTTACTAAAATGGTCAAAGTTGAAATTTAGTAACTACTCAACTGCTTGCCCCAGAGGGGCTAAATATCGGTAGTTACGAAATTTAAATAAGTCATTAAAATATACTTTTCAAAACCTTGCGATTTGACCAAAGCCGCAAGGTTTTTTTTATTTTTGTAGAATGAATCAGACACCTATCCATCAATTTTTAGAAAAACTATCGCAAAGCGTTCAGAATCAAACGTTTATAAAACTAACTTTGTCTAAACCGAAGCATTTAGTTGATTTAAAAAACATCTATGTTCGATTAATTGAAATAAAAAATACGCCTAAGCTCTCTTTCACTTTTCGCTATACCACTCGCGATGAGGTCAAAAACCATGATTTTACTGAGGGGTATGACTTGATTGAATCGCAATTAGGCACTGCTTTTTTAAATGCTATTTTGTTGACTTCTGAACATGATATTTCTTTAATTTTTAATAAAAAAGGAGAAAATTCTCAAATTTTAATTAAAAAAACATCGTTGAATGATGTTGTTTTATTAAAAAAAGAAGGCAGTGATTTATCTCATAATAAAGAAAAAAAACGCTTACTCGACCCTGCTCAAGCCTATTTTCATGCCCTCGAAATCACTGATTTAAAGGGTCATATTACCCCAACAGGTCAGAAGAAATTTAAGCAAATCAATAAATATATCGAAATTATAGATAGCCTTTTAAAAGAAATTCCTTTGCCTGATGATGCCATTATTGCTGATTTTGGCAGCGGAAAAGGCTATTTGACATTTGCATTGTACGACCATCTTTTTAATAATTTGAAAATGACCCCCTCAGTATCAGGCTTCGAATTGAGGGAAAATTTGACCCGTTTTTGTAATGATTTGGCAGAAAAACAAGCGTTTTCTCAATTGAAATTCATTGCACAAGATATTAACGATTATCAAACCGAGCGTTTGGATATGCTCATTGCGCTACACGCTTGCGATACGGCAACCGATGTGGCGATTGCAAAAGGCATTAAAGCCAATGCGAAAATTATAGTGGTTGCGCCATGCTGTCATAAGCAAATTAGGAAGCAACTGAATGTGCACAACGAAATGCAGCCGATTCTGAAACACGGCATCATGGAAGAACGCCAAGCAGAACTCCTGACCGATGGCATCCGTGCTTTACTCATGGAAGCACATGGCTACAAAACCAAAGTTTTTGAATTTATCAGCACTGAGCACACGCCTAAAAATGTGATGATAGTGGGCATCAAAAGCCAACCCAAGAAAGAAGCATTTGCACAAGTGGAAACCATAAAAAAGCACTACGGCATCGAATATCACGCTCTTGAAAAGCTGATTTGATGGTTTGTTTAGTACATTTGCCTATCGTTAGATATTAGATATTTAGACATTAGAAATTATGAAAAAACTGTTTCTTTTAGATGGTCACGCGCTGGTGTATCGGGCGCATTATGCTTTCATCACGCGCCCTTTGATGAATTCGAAAGGCTGGAACGTCTCATGCATTAGTGGTTTCACGCGCACACTGTTGGATGTATTGAAAAAAGAAAAACCGACGCATTTAGCGGTGTCTTTTGACTTACCCACGCCGACTTTTCGACACAATATGTTTGATTTGTATAAAGCCCATCGCGATTCTCAGCCCGAAGATATTTCTTTTGGCTTGCCGCATATCATGGAAATACTGAGGGGTATGAATATTCCGATTGTCACTGCCGAAGGTTTTGAAGCAGATGATGTCATCGGAACATTGGCAAAACAAGCAGAAAAAGAAGGCTTTCAAGTATATATGATGACGCCCGATAAGGACTTTGGGCAGCTCGTGAGCGAAAATATTTTTCTTTACAAACCAGCGAAAAATGGCAACGATGCAGAGGTTTGGGGCGTGAAAGAAGTTTGTGATAATTGGCAAATTAAGAATGTGGATCAAGTGGTGGATATATTGGGTTTGCAAGGCGATTCGGCGGATAATATTCCAGGTGTGCCTGGCATTGGTCCCAAAACAGCCGCTATTTTATTAGAAAAATATGGTACTGTCGAAAATATCATCGCTCATGCCGACGAATTGAAAGGAAAACAACAGGATACGTTTAAAAATTTTGCTGAACAAGGGCTTTTATCCAAAAAATTGGCTTTGATTGATATTCATGTGCCCGTTCAATTTCATGACGAAGATTATAAACTCAGTGAATACAATAAAGAAAAATTGGCAGAAGTTTTCAAGGAATTGGAATTTAAATCTATTGCCAAAGAAATATTAGGGAGTGATTCAACAACCGAAGCACCTGAGAATGCCATTATTCAAGCAGCTGCGCTTAAAATTGGTTTGCAAGGCGACCTTTTTGGGGCAATTGCAGGAGCACCCTCATCTTCTGACAAGCCAAACGATAGCGGAAGTAGTCATGCAGGTTTGCCGAGCTATTCTAAGGCAGAAAAAAATATTAATAATACGCCACACAACTACATTTTAGTCGATACGCTTGAAAAACGCGGTATTTTAATTAAAAAACTGACCGAAAGTAAGCTATTCGCTTACGATTGCGAGACGACAAATATAGATGCCAATCAAGCAGAAATGGTCGGCATGTCTTTCTCAACAATGTCGAGTGAGGGCTTTTATGTACCTATTTCGGCTGATAGAAAGATAGCGCAAGAAGTTTTGGAAGAGTTCAGACCGCTTTTTGAAAATGCAGATGTTAAAAAAATAGGTCAAAATATAAAGTACGATTTGATTGTGTTGAAATGGTACGATATAGAGATGCAAGGCGTGGAGTTTGATACCATGATAGCGCATTATTTGATAGAGCCTGATTTGCGCCATAATATGAATTATATGTCGGAAAATTACTTGCTTTATGAACCAATTTCAATAGAAACGTTGATTGGCAAGGGTAAAAATCAACTTTCTATGCGCGATGTGAAGGTCGAAAAAGTAAAAGAATATGCTGCTGAAGACGCTGATATAACTTTTCAATTGTATGAATTTATAAAACCTAAGCTTGATACTGAGGGGTTCAATAATTTATTTCACACTATTGAAATGCCATTGGTGGAGGTTTTGACGGAGTTAGAATTTAATGGAATCCGAGTTAATGCTGAGTATTTGAATGATTTTGCTAAGGAATTGGATGTAAAAATAAGGGATTACGAAAATAAGGTTTATGAATTAGCAGGCGCTCGTTTCAATATTGCATCGCCGAAGCAAGTAGGAGAAATTTTATTTGATAAAATGAAACTCCCATATCGTTGGAAAAAAACAGGCAAAACAGACCAATATTCGACCGATGAGGAAAAAATGAGCGAACTGGCTGAAAATTATCCTATCGCCAGAGCGATTTTGGATTTTAGAGGTTTGGCAAAATTACAATCTACTTACGTTGAAGCTTTGCCACGCATGATTAATCCTAAAACAGGACGCATTCACTCATCGTTCAATCAGGCTTTAGCAGCTACGGGGCGACTCAGCAGCAACAATCCGAACTTACAAAATATACCTATTCGCACAGACGAAGGCAAGCGAGTGCGCGAAGCATTTATTCCTCGAAATGAAGATTATGTCTTACTTTCAGCGGATTATAGTCAAATTGAGTTGCGTTTGATTGCTGAATTAGCGCAAGAGGAAGCCATGTTGGGTTTCTTTAGTGAAGGTTTGGATATTCATCAGGCAACAGCCGCGAAGGTCTATGGCGTACCCCTCAGTGAAGTCACCTCCGCTCAACGCCGCAATGCTAAAACGGTGAATTTTAGTATTCTTTATGGGGCGGGTTCTCAAAATCTATCGCATCAATTGGGCATTACACGGGCTGAGGCGAAGCAATTGATTGACCAATATTTTGCTCAATATAAAGATTTAAAAAAATATATGGAGACGGTTGTGGAAGACGCTCGCAAGAACGGATATGTGACCACACTCATGGGGCGTCGTCGAATACTGAGGGATATAGATAGCCGCAACAGCCTCGCCCGCAGCGTTGCCGAACGGGTGGCTATCAACACACCGATACAAGGTTCGGCTGCCGATATGATAAAAATAGCGATGATTAATATTCATAAAATATTGAAAGACAAGCAGTTGCAATCAAAATTGGTTTTACAAGTGCATGATGAATTGGTTTTTGATGTCTTCAAACCTGAGTTAGAAACGATAAAAGCCCTTGTTGAAGATTGTATGAAACATGCTATTCCGAATCTGAAAGTGCCGATAGAGGTGGGTATGGGCGTTGGAAATAATTGGTTGGAAGCGCACTAAATTTTTGATTATTCGTTTATAAATTTAAATAATTTCACCACTAAAAAATAGATTAACTATGGCAATCAACGAAATAGGAGACAGTGTAAAAGCCCGCGTAGCTTCGTGGCATCTACGTCGTAAATTTTTATGGATTACAGCAATTATTGTACTTGGATTGGCAATTTGGGCAGCATTTATTCTCTATTATCCTTATAGCGATGGCACTCGGACAGGCTTGTTGCGTAAATTGAGTCACAAAGGTTATGTGTTTAAAACATGGGAAGGCGAACTTCAAATGAGTGCTGTGATGGTGCCAAATGATGGCACTAATTCAGTTGCTGGTGGCAACGTTTGGTCTTTTTCAGTCAATGAAAATGATGCTGTAAAAGCCCTGCAAGAAGCGGAATCAACAGGTAAAAGAGTGACACTGCATTATACAGAATATACCAAACAACTGTTTTGGCGAGGCGAGACGAGGTATTTTGTAGATAAGGTCACGATAATACAAGAGTGACCCCCTCAGTAAAAAGCCTGTTTTTTTAATAAAAAAGCCCAAAAGATTTTACAATCCTTTGGGCTTTTTATTGAAAAAAAATATTGGTCATTATTTTAAATTCAACGTCATTTTCACATCTGAACCCTGATAAACGGACATTTCAGGGTCAAGCGGAGATTCTCTAAATCCGAAAGTGCGATACATCTCGAGCGATGCTTTGAGTTTTGTACTGGTTACTAAATAAACCTGCTTCGCCCCTGCCTGTATCGCTTTATCAATCGCTTTTTTCAACAATGATTTGCCAATATGCCTACCTTGATATGTAGGAGTGACAGCCATATAAGCGATTTCGTAGAGTTTATTGCTTTCACGCAACAATGCCCCCGTTCCGACGATTTTGCTATCTACTTCTGCGAAAAAAATAAACCCACCTTTTTGAATAATCTGCTCATCAGGATGCTCAACAATAGCCAACTGCGAGTCGTCTATTTTGAATTGACTCATCCATTCCATATTGAGTTTTTTGAAATTTTCCTTAAATTCGGGAGAGTAATCAATGATTTCTACGATGGTAGTAGTTGCTTCCATAGTCATAGGTGATTGAGTTTGGTTAAGAGAAATAATTTGAATCCTTCTGTTGCAAATTTAATATTTTCTTTCGTAAATAAAAAAAAGCCGCCTTGTTTGTTTTCAAGTCGGCTTTTTTGTTGTAAAGAAAAACAAGGTCAATTTAAATTGGTTTCGCTGTTGATGCCGATTTAGTCGGTGCTTTTGGCGTAGCTACGGGCTTAACCGGTGCTGGTGTTGTTTTGTAAATATCACCTGATTTTTTCTTTACGATAGCCGGAATTTTGTTGGCTTTCAAAGTACGGACTGCTGCATCTGCCCCACCTTTGAATTTGTAATACCCCGCAATAGTGTAAGTATTAGCGGAATTTTCCATTTTCACAGCTTCGGCATTTGTAAAGCCCATCTTTTTCAATTTAGTGACCAATGCTTCAGCATTGTCTTTACTGGCAAAAGACCCTGCAATAGTCATAAAATCACCTGAACTTGAACCAGCGTCAAATTTTTCTTTAGCTTTAACGGTGGTTTTGCTTTTCACTCCTTTCGCCGTCACTGTTTTCTTCTGAGATGAAGAAATGCCATCCTCAGGACCAGTTAGGCTATTGCTGCTAAGGCTTCCTGGTTCTTCAGCCGTCACTTCTTTTACTTCTGAAGTTTTACTCTTGCCACTTGAGTAAGTTGCAGGGCTTGAAGGTGAACTGCTTGATACAAAATTGCCATCAACAGAGTTGCTGACAGAATCTATACCACCCAATGCAGCAGATGAAGTGCCAGAGATGCTACCGAGAGTATCGGTATAGCCACCCAAGCTTGCGGAGCTTTCAACGCTCGGATTGAGGCGTTCCTTCTTTTTACTCGATTGATAAACAAGGTAAACGAGTGCGCCAACCACTGCCAAAACGGCAGCATAAGTGAGATTTCTAAACGAATTAGGTCCCATAGTGTGTGCTTGTTTTAATTAAAAAAATAATGTTTCATTCTGCGGGAATATTCCCATATACTGTTTCAAAAAGCTAAGTTAAGGAGTTTTTTTAAATTATTAAAACTCAAACTATTATTGTTTGAATTATTAACAATTTAATTGTATTATTTTTGATTTTATGCGGAATAATCTCTCATTCCATGCATATTTTAAGCGTTGATACCTTTAATCCCAACCGTCGTATTCGTCTATTTCGCCTAAGCCGCGTGAGCCAACTTCTGCTGATTCAAGTGATCTGTCGGATGCCTTGAACGGATTTGGAACGATGTTCAACACATCAGGGTTTTCTGTCCAACGGCAATCCATATGTAGCCAACCATCTGTATCAGCTTCTATAGTCGAAATATATTTTTTCAAATCGGGCCAATAGCGTTTCACGAGTTGGCGCATCTCTTCGCTGCTCATACTGTCGCATTTGAGGTCAGCCGCTCGTCCGTATTTATGTTGCGAATAAGCTACCCCTACACTACAAACAAACGGGCGCACGCCAGAGAATTGTCGCTCGCCGCCGTCGTTCCAGTTATTAATTGTAATCGGTTTGGCTATTTTTTCACGAATAAATTGAGCGGCTAATACGATACGTTGGTCAATAAATTTGAGTGAGCCATCACCATTTTCGAGGTAAAAATCACGAGAGACGAATTCTTGAATGTAAAAGTTATTACTGATTTTCATATTGTTTTTTTTCGAGTTAAATAATTTTTTTTTCGAGTAGCTAAAATACTTATTTTTTTTAATAACTCAATAAAATTTACTAAAAAAAAAACACCCCTCAGTCATGCCTTCTGCTTGATGGAGCGAAACGCACCATATTTTCAATAAATCTGAAAGCAAAAAGCCTATTTCAAGGCTATTTTTCTACAACTCAATGTCGTAAATCTACCGTTCAACTTTTTCAGCTTTTTATTTTATGGTCAAAGGTGAAATTTTGTTAAGTCAAATTATTTCAACTCATAATAAAACGACGTGTCAATATTGAGCTAATTGAGCTAAATCAATTTTAGGAACGTTTAAAAAAACAGTGCCCAAATGGTCAAAATCATTATCAGTAGTTAATAAAGTGGCGTTGAAAACGGAAGCAGTTGCCGCAATCCACAAATCATTTTTACCCATATTGCGAGCTGAAATACTGAGGGGTCGCCCATCAAGTTTACCTTGGCTGTAAGTGTCAATTTCGGCGTAATGGTGATGTATTGAATCGGTATTAATTTCAACAACAAAAAATTCTTGTATTAACGTTTCCATTTGTTGTTGTTTTCTTTCGCCCCATTTATTTTGTAAAGCAAATGAACGAAGTTCACCGATTGTTACAGCAGAAATAATAAGTCTATTATTGGGTTTATTAATTTGAAAAGTATGGTCAAAATAGGCTCGTTTGTTTCTCAATATATGGACTAAAATATTGGTATCGAGTAGAAATGTCATTTGGTTAATTGTTTTAAAAGTTCTTCAATTGGCTCTTGGATATTCATTTCAGCAACAATTTTATCTACTTTTTGCCAATCAACGCCTTTATAACCTTGTTCTTTCATCATCTGTTCAAGGTCGAGTGTTTTGGGCATATCTGCGTAACGGGTCAATTGAATGCCCGTTTTTTCATCTATCAGATGCTTAACTACAGCGTTTTTGTCCTTACGCGGTAGTTGGTCAATTGCCATCAAAATATCTGAAAGCGTTAGTTCTATAGATTTAGTTAATTTTACCATTTCAATATTTTTAGAGTTCAAAATTAAACGATTTTCCTTAAAATGACAACTTTACTCGGTATTATCAACACCTTAATATTCATCTTGTTGGCTGCTATCCATTTTTATTGGGGTATTGGAGGCAAGTGGGGCAGCACACAAGCCTTGCCTCAAAATCTTAATAACGGCACTCCTTTATTTATACCGGGCTTAATGGCGTGTATGGTTGTGGCTTTAGGTTTGTTTGGGATGGCAGTTTTTACACTTAAACAAGTAGATATTTTAGGTTCGAGAAATCTATTTAAACATGAAATCGGTTTGTATGTTATTGGCTCGATATTTCTACTTCGTGCGATAGGCGATTTCAAATATGTCGGTTTTTTCAAAAGCATAAAAAATACTGAATTTGGACGTTTGGATACCCAATTTTATTCGCCATTGTGCTTATATTTGGGAATAACTTCACTATTAATTAAATTTTTGAATTAAAACAATGTCTAATTCAAGTCAATATTTGGGTTTTGATGATAAATGGTTTCGGCTGATTGGCATACCATTGTCAGGCTTAATTATTCCACCTATCTTTTTTCAGGAGGTGTTGGATGATTCGATGTCATTGTTCTGTTCTACCTTAGTCTGCATATTATTGACCTTTATTGATTGGCAGTTTTGTCGTTATGTTTTTATCAGATGCAATCAAAAATTTCCTCATTATAGTCAGAATCGTCAACGATTATTGTGGATATTGGGTCTTTGTTTTTCTTTTATTTTGAGCTTTGGCAATATTTTTCATTTAATATTAGAACCTCTTGTAACGTTTGATACAATGGCACATCGCCCTACTCTTTTTCAAGTCAATGCAGCCAGTTTGTTCAGTTTTATTGTCATTGCAGGGATTTATGAGAGTATGCGCAATTTTTCATTATGGAAAAAAACAAGTCTTGAAAAAGAACAATTGCAACGTGAAAACATTCAAAGCCAGCTCGATGGCTTGAAAAATCAAGTGAATCCGCATTTTTTATTCAATTCGTTGAATACATTGATTCATATTATTCCTGAAAACCCTGATACGGCGGTGCGGTTTGTCCAGCAATTGTCAAAAGTATATCGCTATATTTTAGAAATTAAAGACAACCCGACGACCCCCCTCAGTCATGAGCTTGAATTTTTGAAAGCCTATATTTTTTTATTAAAAGAAAGATTTGGCGATAATTTGAACATCAAACTTGACAATACTGAGGGGTATGCCGAGTCTCATATGATACCTTTAGCTTTGCAAATTGTCCTTGAAAATGCTATCAAACACAATATTATCTCTACAGAAAAACCGCTTTTAATAGAAGTAGGTGTAGAAAATGGTAATAAATTAGTCGTTAAAAACAACCTTCAACGTAAAAATCAAGTACAAATAGGAACAGGTACGGGCTTGCAAAATATCAAAAACAGATACAAGCTTGTCAGCCAAAAACAATTAGATGTAATAGTGACCCCTCAGTATTTTACGGTTATTTTACCATTATTATAAACCAATCAAAATTAATCAGTTATGAATTTACAAGAGTTTTTAGCAAGATGGCAATTCGCTTTTTCACATATCGGCACTCGCTATTTTTTAATGGCAACTATCGTCTTTGTCCTCTTCTACATCGTTTTTAAAAACCAGATGCTGGTGCGAAGAGTGCAACCTAAATTTCCGCATATCAGCGATTATGGGCGCGATATTTTTTACTCCGTTATGTCTATGGGCATTTTTGCAGGCATCAGTGTTTGGACTTTTTTTATTTTAAAACCCTACACCAATGTCTATTATAAAATCAGCGATTACGGAATGCCGTATTATTATTTCACGTTTATTTGGATGTTTTTCCTACACGACACCTATTTTTATTGGACGCACCGTTTGATGCACCATCCTAAAGTATTTAAATATGTGCATCTCATTCATCACAAATCCAATAATCCAACGCCGTGGACAGCCTACGCTTTTCATCCAATCGAAGCGGTATTTGAAGCATTAATCGTGACGATAATTGCGTTTTCAATTCCGACACACCAATCTGCTATCGGAATTTATATGTTGTTTCAAATTTCATACAATGTATATGGTCACCTCGGATATGAAATTTTACCTAAAAATTTGAATAAACATTGGCTCGGAAAATGGTTCAACACGGCTGTTGCCCACAATATGCACCATAAATATTCAGTCAAAAATTATGGTCTGTGGACAACTATTTGGGATAGAATGATGGGCACCATGCATGAAAAATATGATGAAACCTATCAGAAAACCACTGAAAGAGAGGTGTTTACTGAGGGGGGTGTTTTAGCGAAATAAAAAATTAGTTTTAACGAAACTTGCAGCAAGTTCTGAAATTTGCTGCAAGTTATTTGACATTTTATGAAAATACTCATCATCGAAGACGAACAACCCGCTGCCAAGCAATTGACCAAATTGCTTCAAAAAGCCGACCCCTCAGTATCCATCATCGAAACGATAGATTCTGTGGAGGCGTCCATAAAATGGCTCAATACATTCCCTTCTCCTGATGCTATTTTTATGGATATTCAAATTGCCGATGGCTTGAGTTTTGATATTTTTAATCATGTCAACATCCAATCGCCCGTCGTTTTCACCACAGCTTTTGACCAATATGCCATCAAAGCATTTAAGGTGAATGCCATTGATTATTTATTAAAACCCATTGATGAAGAAGAATTAATGGATGTAATGGTCAAAATTCGGCATAAAAAATCTGCAATTCAGACAGGAGGTGCTTCTACGGCTGACAATATTTATGGGCAAAATGCCACCGATTTTTTCAAAGAATTGGCTTTAAATATTTCAAAATCAAACAATTACAAATCAAGATTTTTAATCAAACAAGGTCAAAATATTTCTTTTATTGAAACCCCCGACATAGCCTATTTCTTTTCAGAAGATGGCTTAACCCAATTCTATATTTTTCAAAATAAAAAACACATCACTGAGTGCACCCTCGATGAATTAGAATCTCTCCTCAATCCAAAAGATTTTTTCCGCATCAATCGCAAAATGATTGTCAGCCTTAAATCCATCCAAAAAATCAGCCCTCATTTCAATGGTCGCTTGAAATTGGAATTAATGCCCCAAGCCATTAAAACAGGTTCTCAAATTGAAGATATTTTCGTCGCCCGCGAGCGTGTGAGCGATTTTAAAACCTGGTTGGGCGGGTGAGAAAAAATGGGTAATTGGTAATCAGTAATGGGTAATCAGTAATATCACTCATTATCCATTACTGATTACCCATTACCTATTGCTCATTACCCATTACCCATTACCCATCACCTATTGCCCATTGTAAAATTCGTAACTCCAAAAACGTAATTCGTCAAAATATTATCCTGATTTTAGAAAAATATAGGCTATTTCAATTAAATCAATTATTTTCAATCCAGTTTTATAAACGATTGAAAATAAAGGATTTATGCAAATAAAAGAGCAAGCAAAAGAATACGATGTCGTGATAGTTGGCTCGGGTGCTGGCGGCGGCATGGCAGCTTACGTACTCGCCAAGGCGGGTGCAAAAGTGGCACTCATGGAAGCTGGTGGTTATTACGATCCTGCCGACCCCAAATACATCACTCAACTGAGGGGTCCTTGGGAGTCACCGCGTCGAGGTGCTTCAACGCCACTTCGCAATTTCGGCGATTGGGATGCTGCATGGGGTGGTTGGGAACTCGACGGCGAGCCTTACACTCAAAAAAATGGGACTCGTTTCGATTGGTTTCGCTCACGTATGTTGGGCGGACGGACGAACCACTGGGGGCGCATTTCCTTACGCTTCGGACCCAATGATTTTAAAGCTAAAAGTATTGATGGCTTGGGCGAAGATTGGCCTATCGGCTACGATGATGTGAAACCTTACTACGATAAATTAGACCAATTTATCGGTCTTTTTGGCTCTAACGAAGGCATGTACAACGAGCCAGACGGTATTTTCCTGCCGCCTCCAAAACCTCGTTTGCATGAGCTTTTCCTTAAAAAAGCAGGTAAAAACCTTCAAATACCTGTCATTTCTTCGCGGATGTCCATGCTGACGAAGCCGATTAATGATGAACGCGGCTCTTGTTTTTATTGTGGTCAATGCAATCGAGGTTGTACGGCTTACGCGGATTTTTCCTCATCTTCTGTCTTAGTCAAACCAGCCATTAAAACGGGCAATGTTGATTTATTCACTAATGCAATGGTGCGCGAAGTCTTGACAGATGCTCAAACTGGCTTGGCAACGGGCGTCTCGTTTGTGGATAAAAACACGCTCGGTGAGAAATCCATACGCGCTAAAATTGTTGTTTTAGGGGCTTCGGCTTGCGAGTCTGCAAGGCTTTTGCTCAATTCAAAATCATCGCGTTTTCCTGAAGGTTTGGCTAATTCAAGTGGTGTGGTCGGTAAATATTTGCACGATTCTACGGGTTTGTCGCGCTCGGCTTTCATTCCTGCTCTTTTGGATAGAAAACGCTACAATGAAGATGGCGTGGGCGGTATGCACGTTTATACGCCGTGGTGGTTGGACAATAAAAAGTTGGATTTTCCAAGAGGTTATCATATAGAATATGGCGGTGGAATGAGTATGCCGGGCTATGGTTTTGCATTTAATATTGAAAACGTCAATGGTTTGATACCGCAACAAGATGGTTCACATTTGGAATCTGGCGGGTATGGTACAAGGCTGAAAAGCGATGTGCGCCGTCAATATGGAGCAATTGTCGGTATGGCAGGTCGTGGTGAAGCCATTGCAAAAGAAGATGATTATTGCGAAATAGACCCCAATGTGGTGGATAAATTTGGTATCCCTGTGTTGCGTTTTAACTATAAATGGTCAGACAATGAAATCAATCAAGCCAAGCACATGCAGGATACTTTTGACACCATTATAACTGAAATGGGCGGCATTCCGCTCAATAAAAATCCGGGAGCTGATAGACAATATGGCTTAGAAACGCCTGGACGCATTATCCATGAAGTCGGCACTGTACGTATGGGTAATAATCCAAAACGGTCTGTTTTAAATGCCAATTGTCAAGCGCATGATGTCAAAAATCTGTTTGTTGTAGATGGCGGTCCTTTGGTTTCGCAACCACATAAAAATACGACTTGGACGATATTGGCTTTGGCGATGAGGACATCGGAGTATATTGTTGAGCAACGAAAAGCAGGGAAATTTTAGATAATTTTGTACCACGAATTTTACGAATTAACGAATATTTGCTAATTTGGATATAACATCTAATGGTCAAAACATAGATTAGCAAATATTCGTCAATTCGTAAAATTCGTGGCTTCATACACATAGTTTTATCATCAAAAAATATAAAAATGAAAAGACGCGATTCACTCAAAGCCCTTGCACTCACCACTTTTGGCATCGGAGTAACTACGACATCCGCAAAGGCTGAAAACATGCCTAATACTGAGGGGGTGTTCAACGATTTATTCAAAGAAAAAGACCCCGACAAACCGGGCAGCACCGAGGAGGAAAAAATAAGGGATAGAAAAATAAAAGCCGATAAATTTTTAACGCCTTCAGAGATGAAAGTGATAACGGTTTTGTCCGATATTATCTTACCCGCGGATGGCATTTCGGGCAGTGCTTCGCAAGCAGGCGTGCCAGCATTCATTGATTTTATGGTGAAAGATAAGCCTGAGATGCAAACGCCCATGCGCGGCGGCTTGAAATGGATGGATGTGCAATGCCTCAAAATGTTTGACAAAACTTTTATAGACTGTACTTCTGCCCAACGCCTCACGCTGATTGACCTCATCGCTTATCCGCTAAAAGCCAAACCTGAATACTCACAAGGCGTCAAATTTTTCAATTTGATGCGCAATTTAACTTTGACGGGTTTTTATACCACTCAAATGGGCTTCAAAGACTTGGGCTATCTCGGCAATACACCTAATAATTGGGAAGGCGTGCCAAAAGATGTCTTGGATAAATATGGGCTGTCGTATGAGTAGGTGTATTTTTTGATTTTTTTAATGATAAAAAGCCATTCCCACACATATTGTTGAATAGCTTTTTAAGGCTTTATACTGAGGGGTGTTAGTAATATAAAATATTGACTATCAACAACTTACAGAATAACCTAAAGCAAGCACCAAAACAAAAAAAGCGATTATCTCCCAAAGAAATAATCGCTTTTTTTATAAGTAAAAATAAAATCCTACTTTTTCTCCCCAACCACCTTAGGCACTTCAACAGCCCCCGTCTGTATCAAATTGCCAAAGAAAATCATGTTGGCAAACAGTTTATTCGTACCGTACCAAAAAGCGCGGAAATTCGGATTGTCAATCATGCAGATAGAGCGACCCGCGCCCGCTTGCGAGACGATAATCGAAGGCGTGTTTTTCACGGCATCCGTCCATTTGGATTTCATGTAGCCACTCGCCAACGGATTGGCGGTATAAACCAATGGCGCAGCATATATATTTTGTGGCATTTCCATAAAAAAAGTGTCCGCCCTGAAAACAGGCATTTTCAAAGAGTGATAACCATAAAGCAAGGGATGCGATAAATCCGCATCGGCTTCAAATATTGCCCCACCGATAACTGCCGAGCCTTCGTCATTTTCCAATTTTGAATACGCTCGTCGGGCTACCGTTTTAGTGTCTTTTTTAATGGTTTTAAAATCAACCACCGCCAAATCATTCGCTTTCAAAAACTTTATAGCCCTGCCAAATGCAATGAGCGTGCCGCCACTCGCTGCATATTCCTTCAATTTTGCAGCGACAGCAGGAGAATATGAGCCATCTACCAAGACAACACTCGTATAAGCGTTCAAATTATTGCGCCCAATATTCACCACATCAAGCATTGTCAAAGTCATATCGTAGCGCGTATCCATCAAGTGCCAGACTTCACCTGCATCATTATTCGTCACGCCGTCGCCGACGAGCATCGCCACATTCGGTTTTCTGACCGTCATTGCCGAAGGGCTGCCCATATCTACCCCCTCAGTAGCCAAGCCTGTTTTCAAGGAAAAAACAGTCGCGCCTGTCTTTTTTACAGCATTTTGAATCAATAAATAGATAGATTCCGCTGATTTTGTTTGATTTTGAAGGGGAACGACGATTGTTCCGTAATCAAAATTTTTTATACCCTTCCCGCTTGCATCGGGATTTCGTTCCTCAACTGAACCCACATCCATTTTTGAAGGATCGGTCAACACTTTTACTAACAGGTTCTCTTGCAAAAGAGCATTGAGCAAATTGGGCGCATAATAATCATCAAATGCAAACGCATATCCATAACTGCTCTGCCCACCCACAACTTGACCCGTTGGAAAAGTCCAATCGGTCACCTCTTTTCCAAGCATATTTGTATTAAAATTGCCACCATCTAAGGCTTTAAAGTCTAAATTAAAAGCCATTGGCAGCGTCCAAGCTGAAATATCATAAAAAAGAGAATCCGTGAAAAAACCATTCGACCCCTCAGTATATTTCTCAAAAGATGCCTTGATGAGCTTATATTGCTGCTGCTCAGTGGGTACAATATATGATGTACCTTTATCAAAACTCTGTACATTTTGATTTAATTCAAATACTTTAATTTGATTGCGTTTCAATATTTCAATAAAATGAAAAAGCCTTGATTTATCGTATTTATCGCCAAATATGTAGGCTTTTCGAGTGTCTTTAGCTGCTTCATCTTTAGCATTTTTATAAAAATCCCGCTGATAATTCAAGATTTCAACCCTTAAATTTTTAGCTGCTTCAATGGTTGAAAATGAAGTCGTCAACTGATTTCGAATGGTAAAAGGAAAACTCAACAAACCATTGGTTGTGCGCTGCAAATGCCCGCGTGAACTCGCTTGCTCAAACAGAATCCCAATCGAACCATTCACATCAGGATAAGTTGAGCCTTTTCCGTAATAAAAATCATCATAACCTTGTTTTGAATAATAGAGCGAACCAATTTTATTCAAGGCTTTTGCATGAAATTCACCAATTTTACCCGTCAATTCTTGATTTTTCTTAGGCGTGAAGGCATTCACACGCGTGGGTTCGCCAGGCATAAAAAAGAACGTGGCGTTGCTACCCATTTCATGATGATCGGTCAAAATATTGGGTTTCCATTCATGAAAAAACGCTAATCGAGCTTTGGATTCAGGCTGTTGAGCCACGAGCCAATCCCGATTGAGGTCAAACCAATAATGGTTCGTCCGTCCGTAGGGCCACACTTCGCTGAACTCTCGACTCGCTGGGTCGGACACCAAATTTTTAGACCGATGCATATTCACCCACTGACTAAACCGCTGCATCCCATCAGGATTGAAAGACGGGTCAAACAAAATGACAATATTTTTCAAGGTTTCATCCACTTCTGCGCTTTGAGCAGCCGCCCAATAATATGCCGCCAAAATGCCTGCATTCGCGCCACTCGGCTCATTCCCATGAATAGAATGCCCTTGATACACCACAATCGGCATTTTTGACGCATCCAAACCGCCCGATACTGAGGGGTCTGTCAGCCGAACATGGTCTTCTCGAATTTTATCAATATTGCGTTGATTTTCAGGCGAAGTAATGGTCAATGCCATCACAAGACGATTTTCATGCGTCCGCCCAAGTATCTTTGACGTAATTCTATCCGAAAGCCTATCCAATTCGCGCATATACGAAACCAATTGGTCATGGCTCACGTGTTGCTCACCGATTTGAAAGCCGAAAAACTCTTCGGGTGTCGGTATATTTTTATCGTAAGAGATGTTATCAGGCAAATAATAGGAAAGCGGCTTCTTCTGCGCTGAAAGGGAAACGGTTAGTAAAGTTAAAATTAAAAGTAAGGTATTTTTCATTGCTAAAATATTGATTTTGATTATTTTCGTAAATCTAATGATTGTGAAAATAACTAAAAAACGAATGCCCATATTTCAATTCGTCAAAATGCACAAGTTCAATGACAAACTCATAACTTATAACTCATAACTCATAACTATTTTTCTACCCAATTACGATTATTGTTTTTATTAAAAAACAAGACTACTTTTACACCTAATTTTCATTTAGAAATTAATCTATCTCATGAACCGTAACGCATACACTCTCATCACCCTATTGATATTTTTTTTTATTAAAATATCCAACGGATTTGGACAAATTTCAAAAGGCGGCACCCCCCTCAGTATGTCGGGGAAAATATCCACTCCCATACCTGTCCAAGATATTCCACAACCCGATTGGGCAAAAATCCGTGAAGAAGACAAAGGCATTTTCGCCAATTTCCGCTTCGCCGTACCGATTGACATCGATTTTAACATGGAAAAAAATGGTGTTTGGACAGATTTGCCCAACGGTGGCAGGCTTTGGCAATTAAAAATTCATTCAAAAGATGCGTTGGGTTTAGCTCTTTCTTTTGAAGATTTTGAACTGACTGAAGGTTGTCAACTATTTGTTTATTCACCTGATTATCAACAAGTTAGAGGAGCTTATGATGCTTCAAATAACGCTGCAAGCCACCTTTTTTTGACGCCTTTCATCAAAGGACAAGACGTTGTGGTGGAGTATTTCGAGCCTAAAAATCCACGTAAAACAAAAAGTTTTAAAATAAAAAAAATCTATCACGCCTACCCGTTGGGCAAATTAGATGCAACGGATTTCGGTGAATCATTTCCTTGCGAAATCAATATCAATTGCCCGCAAGGCTCGGCGGTACAGACTCAAAAAAAGGGCGTAGTCCGTATCCTCATGGTCGTTGAAGGAGGCATGGGTTTTTGCACGGGATCGCTCATCAATAATACAAAAATGGACGGTACGCCCTATGTGCTCAGTGCTTTTCACTGCGACGACGGCTACACGCCCATCCATGAATTGTGGACTTTTTATTTCAATTATGAATCGCGCGATTGTAATAATTTGGCTACTGAGCCGAACGTGCCGTCTATTCAAGGCTGTACGGTTCGAGCTGCCAGAAGTGCGACTGATTTTCAACTTTTGGAACTTTCTCAACGTGTTCCGACCAATTTTAATGCATATTTCAATGGTTGGAATCGAGATTCATCGAATTTGACCAATAAAAACACGATGATTCACCACCCACAAGGTGATATTAAAAAAGTGAGTGTGGACAATGATGCCCCAGTGGTGAGCAATGTGGCAACGACTTGGGATGCTGCTACCACCGTCACGACGCCGCCCCGTTCGCATATTCAAAGTGTTTTTGACCAAGGCGGCATGGAGCCAGGTTCTTCAGGTTCGCCTATTTTTGATGCGAATGGACGCATTATTGGACAATTGCACGGCGGAAATTACTTTGAGTGTCAAGTTTATTTTGCGCTTTCGGGTTGGTTAGCCAAGTCTTGGGATGGCGGCGGCACCCCTCAGTCGAGGCTCAAAGATTGGCTCGACCCTATAAATTCAAGCGTTTTGACGCTCGGTGGCATCAATACGCCAGCGCAAACAGGCGTGACAGTGGCGGGTAAAGTCCGTTTTTGGAACAATGTGCCGATGCCCAATGTCAAAGTTTATATGGGCAATGACTCCACCACGACCAATGCCACAGGGGATTTTAGTTTCTCAAACATTACAACCAATGTAGATATTGCCGTTCGTTTAAATAAAAATGATTCGTATGAAAATGGAGTGGATGCGACTGATTTATTACTGATTCGTCGCCATTTGTTGAGTATTTCTGAATTTAATGCCCCTGCCAAAGCCTTTTGTGGCGATATTAATAGCAGCAATGAGATTGATGCAGCCGATATTTTATTCGCTCGCCGTTTGATTCTCGGCATTATTGCGTCCTTCCCAAACACCACGCCGTGGCGTTTTATTAGAGTGAGCACTTCTATTGACCCTAATTTTCCTTTCGGTGTTACCGAGCCTTCGCCTTTGATGGTTAAATTCACCAATTCAGTAACCAATTTTGATTTTTATGGCTATAAAAAAGGAGACGTAGATGCATCGGCTGATTTGGGACAGTGATTTTTTAGTGAAAAGTGAAAAGTGAAAATGCCAATAAATCAAGCTGATTTATCGGCATTTTCACTTTTTTACTGAGGGGTACTTGTTTTTTCACTTTTCACTTTTCACTTTTCACTATAAAAACTTAGCTGTCCACTCAAAACCTCAATATCCCCCTCAGTATGCAAGGCACTCAGGATGATGCGCGTGATAGGCGTATCGCTCGGATTGGGATATGAGAAGCTGGAAATCATTGTTTTATGCTTTAATAAAAAAGGATATAAGTCATTTTGAGGGGTATAAAATACAGGATAATCGTCGTAAAATTTAAAATCTGATAGCAGGGAAGCGTTCAATTTTTTAAACAAATCAATATTCTTTTTTAAAGCAATTCTTGCATCGACATACACATTTTGGGCAGCCAAAAAGGCGTGTAAATAGGCTGGAACAATCGGCGAAGCCCCTACAAAAAGCGGGTTTTGACGAATCGTTTTGATCATTTCCAAATCTCCTAAAATCACGCCCCCTGGGATTCCTACAGCCTTCGCTAACGAGGCAATCACGACGAGTTTAACATTGGGAGGTGTTAATTTTCTTAATTTATTATAATTGCCTACCCCCTCCTGCCACACGCCGTTCGCAGTAAAAGTATTTTGAATGCCAATGGCGTGAGAATCGTCAAAAATGAGCGTAATATCTTGATTATCAGGTAGTTGTGAAATCCATGAAAAATCGTAAGGCGTGCATTTTAAGGGGTCAATTGAGTTGCAACAGATGATAACAGGTGTTTTATCTTGAGCAATAAATTGAGCGATTTCATTTGCAAATTGCCCATAATTTTCAAAACGAAATGTTGGTTTTTCTCTCCAAATGGCTGGATGTACTGAGGGGGCATAAATAAATCTTTGATGCGATTGGTCAAGACTTTGCACCGCTAATTGACCTGCTAACAAACCCGAAGTGACCGTCAAAGCGGCTTCCGCACCTGTCCATTCTGCTATAAAATTTTCTGCTTTTCCATAAATATCCAATTGCAAATTGTTATTGCGCGAGGCTGAAAAGATAGTGCCGTAGCGAGCCATTCCCTCAGTCAAGGCGGCGCGAAAATCGGGCTGATGCCCCATGCCGAGATAGGATGTACCGCTGAAAAATAAATGTTCTTCATCGTCTATGCGGAGCGTCCGCCCTGGTAAATGGTCTATTACCATAATTGAAAGATGTGAGTTGTGAATAAACATTTTGATACTATCAGTATCAGTAGAAAATCTTAAAATCTGTGGTTATTATAAACATTTTGACTCTCTGAGTCATTTGAATCCTCGCATTTAATGACTCGGAGAGTCAAAATGTTTATAATAATCGTGATTTGAAGCACTTCCTATTGACACGGAGTGTCAAAATATTTATCTAACTATTTGATTATCAATGCTTAAAAAGATATGGGTAATGAACAGAGTTTTTCCGGAGGAATCCCTTTGGGAAAAACTTGCTGCAAGTTGCGAATATAAATCGATTAAAATTTTTACTTTTGCGCTCTTTTTCACGCCATACCCGATTTTAGAATATGTCAACAAAAAGCCTACCTACGCTCGTCTGGATTGCCTTTATTACCCTTTGCCTCGTTTGGGGCACTACTTACTTAGGAATTAAAGTAGCCGTCAAATATTTCCCACCGTTTTGGTTTTCAGGATTTAGACACACTGCTGCGGGTTTGATTTTTCTGATTTATGGTTTTTTACGTGGTCATAAATTGCCTAATCGCCGCGATTGTTTACGGCTGTTTATAGTGGGTTGCTTTATGATAATTGGCGGAAATGCTCTCTTGTCATGGGCTGAGATTTATATTTCAAGCAGTTTAGCAGGTGTTTTGAGTTCGTTGGCACCTTTGTTCATTACTTTTTTGAGCATATTTTTCTTCAAAGGCTTTCGAGTGACTTGGGTGATTATTGGAGGTTTGATTTTGAGTATTATTGGTATCGTGCTGTTATCAAAACCCGATGAAAATTTGGCAATTACTGAGGGGTTCACTCTCGGCATTGTTTTGACTTTTATTGCCAATTTATGTTGGGCATTTGGCTCTGTTTTTATGAAAAAATTTGCGGTAGATGCCCCTGTATTTATGAAAACAGGCGTGCAGATGGTAACAGCAGGCTCGGTCAATTTGTTGGTCGGCTCGCTATTTGAAAAAGTGGATATTTCAGGTGTTCCTACTGAGGGGTGGTTCGCTGTGGTGTATTTAATTGTGGTGGGTACACTGGTTGGTTATACGTGTTTTGTTTATTTATTGGATTATATATCGCCTGCGCGGCTGTCTATACATGTATATGTGAACACGATTGTGGCGGTTTTATTGGGTTGGTTATTGGCTAATGAGCATCTGACTTGGTTAATGTTTGGAGCGATGATTGTGATTTTGGTGGGCGTTATTATTGTCAATAATGAGTATTCTAAAATGGCTCAGAAGGCAGCGAAGGTGTAGGGAAAAATCGTTTAACATGTAGATATTTTTTTAAAACACATAGTTACATAGGACACATAGATTTTTTAGTTTTCACTTGAAAAACACAGAAGCTATGTGTCCTATGTGACTATGTGTTTTTAAAAAAAAATAATATGAATTTTGTTTGATGTTAATCAGTCACTGCAAATTTTGAAAAAAATGCAATTTTGAATAAAGCGTACACTTAAATAAAATTTCAATTTTTTTGAATAAAGTATAATTTAATTTCATTAACTAATCGTTTTAAAGTAAATTCATTAGATTTATAAAAGTTTTAATAAAAAAATTATATAAATTAACTTCAAATTCAAAAGTTTCCTTAAATTAGCTGCAAATATTGCAATTATTACATTGTTTAAACCAAAGCGTCAGACCCCAATCTTAAACCACGCTTGACCTATCTTTTCTCTCTATTTATTTTAATCAAATTCAATCTAAAATTGTATGAAAAAAACAATTTACACCTTATTTATTGGTCTATTCTTATTTTGCGCACAGGCTCTATCGGCACAAAAAGTGACGGGTACAGTCGTGGCAGTAGAAGATGGTCAAGGCGTGCCAGGGGCTACGGTGTTGGTGAAAGGCTCAACGACCGCCACTGTCACCGACATTGATGGTAAGTTTGAGATAGCTGCTGCCAATGGGCAAACGCTCATGGTTTCGTTGGTGGGCTATGAACCGCAAGAAATTGTGGTGACTCAATCCATCATCAACGTGGAGCTCAAAGGCGGCACGCAACAACTCGGCGAATTGGTTGTCACGGCTTTGGGTATCAAAGAGGAGCAACGTAAAATCAACTACAATGTGCAGCAAGTGAGCGGCGACGACCTCGTTTCTACTCAACGCGACAACTTTTTGGATGCTTTGCAAGGGCGTGTGTCGGGTATCATGGTCACTTCATCAAGTGGCGCAATTGGCTCTTCAACTCTGGTGCAACTGAGGGGTGCGTCTTCAATAGGTGGTAATAATCAACCGCTTATGGTAGTGGATGGTTTGCCAATCGATAACACAACTTTCTCGCAAGGAGCATTATTCACAGATCAACCGAATCGCCAAAACGATTATCAAAATCGGGCAGCGGATATTAATCCAAACGATATTGCTACGGTCACGGTGTTGAAAGGTCCTGAAGCGGCGGCTCTTTATGGCAGTCAAGGCTCTTCGGGAGCTATTGTTATCACGACTAAAAAAGGCACGAAGGGACGCAGTAAAATCAATTATGACAATGCTTTCAACTTCGATAATGTCTATCGGATTCCGAAAATTCAAAATACCTACACGCGAGGTGTAGATGGTGTAGCGGCTGATGATGTTCGTTTTTTCGGTCCAGCTATTGCACCAGGTCAACCAATTTATGATAATTATAGAAATTTTTTCCAAACAGGCAAACGCCAAGCGCATAATCTTTCTTTTGAATCAGGTTCAGACCGTTTGAGCTATCGTTTCTCTACAAATTATGTCAAAAGAGATGGCACGATACCGAATACAGGTTCAACAGTTTTAAATGCTCGTTTAGCGGGTACTGCCAAATTATTGGAAAATTTGGAAGCCACAACTTCTATTGCTTTTATCAATACTCAACTCACAAAATTGCCTTATTCAGGTGAAAGAGGCACGATTACAAACCTATTTCGCTGGCCCTTCTACGAGGATGTACACAACTACCTCAATCCAGATGGCACGCCGCGGAGGTTGCAAGCGAGTCTCGGTAATACAGAATATGACAATCCATTATTGGGTTTGAATACCATTATTAATAAAGATAAAACTCGGCGGACGCAATCTAATTTTGGATTGACTTGGACAGCCACGCCGTGGCTATCTTTTACAGGTCGTTTTGGAGTTGATGCTTATAGCACTATTGGCAATTATTTCAGCCCACCAACGGTAGTTCAACCTGCCAATGCAGCACGCGGTTCGATAGAAAATTATAATGAAAACAGTCTTTTATTAAATGGCAACTTTTTAACAACCGTTAAAAAGAACTATAAAGATTTTGGCTTTACGTTTATAGCTGGTACAGCCGTCGATGATAGAAACTATGAAGTTGTATCTGTTTATGGTGAAAAACCGTATGACCCGAACTTCAATAGTATCAATAATTTCGACCCCACAACTATGCGGAATAAGCAAACCATCAAGCGCAACCGCCTTTTAGGGGTGTTTGGTAAAGCAGATTTAAGCTTTAAGGATATGCTTTTTGTAACGGTGACAGGTCGGAACGATTATTCTTCTACATTGCCAGTGGCTAATCGCTCATATTTCTACCCCTCAGTATCAGCAGGTTTTGAGTTCTCTCAATTGCTCAAAGATGTGTCATGGTTGAGCTATGGTAAATTGCGCGTGGCTTATGCCAAGTCAGGTAAAGACGCTCCGCCATTTTTAATATCGCCTGCGTTAGCCGCTCAAGCGACTACAGGTGGTGGATTTATCTATAATTTCACAGGTGGCAACCCTAACCTCAAGCCTGAGTTTGTAACGGGTAGAGAAGTCGGCATTGAAATGCGCTTATTTAAAAGTAGAGCGAAAGTTGATGTGTCTTATTTTAGCAATGACCGCACTGATCAAATCGTTTCACAACGTTTGAGTTATGGCACAGGTTTTATTTTTGGTTTATTAAATGGAGGGTCGTTTGGTGTGAAAGGTGTAGAAGTGCAATTGAGTTTGACACCTTTTAAATCGAAAGATTTGACTTGGGAAGTCATCACCAATTTTACAAAAAACAAAACAAGCGTTATCAGTTTACCAGCTGATGTCAATGAATATTACAATTCTGATACATGGTTGTTGGGTAATGCTCGCGCGAGTGCATTTTTACCAATTGATAAATTAAAAGCCAGTTTCCCAACTTTGAATCTTAATTCTAATGAAAGAGGTTCGGGTAGTGCAACAGCAGTGGGTGGATATAGTTATTTGAGAAACAAAAACGGCGATGCACTCATTAGCCCTTCAACAGGCTTACCTGTTTTGAATACTAATTTCCTTCCAATTGGCGACCGTAATCCTGATTTTACAATCGGTATTATCAATAGTTTTGATTGGAAAGGTTTAGGATTCCGCTTCAATTTGGATATTCGCAAAGGTGGCGATGTGTTCAATGGCAACGAATTTTATCTTTTCCGTGCAGGTTTGAGTACTCGCTTACTCGACCGCACGCAGCCTTACACATTCAAGGGCGTATTGCGTGATGGAAAAGAAAATTCAGATGCCCCAACTTCCAATGCTATCCAAATTACGCCACAAACCCGCTCAGATTTTTATTCAGCTTTCCCTGAATCTGAATTCGTAGAGCGTGATATTAATTGGTTGCGTATTAGAGATATGTCGTTGAGTTATAAATTCCCAAAATCTGTTTTGAAAAAAGTGAAATCATTACAAGCATTGAGCTTTTTCGTAACAGGCACTGATTTGTTTATGGTCACTAATTATACAGGTGCTGATCCAGCTGTGAACGGTACGACTGCTACATCAGGCGGCGTCGGTGCATGGGGTTTTGACTTCGGTAAAATTGGGGCTAATCGGTCAGTTTCATTTGGCTTGAGGGCTTCTTTGCAATAAGTACCCCCTCAGTATTTTCTTATTTTTTATAAATAAAAGACAATTTAAAATGAAAAAAATAGCAAAATATATCTTAATCGGTTCATTACTAACAGCCACTGTAAGCTGTAGTGATTATCTCGATATTAATACTGACCCAGGCGTGCCGCAAAAAACAGATGCGGTCAATATCCTGCCGCCTGTATTGGCTCAAATGGTTAGGGGCGAATCTTTTGATGCGCGTTTTATAGGGCGTTATATTCAAAATTTCAATGCCAGCAATATATCAGGCGGTGACCAATATGAGCGTCATGGCTATGCCCCAGGCTCGGACAATATGGGCGATATTTGGCGATCTAATTATTGGTCAATCGGCACCAATATCGACCTCATGATTGATGACGCTACTTCAAAAAGCAATTGGGACATTGTTGGTGCTGCACAAGCTATCCGCGCTTGGAGTTTTCAAACAACCACCGATTATCATGGTGAAATTATCTTAAAACAAGCTTGGGAACCCAATCGCTATGTCTTTGATTTTGACACTCAAGAAGATGTGTATGCTTATGTCGTCAAACTCTGCAACGAAGCCTTAGTGAACCTCGACCGCACAGACGGTATTGCCCGTTTGAAATTCAGTGACCTCGTTTATCAAGGTGATGTCGCCAGATGGAAACGCTTTGTTTATGCTACATTGGCTCGCAACGCCAACCATTTGAGCAATAAATCTTCTCTTTACAAACCAGATGACGTCATCAAATATTGCGATGCAGCACTCCAAGCCAATACTGATAATTTCGGCGTGCCTCACAATGCCAGCAACACGGCTGATGCTAATTTCTATGGACCGCTGCGCAATAACCTATCTCAATTTCGCCCGTCAACCACTATCATGAAATTGGTAGATGGCACGACGTTCGGAGGAGTGAAAGACCCGCGCCTCGCTATCATGTTTGCTCCTTCACGCGATACTGTTTTTAGAGGTTTGCCTATGTACACTGTTGACCCGAATGCTGCTAACTCTACAAAACGGATTTTGAATGTTTGGGGGCTTGAACCGGGCACAGCTACAGGTTCTACAGGTCGTTGGATTTTTGCTGATAAAGCACCACACTATATTTTTACGGCTGCCGAAATACAATTTATAAAAGCCGAAGCTGCTTTCCGAAAAGGCGATAAAACGCTGGCTTTCAATGCCTTCAAACAAGGAATCACCTTGCATATGCAGTTCTGCGGCGTTACCGCTACCAATATTACGGCTTATTTAGCCAGTGTAGCCGTGCCTCAAAAAGGAGATGATTTGAAAATGAGCGATATTATGCAGCAAAAATACATTGCGATGTATGGGTTGGGCATCATCGAGACTTGGGTGGATTTGCGCCGTTTTAAATATGATACCAATATTTATACAACCTACGTCTTACCTATTGGAAATCAATTTTGGCCCGATAACAACGGCAAATTAGCCTACCGCGTTCGCCCTCGTTATAACTCAGAGTATGTTTGGAATCGCGCATCGCTTGATAAATTTGGCGGAAATAATATCGATTATCACACTTATGAGACTTGGATTGTGAAGTAATTTGAGGAGGTTTGGGACGTTTGCCCCCTAACCCCCAAGGGGGAATACCTTTGGAAGTATCGAACTTTTAGTTCTTATTTTTCAATACTTCCAAAGCGTTCCCCCTTGGGGGTTAGGGGGAAAACTAAAACAAAACCACTCAATTTTCAATTTTACAAAATGTTTTTTCATCATTCAAAATAAAAAAAATGAATCTAAATATAAAAAATCTTATTTACGCAGGCTTATTCTGTAGTGCTGTTGTGGCTATCAACAGTTGCGGCGATGAAGCGACGCTCAATTCCATAGCACCCGTTACTGAGGGGGCAAGGGTCAAATTCCTACATGCCTATCAAGCAGGACCGCCATTGGTCGTTTTTGCGAATGGTAAAAAATGGTCAGCAGTTTTGAATAGTATTGCCAATGGACCTGATTCAATCGTTTATGGGGGCACTTTCCCCCTCGCTGATTATTCGGTTTTGCCTGCTGGTGCTAATAATTTTGAATTAAAAACAACCACAGGCACTGCTGTAACAAATTCAAGTCTGACTCTTGAAAATGGAAAATATTATACCGTCATTGCAGCGGATACATTGCCTACGCCACGTCTCGTTACCATCACCGACGACCGTTCAGCCATCAAAAGTGAGAAAAAAACCTACTTGCGTTTTGTCAATTTGCTAACGGGTGGGTCTCCTACTGGTTATGAATTTGTGTTGCGGCGGCAAGGGGCTTCTACTATACTTTCTACTCTCAAATATGGTGAAGCAGGAACGGTAGTAGAAATAGACCCGTATTTGGTGGGAACACCCAATGATTCGTTTTTCATTCGAGTTCCAGGTACTACATTCAACACTGTAATAGTAAATACAGGTACTAGCTTAACTTCAAATCGCCTTCGCACTTTTGTTTTGCGTGGCAAACC
Source organism: Saprospiraceae bacterium (assembly GCA_043744275.1). Lineage (GTDB taxonomy): Bacteria > Bacteroidota > Bacteroidia > Chitinophagales > Saprospiraceae > JAAFJT01. The sequence goes on from JAYTUY010000226.1 coordinate 38,358, forward strand.
AAGTGCAGTAGGTCTTAATACCATTACGAATAATTAAGAAAGGTAGTGCAGAACTCCAGTTTCGCATTGAGTTTTGCCATTAAATACTGAGGGGTCATTCCAAAAACATGGAATTGACTCCTCAGTATTATCGGTCAGAACTGAAGTTCCGCGCTACATTTATCGCCGCTGCAAAAGCACCATTTTAGAATCTTCATAAAATTTCAAAACAGAAAATTGACTCCTAAATGGCTCTTTTGATGCCTCTTTTTCAGGTAAAAAATAAACATCATCCGTCTGAATTTTATCGACATCAAAACGATTAATAGTAATCCATTCATAATACAATTGAGGGCGATAAAACCGTTTTGCAGCAGGTTCATTCAGCCAAAAAATACTCAGTTGAACATTTTGAGGTAATTTTTTTTCAATGTGTAATTGATTCACAGTCAACATCATATCTTTTGTGTCGGCATCGTATTTCCAACTATTGCAGTATTTTAAGTTAGCTGTGTTGATGAAATTTATAATGATAAAACCAGTAAAAGCATAAATGGAAAAGGTGTGTATTTTTTTTAAAATCGGCTTTTTAAATTCATAAAAAACGCAAGGCAAAATCCATAAAATATAATAAAAACTCGCCGTTCGCTCAGTCGGATACAAAATACCTAAAACCCTATTTTGAACTATCGGAATAACGATGCACAAAACCAAAACAACTATCAAAACCAGCGACGATTTTAAAAATGGTTTTTTGAAAATGGTCATGAAATTGAATGCAAAAATTATTAAAAATGAAAAGATGACGATATAGATAAGCATGTCTTTCAAAAAACCAATACCCATATTTTCATTGTATAAAAGAGCTATAATGTTTGAATCAACCACACTTTCAATAAATCCACTCGCACCGCCCGCGTACAAGCCATTAATGCTTTTCAGATAAAATAAAAACTTCATCAAATTGAATAAAATAATGCCATGAGCGAGTAAAATACTGAGGGGTATAGGTCGAATAAAAACTTTCCATTTTTCATGAAACAACCAAATGAAGCCCCAAACGCTCATCGCTGCCAAGTAAAAAATCAGTAAAGTGAAATTAGCAACAACCGCATAAATTGAAAATAAGGCGAATAAATAGTTGTCAATCAATGATTTATGATTGTCGAGAATTTTTAATAAAAAATAAATACTCCCCATCATCATAGCTAATGACAAGCCATAACCCCGCGCCAATGAGAAAAAATCAAGGATAAAGGGATTGAGTAACAGCAATAAAAAACCCGCAATTTGAAGCAAAGAACCTGTTAATTGCTTAGAGATTTTATAAGAAAAGAAAGAGTAAATAAGAAAACCTAAGACATTTGGCAAACGCAACACCCCCTCAGTATCACCCCAAATTCGGAGGCAAAAATCCATCAAATAAGTATTCAAAAGGTGGTTATTGGCAGAATTTCTATAAATTTCATTGCCAAAAAGAATGGAAAATGTGAGACTTTCATCATGGGTAAATGATAAATGATGAGCGCGATAAGCCACGTAAGCAAACAAGCCCGAAGCCACTATCAAACAAAAATATGCCACTCGTTTATCATTGGTCAACATCATCAAACGTCTAATTTTACAAGCACACCCTGCATCAAAAAAATTTATGGTTACTAACCTCAGGAACAATTCTAATTTTCCAATACACCGAGATTTTTCGTCAAAAAAATTTATCCAAATCCACTTCAGCATACACTTCTTCATTATAATAAGCATTTTGCAGGGCTGGATAAGTAGTCAAAAGAACGGTTGTCACCATTTTTTTTGTTTTGGTAATTTCTTGAAAAATACGGCGTTTTCTTCTCAAATCGGCGGTATAATCTTTAGTGATTGCAAATTCTTTATTCGTAAATTTGGCTTCGCAGAGGTTGATAATACCATCATTTCTATCTATAATTAAATCAATCTGAATGCCTGATAATGTATCGTTTCCTTTAAAATTAAAAGATGAGACTTGAGTATAAATGCCGCTAATACCCAATGCCTCGTGAATGGCTTTAAGATGTGTAAGGCATATATTTTCAAAAGCATAGCCCATCCATGATGCGTAAGTAGCACCATTTGAAAGATTCTGCCAAACATTGGTGCGGTTGCTTACATTGCCTCTAATAAATTTGATATAAAAAATACTATAAAAATCAATTATCCTAAAAACGGTATCTTTCGTTTTTTTACCAAAGGGTGTCAAGGCTTTGACAAAACCGCAATCTATCAACTGCTCTAAAACCCGCACAAAAGACCCTCCATTTGACATTTTCAACTGCGCCAATAATTGGCTACGGGTCAATCCATACGGAAAATGCGCCAACGTTTCTATCACACTAATATGACTTTCTGCATTTTTGAATAAGGATTGAAAAAGTGGTTTAAACTCGTTAGCCAACAAACCGCTTTGCTCAAAACAGAGTTGGTCAATCACTTGCTGAACGCTTTTGCCTTGCTCAATGGCTTGCCAATAAAATGGCACACCGCCCATCACCATATATAATTGCGCTATTTGATATTGAGTAAACTTCAGGTTTTTATGCTGACAAAAAGCCTCTGTTTCTTCCAAAGTAAAGGGTTTCAACTCCATGCGCTTAGTCACACGATTGTGCAAACCGCCTTTATCGTTCAATAATTTTCGCAAAATCCAAGAAGCAGTTGAACCGCAAGTAATCAAAATGAGGTTTTTCATACGGGCGCCATGTTGATTCCAAAAATAGGATAAAGCGGAGATAAACCCTGCCCCTGTGCGGTCGAGCCAGGGCAATTCGTCTAAGAAAACCACGATTTTTTCGGATTTTTCCTTGAAAACCAAGAGATAATCGGTGAGTAAATGAAAGGCATCTGACCAGTTTTGTGGGGCTTTTTTCGTTTCCGCCAATGCCCAAGTGCGTTTTAATTCCACATAGAAATTATTAATTTGAGTACTTGTATTTGTTTCGTAAGTGCCTGTAAAATTGAACACAATTTGCTCTCCAAAATACTCCTCCACCAAATGGGTTTTACCAACCCGTCGGCGTCCATAAATCACTGCAAATTCTGCTTGTGTGGATTGCAGCCATTTTTTAAATTGTGCTTGTTCTTGTTCTCTGCCGACGACCATTTTTAATCAATTTTGGAAATAACTATGAATTTTCATAACATTTCTCCAAAATTAAAATCAATTTTGGAAATAACTATGAATTTTTATAATATTTCTCCAAAATTAAAATAAAATATGCCAAAATCTAAAGAGAAGCTTGATTTTATTAAAGCACCCCCTCAGTATCTTTATCCTTTTTTAAGAGAAAAACAATCAGTCGAACCCCTCAGTATCACGCCAAATTCGGAACGTTTTTCATTGGTCAACATCATCAAACGTCTAATTTTACAAACACACCCTGCATCAAAAAATGTACATAAGTTTCAATTTTTATGGGCATCTCTAAAGCGGGCATATCATCAGGTTGATATATTTTTATAACCGCTTTTTTCAACCAAGCCATTTTAATAGCACAGCGGCTCGCCTCGCTTTTTATTTTTTTATAATCTCCTGAAAAATCATTGTTTAAAATCAAAACCACGCCCTCAGTCATGCCTTTGGCTTGATGAAGCTGTAGCACCATATTTGAGGCATTTTCACCATTATTTTTAGAAATTTCAATCAAAAAATCAATATCTGATTCGACCAAACGCCCATCAAATTCAGCTCGAATGGGATAGCGATGCAGCATATTTTTAACATCAAACTTTTTGTTTAAAAATTCAAAAAAGGCATCACCAGTTTTTACAAAGGCTTGATAATCAATCATTTCTGAAATATTATACCGTTCTACAAGGCTTTTAGCCATTGCCAAACGAGCCGTTTCAGGTGCAGCCGTCAAGTAAGAATTGAAGGCTTTGGCAACTCGCTGAGGTTGAGCATCTTCCTTCAAAATTAAGGGCGGTGCATAGCCTTCCTGCGATGCTTCATTGGCTGGAGTTGCTCTATTTTCAAAGGCAATAAACTCTTTTTCTATATCAATTTTATAAGGTAAAAATGTCTTTTTGCCGTCTCGCTCTTCTATATATTCTATTTTTTCAATGGTCGCTTCTGCATAGCCAAAATCTTTTTCGTACGAAAATTCTTCAAACTCCTTCGTGAGGTATTTCCCGTTCCACTCAAAAGGCGTATCGTTCCCCGTTTCGAGGGTTGGAAAGTCCTCTTTTCCCTTGTGCCATGTGCGATTGAGCCAGCGCGTAGGGGTTTGAGTAGTGGGAAAAATCAAATAATCCCGCGCCCGTGTAATGCCCACATATAGGATGCGCGCCTCCTCGGATAGGGCGGCGAGCGTCGCTTCCGCCTTCGCATTGGAGGTATTAATCCGCTCTTCCAATTCCGTATTTTTAAACAAATCAGCATATGGATTGACCCAAAAACGCAACCAACGATTGCCCAAAATATCATCTAAATTGATGGCGTTATCCCCCTCAGTATTGGCTGTAGAAATGGGTTGAATTGAGGTGCCAAACACCTGATCGCGCAAATTATTTTCTAAATTACCCAATACCAAAACGGCATATTCCAAGCCTTTAGAACGATGATAAGTGAGCACATTGACGGCATCCGAACCTTCGCCGCTGCTCTGTTTATCCTCCTCTCTATCCTGCAAATTACTGAGCCAAAGCAGAAAGCCACCGAGCGAAGCAGCCGTATGCAATCGGTGACAAGTTTCTTCATATTGCAATGAAAATTTACGTATAACGTCTATATTTTCAAGCCTTTGTGACGAATTTCCCCATGCAGCGATGATGCGGCGCAGGTCAAGTTCTTCTAAAACAAGGTTCAAAATTTCGTTAGAAGACAGCTCGATAATTTCTTTTCTGAGTATATTTATTTTGTAAATGAAGTCATTTTCAACAGCCCAAGTCCAGTCGTAATTGCCCTCGCCAATGCGCTCTAAAAAGTCCAACCGATGTTCAATAATTTCAGATAAATCTTGCTTTTCAGCCAAGAGCAAAATCTCTGCAATGGACAACGAATCATGTTTATTCAAAATATATCGAAGCACGGCAAATACCAATTTCGCTTCCGCTGTTTCCAACAAACCTGTGCGTGACATTGCCGCTTTCAGACCCACTCGATGGAGAGCTTCGGCAACGGTTTTACATTGGTCATTCGTTCGGCAAAGGATAGCCACATCGCCTGCTCGTGCCGCTCGATAATCCTTTTCACCTTTTGGCAAAATGAGCGGTTGCCTTTCAAGAAAAACTTTTAAAGATTCAGCCATGCAATTCTCCGTCCAGGGGCTGGCAGGCTGGCGTTTGCGCGTATCGCCGCCATTATCGAAGGCAAAATGCCAATGAATGAGGGCATCTTTTTGGTCTTTACCGTCTTTTCGCTTGGCATTCAGAGCCACTTGCTCGGCAGGTAAATCATCAAAAGCCTTTGTGAAAATGGCGTTGGTGGCATCCACAATATCGGGTCGACTGCGCCATGAATCCTTCAAAATATCTTCGGTGCGGATACCAAAATGCTGAATAATAGCGTGCATCAAACGCGGTTCAGCACCTCTAAAACCATAAATACTTTGCTTCGGATCGCCTACCCAGATAGAGTGTTTAGCAATTTTTGACAGCTTTAAAAATATGTCCAATTGAATCGGGCTGGTGTCTTGAAATTCATCTACCATCAGCAAATCCAATTCGTCGTGAAGCACCTCCAATACTGAGGGGTTGTCCAAAAGTAAGCGCACGAGGACTTCCATATCGGTGTAGTCTATCAGCCCACGTTGCTTTTTAAAACGCTCATATTCTGAGATGCCTTCGATGACAATATCGAACAAATTATAAATAAAATTCTTTATATTCTCTTGAAATTGAGGAAATTGCGTATGAATTTTTGAAAAATCAATCAACTCCTGCGCCGCATCCCGACTCTTAGCACCCACTTTAATTTTACAAATTTTGACCCATTGATGCCATTGCAACGACTCCCGTTGACGCAAATCATTCCTCAAAATTTTCAGTTCGCCTGTCGCATCATTGGTCACTTTTGTTTCATCAGCATTATTTTCAAGGGCTTCAATTGTTTGATTCAGCAGCTCTAAAAGCTTTTCATTATAAGCTATTTCACTGGTAAAAGGCTCGCCCAGAAACTGTTGAAAAGTATCAAAAGAGCGTTTTTTACTTTCATTTAAAATATCTTTTGAAAACGCATTGGCTCTCGCCACATCCACCAATTGCCGCACATCGCGCCGCCAATCATAATTGCCTGTTTTTTTTGAAAGTCCGAGTTTATCACATAAAATATTCATGTTTTCAACGCGCTCATACGTCAAAATCTGAGCAAGTGATTGATTGAACATAATTTGCTGGTCTTCATCGGCAATAATGGCGACTTGCGGAGAAACGCCCGCCTCAAAAGCAAAACGCTGCAATAATTTTACGCCCAAACCATGCACTGTGCCGATGAGGGCATTCGATAGGTCATTCGCCTGCTCAGTCAAGCCTTCTTCAAGCAATTTTGTCCGCACGCGCTCTTGCAATTCAGCCGCCGCTTTCGAGGTGAACGTGGTGGCGATAATCCCACTCGCCCGAGTACCATTGCGAAGGAGCGTGACCATTTCCTGCGTGAGTCTGTATGTTTTGCCACTGCCTGCACCAGCGGATATTATTTTAATCTTGGGTTCTTGCATGGTTTAAATGAGTGAAAAGGTAATAGTGAAAAGTGAAAAGTTGAAGTTTGAAACAACACGGCGAAGTTACAATTTTTGATAAAATACTGAGGGGTGTTAGATTAAACTTTTTGTTTTAAAAAATAAACTTAAATTTGCTGAATAAATTTTAAAGAAATGCTGATTTCATTTCAACATAAAAATAAAACCTATCAAGCTGACTTATCACAACCGATTGATATTTCTATTCCATTGAAAATCAATGCGTTAGATAATCCCAATGCTTGGTATTGCCCGATGCCCGAAGCTGAACCGCAGCGTTTTGGCAAGCTCAAAATAGCGGTGGAAAAAGGGGCTGTTATTAATTCTTACGGTGTTCGGCTTTTTCCACATGGCAACGGCACGCATACTGAGGGGGTCGGTCATTTGACAAAAAGTAAGGACTGGGAGCAACACAGCATTAATAAAGTGTTGACCGAATTTCATTGCTTTGCTCAATTGATTTCTATTTATCCCACTCGCACGGACGACGGCGACTGCCTAATTTTAAAAAATCAAATAGAAGAAATTTTTAAAGAAAATGATGCTAAAGCCTTGATTATCAGGACTTTACCCAACGATGATTTGAAAATGACCATGAATTGGTCGGGCACAAATCCACCTTATATAGATGGTGCGGCGATGGCTTATATGGTAGAATGTGGCGTGCAGCATTTATTGATTGACCTCCCCTCAGTCGATCGTGAGGATGATGGTGGAAAAGTAGTGGCGCATCGGGTATTTTGGAAAGGCACTCGCGCAGATAATTGCACAATTACTGAAATGATTTATGTGCCTAATACCGTGAAAGACGGCTTATATTTGTTGAATCTTCAAATCCCGTCGTTTGAAATGGACGCGGCACCGAGTAAACCAGTTTTGTATAGATTATGAAAGTCAAAGAATTAGTATCTTATTTAGAAAAAATCGCCCCCCCTCAGTATCAAGAGGCTTATGACAATGCTGGGTTGATAGTGGGCGATGCGCAAGCAGAAGTGATGGGCGTAGTGGTCTGTTTGGACTCGACGGAAGATGTGATTAATGAGGCAGTTGCCTTAGGTTGCAATGTCGTGATAGCGCATCATCCGATTGTTTTCAAAGGATTGAAGCGGCTGAATGGTAAAAATTATGTGGAGCGGACAGTGATTTCAGCCATTAAAAATGATGTGGCGATTTATGCCATTCATACCAATTTGGACAACATGTATATAAATGGTGTCAATCGGAAAATTGCTGAAAAATTGGGCTTGAAAAATCTGAAAATACTCGCGCCTAAGAAGCAAATTTTAATGAAACTGACGGCGTTTGTTCCGATTGTAAATACTCAATCGGTTTTGGATGCGCTGTATGAAGCAGGTGCAGGTCAAATCGGGGAATATAAAAATTGTAGCTTCCGTACTGAGGGGGTCGGCACATTCACACCGACAGGTGCGGCGAATCCGCATATTGGCACATTAAATAAAGATGAAGAAGTGAAAGAGAACAGAATAGAAGTTATTTTTTCAGCATTTTTAGAAAATAAAATATTGTCTGCCTTGAAAAAAGCGCACCCTTACGAGGAAGTTGCCTATTATTTGCATCTTTTGGAAAATGAAAACTCGGAAGTAGGGGCTGGCATGGTAGGGGATTTGGAGGATGAAATGGAGGCTATGGACTTTTTGAAATTTTTGAAAGAGACGATGCAAGCAGGTTGTGTGCGCTACACGCGACCCCTCAGTAAAAATATCAAAAAAGTGGCGGTTTGTGGTGGCGTAGGTGGTTTTTTATTGGGTAATGCTATGGGCGCAGGGGCGGATGTTTTCGTAACAGCGGACTATAAATACCATGAATTTTTTGATGCAGACGGGAAGATTATGATAGCAGATATAGGGCATTATGAGAGCGAGCAATACACGATAGACTTGTTGGGCGATATTTTACAAAATCAATTTAAAAAATTAAAAGTTTTTTCTACAAAAATTTTAACTAATCCAGTAAATTATTTGTAAATTTGCGCTCATTTTGCAAATTATTCATTTAATATAGTAATTTCTCTCAATAAATTCATCAATATGGCGGCTATCAAAGGAAAAGAACTTTCAACTGCTGAAAAGCTCAGACAATTATACGAACTTCAATTAGGCGACTCCGAACTCGACGAACTCCAAAGCATCAAAGGTGAATTACCGATGGAAGTGAATGATCTCGAAGACGAAATTGCTGGTTTGGAAACCCGCATTGGCAAAACCGAAGCCACGGTCGCAGAACTTGAAGCCGAAATTAAGAAGCAAAAAGGCAATATCAAAGACGCTGAATCATTGATTGAGCGGTATAAAAAACAGCTTGACAATGTGAAAAACAATCGCGAATTTGATGCTTTGAACAAAGAGATTGAATTGCAAGGTTTGGATATTCAGTTAGCTGAAAAACGCATCAAAGAAGCACAGCGCAACATTGAAGCGAAAAAAGAAACGTTTGATAATTCACGCAAACGCCTTGACGCTAAGAAAAAAGAATTGGACAATAAGCGCATCGAATTGCAAAAAATCCTTGAAAAAACGGAAAAAGAAGAAGAAAAATTTCGTAAAAAATCGGACAAAGCCCGTAAAGGCATTGACGATCGTTTGTTGAAATCTTATGACAAAATTCGCTCGTCTTACCGCAACGGTTTGGCAGTGGTGACGGTTATTCGGAATGCTTGCGGCGGTTGTTTCAATCACATACCCCCTCAGTTGCAACTCGAAATTGGTTTGCACAAGAAGGTTATTGCCTGCGAACATTGTGGTCGAATCCTTGTAGATGATACAATTATGGACGTATCCGTTGACCACGAAGGATAAAAACATCAAAATATTTCTATATAAAAGCCATATCAAAAGTCATTTTGATATGGCTTTTTTTATGGTAAAAATCCAAAATCGGGTACGTAGCGTATATAAATAGGAGTATGTCTAAATAGAGTTTGATTTTTGATTAAAGACATTTAATTTTATCTATATTCAAAGTATTTGTTGTATCTCCTGAAAATCCTGCACTTCATGTAATCTTTCTGTAAAAAAAATTAAACTTTCACAGTTTTCAATTTTTTTTGAAAATTAAATCATTGAACATATTTCAATGATTTAATTGTAATTTATTGATTATCAATGAATTACGCCTTTATGTTGTATTTGATAAAAAATCCTGTGGAAAAATAATTTAAAAAATGTTTAACAACCTATTGTTTTTTGTTAAACAAACATTTATCTTTGTTTCAACAAAAAGAAATTAGATTAAATCCAATTAAAATCAAATTTAAATCGTTCTCATAAAAATAACCTGACTCACATTTTAAATTTATCAATTATGACCGCAGTAGAATTCAATAGCAGTTTTAATAAAATGGCAACCTTGCTGCAATCTTTTGCCTATAATTTGACGAAGAATATGGAGGATGCAAAAGATTTATTCCAAGAGACAGCATATAGAGCCATCACTAATCGGGACAAATTCCGTGACGGCACCAATTTCAAAGCATGGCTTTTTACGATTATGAAAAATATTTTCATCAACAACTATCGTAAAAAAGTGAAATCGAATACAATCGTAGATGGTACAGACAATCAGTTTTATATCAACTCCATGACGATTTCAACGCCAAACAGAGCCGAAAGCGAAATTATGATGCAAGAGCTTAATCAAATGGTGGTCGAATTGGATGATAATATTCAAGTGCCGTTTGTGATGCATTATCAAGGATTTAAATATCAAGAAATTGCAGACGATTTGAAATTACCTTTAGGCACTGTCAAAAGCCGTATATTCTTTGCGCGCAAAGAGTTGAAAAGTAAAATCAATGCCCGCTACGACAACTTGGGTAAAATCTATGAAAAAGGTGTTGCTTTTGCAGATTTTGAAGAGAATTAAAGCTAAGTAGTCATGAGTTTTTAGTGTTTTATAAAAAAAAGAATAATGGACGATGACAACCTCAATGGTTGCCATCGTTTTTTTTGCGAAAATTCGCTAAATTTTCGCAAAATACTGAGGGGTGTGTTGGGGGTTTGAATAAAATGTTTTTATTTTGCATGAATTTTAAAAGTCTTTTCTATCCAAATAAAACCTAACCGAAAAAAATGGTCTTCGAATTATCTGAACAACACCTCGCCGTAGTAGAAGCGGCTCGCCAATTTGCTCAAAATGAGCTTAAACCAGGCGTCATCGAGCGCGATACCCACATGAAATATCCGACGGAGCAAGTCCGCAAAATGGCTGAACTCGGTTTTCTCGGCATGATGGTGTCGCCTGAATATGGTGGCGGCGGCATGGATACTCTCAGCTATGTGCTGGCGATGGAGGAAATTTCTAAGGTGGACAACTCTTGCTCGGTGATTATGTCGGTCAATAATTCGCTGGTTTGTTGGGGGCTTGAAATGTATGGCACTGAACAGCAAAAACGCAAATATTTGCCTAAACTGGCTTCGGGCGAGTGGATTGGTTCGTTTTGCCTTTCAGAACCTGAGGCTGGCAGCGATGCCACAAGCCAGCAAACGACGGCAATAGATATGGGTGACCATTATATTTTGAACGGTACAAAAAATTGGATTACCAACGGTGGCACATCAAAAGTGCATATGGTGGTGGCTCAAACCAATCGGGAGTTGAAACACAGAGGCATCAATGTTTTTATTGTAGAAGCAGACTCAAAGGGCGTTGTTATTGGAGCAAAAGAAGATAAATTGGGCATTCGGTCAAGCGATACACATTCTATTATGTACAACGATGTGGTTGTGCCTAAAGAAAATCGTATTGGCGAAGATGGTTTCGGCTTCAAATTCGCGATGAAAGTGCTTTCGGGTGGGCGTATTGGCATTGCAGCACAGGCTTTGGGTATTGCAGGCGGTGCGTATGAATTGGCTTTGGCTTATGCAAAAGAGCGTCAAACTTTCGGCAAACCCATTGCACAACATCAAGCTATTGCCTTCAAATTAGCGGATATGGCAACAGAAATTGAAGCAGCCAAACTCATGGTTTATCGGGCAGCTTGGATGAAAGATGAGCATATGAATTTTGATACAGCCGCCGCGATGGCTAAATTATTTGCTTCGGATGTGGCAATGCGGCATACGGTAGAGGCAGTTCAGGTACATGGCGGTTATGGTTTTGTAAAAGAATACCATGTCGAGCGGCTTATGCGCGATGCCAAAATTACTCAAATATATGAAGGTACTTCGGAAATACAAAAAGTAGTGATTTCGAGAAATGTTTTAAACGGAGAATTGTATTTACCGACCATGCCGACAGCATTAACGCATTAATTCAAACCAATCAATATTTTAAGAGGGTGTGTCGAAAGACTCACCCTTTTTACTTGAGTAATTAGCCCCCCAACCCCCAAAGGGGGAGTTGCTATTATTTTTTTATTAAAGAATAAAACCCTGCTTTAATCCTTTCCAATTTCAAGGCTAACCCCTCAGTAGGGGTGCTTAAATTGCCCTTGTATGGCTCTCCCATTTTCAAATAATGCTGATAAAAGGCAGAAGAAGGCAGTCCCCATTTTTTCATAAATTGTGTTCTACCATCGTTTTTTTTCACGCGCCCAGTTGAGCGAGATTGAAAATGATAGACCCTGCTTTTACCCAATCCCTTAAAAATACGACAGCCCACATGCCACATTTTCATTGAAAAATCAGGATCGGAATACATGCCAGGACTGAATTCAATGCTGAATCCTCCTATCGTCAACCATGCCTCGCGGCTAATGATGAGTGGGGGCCAGGACGAACCGTACCAATCATTCATCTCATAATTTTGACATTCAGCCAATAGTTTTTCTTTTTGAAAACTCTCGACATCACGTCCATAATCGCCATAAATCATGCAGGGGAAACCATGCGGCGTTGGCTCAATGAGGGTTGAAGACAGCATAAATAGGCTATTTTCCTTGAAAAAAACATCACTTTCAAGCCTTTTTATTTCTTCAACTAAATATTTATCCCAATCGGGTAGCACATACATATCATCGTTGAGATACACAATATAGTTTTTAGTGGCTTTTCCAAAAGCCCAATTCATGGCTTTGCAGATGCCTATATTCACTTGACTATGCGTATGAAGTACCCCTTCAGTATCAGCCCATTTTAGACTGCCATCCGAGCCATCATTGATGTGCAAGATGATTTCATGCTCAAAAGCTGAGTGTTGCTTGATGGCTTCCACACAAAGTTTGAGCATTTCAAGATTATTCCAAGTAGGTATGAGGATAGAAAACATTCGATTTCGGATTTCGGATTTGGGATTTCGGATTTCGGTTTGCCGAAATCGCTCAGTGGTTTCGGGCATCTACGCCCCAATTAAGTTTTTCGCGAATGGTTTTTAAATATGTATCGCCATGTAATTGCACCAATTTTATAGTGAAATCACAACTTCTGACAGCGAGTTGATAATCAGATGTAACCGTTTCAAAGCGAGAATCGAGGGTGCAAAGAAAATTATCGGCTCTACCTTCTACTTCAAAACTAATAACAGAAGTATCAGATACAACAATCGGGCGGACGTTTAAATTATGCGGTGCAACGGGCGTTATGACAAAATTGCCTGAATTGGGAAAAACAATCGGACCACCGCAACTCAATGAATAACCCGTAGAACCCGTCGGCGTAGCGACAATCAGTCCATCTGCCCAATAAGAATTGAGATATGCCCCGTTCAAATATGTATGAATCGTAATCATTGAAGAGGTGTCTCGTTTCAAAAGCGTAAAATCATTGAGTGCAAACCGAACATCATTAAAAAGCGGCATATTCGTTTCGAGATGCAACAGCCGCCGCCATTCGATGGTGAATTGCCCAATTAAAAGTGACTTAATCGCTTGCTCAATACGTGCTTTACCGATGCTGGCTAAAAAACCTAACCGCCCTAAATTAATGCCCATAATTGGTACATCCGAATCTCGAACGACGGTCACAGCGTCCAAAATAGTTCCATCGCCGCCGAGCGAAATGACATAATCTAACTTATGCGTTTTAAAATCTAAGTAGCCTTCAAATACGCCGACTTCACGCTTGAATTTTATTTTATCTTTTAACTGCTTAAAATAAGGCTCGTATATATAGGTGTTGACCCCCTCAGTATGCAAGGCATCAAAAAGCGTTTGGATATAGGGTATATCCTCATCGTGTAAAACTTTGCTGTAAATGACGACTTGCATTGATACTTTAGGTTATTGTAGATTTTCAATTTTATAACTTATTGATAATCAAACTTTTGGAAAGTTTTTAACTTTCCAAAAGTTGTTAGTAAAAATTAACCTTTCAACGTTTTCTCCAACTGATTGAGTTTTTTAGCTAAATCTGGTAATTTTTTAAAGATAGTAAACGAGCGTATAAAATCACCATAATTCATAGCAGGCGAGCCAAATAATTTGCTATTCGCTTCAATGTTTGAGGCAATACCCGACTGTGCTTGAATCTGCACACCATCGCCAATCGTGAGATGCCCTGCTATGCCTACTTGACCACCGATGCGACAATTTTTTCCAATTTTGACACTGCCTGCTATGCCCGTTTGGGCTGCTATGACCGTATTTTCACCAATTTCAACATTGTGTGCAATCTGAATCAAGTTGTCCAATTTGACTCCTTTGCGGATAAATGTTGAGCCGATACTGGCTCTATCAATGGTCGTATTTGACCCAATTTCAACATGATCTTCGACTACGACATTGCCAACATGATGAATTTTTTTATAAGAACCATCTGCTTGTGGTGCGAAACCGAAGCCATCACTCCCTATCACCGCATTGGCTTGCACGATACAATTGGCTCCAATTTGACAATCGTGATAGATTTTCACACCTGCATAAATGAGGCTATTTTCTTTGATAGAAACTTTTTTTCCTATATATACTTGCGAGAATATCAAGCAGTTATCGCCAATTATAGCACCTTCTTCAATAACGGCAAAATCACCGACAGTTACATTTTTACCCAACAATACTGAGGGGTGTATAGATGCTTTTTCTGAAACAATGACTGGTGTCGCCTGATTCAAATGGCTGAATTTTTCTAATAAAAAAGCCAACGAGGTATAGACATTTTCAACCCGAATCAAAGTGGCTTTAACTGCTTGCTTGGGTTGAAAATCTTGATTGACTAAAAGGATAGAAGCCTCTGTGGTATAGGCGTAATCTTCATATTTCGGATTGCCGAGAAAACATATTTCACCCGACTTGCCAGACTCAATTTTGCCAGGTTGGGTGACTGATACTGAGGGGTCACCCTCAATGGTGCCGTTAAGAAGTTGCGACAGTTCGTAAGCAGAAATTTTCATGTCGCAAAATTAGAATAAGTTTTTGGGTTTTTAAAATTAAGTATTTTGACTAAAGAATGATAGATTTTTTCGTAAAAAATAGTCAATCAAAAAAGCCTTGTTATATTTGTATGATAAAAGTGGAAAACTATGAGAAAAAATAAAATTACCCAAAAAAGTAAAACCAAACCTGCTCAAGCTTACGCTCGTCAAGGCAGTGTATATGATAAAGCTATCAAAGAAAATCTTGAAAAATCACTGAAAACGATTATTCAAAACGTTGATGGACTGCATATAGTCAAGTCGCAACCATTGCGAACAAAAATGCAGCATACCAAGGAGCGAGACCCTGATGAACTATCAAAAATATGGTTATCAGATGGAACGGAAGCCATTCTTCATGCAGAAGTACATCTTAAAGATGAAGATGAGGTGAATTTTCGACTGTGCGATTATCATGTCATGATAAAACGAATGCATAAAACGTTGCTTTTGGTTCAGTATGTAGTTTATATTGGTAATGAAGACCCTAAATATATCAGAGGCGAGTGGCAAACAGAAAGTTTGATTTTTAGATACCACGTCATCATTTTGAAAGATATACCCTATCAAATTTTTTTACAAGCTGATAATCCCGAAACAGTTGTGTTTTCAATTTTAGCCAATTTTCAAGGAGAAGACCCTAATATAGTCGGTGAGGAAATTGCTGCCCGATTAAACAAGTTAGCAAAAACTCATGCAAACAGAGAAAAATACTATACTCAGTTGCGAGTGTTATCAAATATTCGTAAATTGCAACCTACAATTGATAAAGTCATGGCAAATATTTTTAAATTAATAGACATTTCAGAAGACCCTCTTTATGTGAAAGGTATAGAGAAGGGTAAAACTGAGGGTAAAACTGAGGGTATACTTGAAGGTATACTTGAGGGCGAAATTAAAGGCGAAATTAAAGGTAAACTCAAAGGCATTGAGGCATTAATCATTAATACAGATTTTGATGATAGCTATATTGCTTTATCGATGGAGGTTCCTATTCAATTAGTTATGGAAGCCAGAAAAAAATTATCCAAAACAAAATAAAAATCCTCACGGGAGTGTTTAGAAGCACCTAAATGCCTCGCCTCATTCTTAAAATTTTACTCAACTTCGTATTGAAAATCAATTTACTTATTCAACATCTGAATAAGTGATTTCTTCTTTTTTTAATTTTTTTAAATGAAAAATATCCAAATTTTATTGCTCATAGCCAGCATCTTTTTGATGCAATGCAAACAAAATTCTGAAAATACGGCTACAAAAGCGGTTGAAACGCCCGTTGCCAAAACAGAAACCCGTAAAAATATTATCTTTTTTGGCAATAGTTTGACGGCGGCATATGGCTTGGAGGATTTGTCAAAAGGCTTCGTGGGATTGATTCAGCAGCGGATTGATTCGTTGGGTTTGCAGTATCGGTGTATTAATGCTGGCTTGAGTGGCGAGACGACGGCGGGCGGTAAAGGTCGAGTAGATTGGGTGATTGACCAACAGCCGTTTGATATTTTTATCCTTGAATTGGGGGGCAACGATGCTTTGCGGGGCATTCAACCAGACGATGGCATTCAAAATTTGCAAAGCATTATTGACAAAGTGAAAGCTAAAAGCCCCTCAGTAAAAATCATCCTCGCAGGCATGGAAGCACCCCGCAATATGGGTAATACCTATCTAAAAGCCTTTCATGAGATGTATCCAACTTTAGCGAAAAAAAATAATACCCTGCTGATTCCGTTCATCCTCGAAGGCGTGGGTGGTGTGGCTGAATTGAATCAAAAAGATGGTATTCACCCAACGGAAGCAGGTAATAAAATGATTGCTGAGACGATTTGGGGGGTACTTAAACCTATTTTATAGATTTAAAATAAACATTTTGATACTACGTATCAGCATGAAATCTTAAAATCTGTGGTTATTATAAATATTTTGACTCTCCGAGTCACTGTAAGCGAGAATTTAATTGACTCGGAGAGTCAAAATATTTATAATAACCATCTACTAAACACTACTTACTGATACGTAGTATCAAAATTATAACCCCAAATCCTTCCTCAATGGATCAGATTTCAAATCATGTTTAGCCCAATAATCGCTCATTAGGGATTTTTTCAATTTCGCTTCGCTCATTTTTTTATCGCCATCATATTCTGTAAATGACATGATTTTGTAGGGAAAAGCGGCTTCAAAGTTCACTTCCAAGCGGCGTTTGATGTCTGGATAGGTCACAACGCATGTTTTCAAGCCTGCTTGACCGTCTTTAATATCAATCACAGCATTTTGAGCAGCTATCGGTTTATGGCGTAGGCGTGTGTACGTGAGGTTCGGAATGACCTTCGTAGAGCCTTTTGGTAGGCTCGCGGGATTGATGCGCAGGCGCGTGAAAATTTCATCTTCGAGCATAGCACCCCCCTCAGTATCTGATTGTTTGTCGCCTTCCATTTCAAAATAAGAATAAGAGGCTACGTGGTAGTTATTCCCTTTCAAATTCATTTGTGTAAAAATATGTCCACACCAATCTTGCACCGTCGTGGTGGCTTTCAAGGAATGAGGGAATTTTTGAATATCAACGGGCGTAAAAAGACTGCTCATCAGCGAATAATCATAAATGCCTGTTTGAAAACGCTGGATGGCGTTCAGTTTCAAGACTGGCACTCGGTCGTCGCCTGCTTTGGCAGGGTCGTCGAGCTTGACTTGCTTGGATTTTGATAAATCTTCCGTAACAAAAACAAAAACAGCATATCCTGTACGCGATTCATCATAACGATTGATGGTATAATCGTAGCTGCATATTTCAGCTTTGCCAGCATACCAATATTCGTTGAATTGATTGGTGGTGGCTGAAGCAAAAACGGCTTTCGCTTCCTCATTTTTGCTATCTGACTGAGGGGTATTCATTGAGCTTGAAGCATTGCTGCCGCCTTGATTGCAGCCCAAAACGAATACCGCAGAAATGGTAATTATGCTTAAAAATAGATTTTTCATAAATATTTTTTATTTTAATTTTAAAATAAATGATTTTTTTTCGACTCTTATAAATAATTGAAAATAAAGGAATTTACATTTTAAGATAAAAATTATGTCTTCTTTTTTACCTCAATCAGGTTACGAAATCTCGTTTTTTTTCAAAATGGCAAATCTGGCAACACAATTTAATTCATCCTATATTTGTTGAACAAATGCGAAAGAAACCATCAAAACAAAAAATGAAACAAAAAACAAACAAAGAATATAACAGATTTAAAGCTACATCTTTTACAGCTTCCAATGGCACTATGACACTATTAAAACAACAAACTATGATATTAAAACGCTGTACGAGTTGACAATGTTTAATCGCTCAATTTTTTTGAAACTATTAAACATGACTCAATAAACGTACAAAACCGAAAAGCTAAAACGTCCTCCCCGTTCGTTGCTTTGTTCCGAAAGGTAACACTTAACAAACACAGTCGCATGACACCGATCTCACATTATTTTGTTCACCGTTTGATTAAAGCGTTCACTCTTGTAGTGGCGTTTTCGATACCCCCTCAGTATGGGGCGGCTCAGGCGGCTTGTACGGATAATGACCCGATAATTTCGGGAAAGAGCTTGGTCTGCGCTAATGAACAAACGAATTACACGACGCCTTTAGTTGCCAACACCACTTGTAATTGGGTTTTAGCATCAGGCGGACAAATAGTTTCGACGGCTAATAATAATGTAACAATCAAATGGAACAATCAGCCGAGTTCGGGACCACATAAATTGACAGTGACACAGACCAATATTAATGGCTGTATAAAAACAACAAATTATTTTATTTCAATCAAAGACATTAGCCTGCGTTGTATCGGTAATTTCAACGTTTCGATTGATAATACCT
>JAYTUY010000227.1:0-15519 GCA_043744275.1 Saprospiraceae bacterium
CCCGATTTTCAATCGGGATGCTACTAACCAACATGAAAAAAGCCTTGCAATGCAAGGCTTTTTAGTTTGTGCTCCCGACAGGGCTTGAACCTGTGACCCCCTGATTATGAGTCAGGTGCTACTAACCAACTGAGCTACAGGAGCGTATAAAATTGAAAAAACCAACCTATGACTCTCCCGATAAAAAATCGGGATGCTACTAACCAACTGAGCTACAGGAGCGGTCATCATCGAAATGACGTGCAAAATTAGTATTTTTTATATAGTTTGCAAGACTTTCGATTAAAATATATAACCAAATGTCGAGCCTTTTGTTTTAACTATCTGATTGTCAATGCTTTGTAAGAATTCTATTTTAAAATCTAAAACTTTTAAACCATGTGGACAGAAAAAAATAATGCTCTCAACGCGACTTTAAAATTCAATGACTTCACCGAAGCCTTCGCTTTTATGACCGAAGTGGCATTTCATGCCGAAAAAATGAATCACCACCCCAATTGGTCGAATGTGTATAACACTGTTGAAATCAAACTCAATACGCATGATGCTGGCAATACGGTTACTGAAAAAGATAGAAAATTAGCTTCAGCCATTGATAAAGTCTATAAAAAATATGAAAAATGAGCCACTCAAGTAAAAAAATATGATGCCTTTGGCTTCATCAAGCTAAAAGCATGACTGAGGCGGGTGTTTTAGTGAAAAGTGAAAAATGAAAAGTGAAAAATACTGAGTTGTTGTCATTTTTCACTATTCACTATTCACTTTTCACTACTATTTTATCCACCACCGCAAGCCCGCATAAATCCGCCTGCCCATCATAGGTGCATATACCTGCGTAGCATCAAAATAAATGCTCGTCGGGTCATTGGCAGCGATGATGGCATTGTGCTGAACATAATTCGTCAAGTTTTCAGAGCCACCATAGACTTCAAAGGTTTTGAAAAAACGATTAACTGAAGCGTGCATGATAAAATATGTAGGCGAATAAGCTGAATATTTATGCACTTCTAACAAATCATGCGGCACATAGCTTCTATCCGCCAACCGCTGTTGCCCAACCAATTGCGTTGTAAAATTGAACATCCATTTTTTATCAGCGGTTTTATAATCTATCGTCGCTAAACTGCGATGACGGGCTACCAAAGGCACTTGCTCCAATTTACCCGCATAAGTCGTTTTCACATCATTGAGTTTATATGATAGTTTAATATCCAACCCCCTCAGTATTTCGGCATTCAACATCACTAAAAATGTGTTGGAAAATGATTTGCCTTCCAAATTGTAAAATTGAGCTTTTTGATAATCACTTTCTATGTCCGTAATAATTTGATTGGTGAATTGAGTGCGGTAGGCATCGGCACTGATACGCCACTCTAAGTTATTGATTTTGAATGATTTAGCATAATTCAAACCCACATTCCAAGCATCTTCTGCTTTCAAATTATCGGCTACAATGATTTGGCGATTCGTTGCTAAAAATGCCACGTTTTCTGCAATCGGATTGGCTACGCGAACGCCCCGTCCAAGAGCCAATCTAATCACTTCATTTTCATTAAAATTATATTTAAAATTCAACCGGGGTGTCATAAAAAAGCCCACTTGATTGTGATAATCGGCTCTCAAACCTGCTATAAATGTGATGTCATTATAACCTTTTAGCGTCGGGCGATTGTAGGTATATTCGCCATAAGTACCGCCGACGGTCTGTTTATTTGAAAGATTTTTATCGTTCAAAAATTCCTTATAATCATCGTGTTGTAGGCTCGAACCGAGCGTGAGTTTATGGTCTGTCGTGCTGATAATAGTAGCATAAATCAAGTTGCCATAAAAACTACGTTGAGTGCCGTAGTAATGATTTTTACCATAAAAAGCATTCAAATCATGGTAAGTGACCGCCCATTGCGAACCCAATCCTTTATACGGTTTGGCGAATCCAATATACCCTACTTTAGCACCCACTGAAACGCGATTATTTTTAACATTAATTAAAAATGGATTTGTAAATCCTGCATTTTCAATGAGTTGTCCGCTTTTACGCTCTTCGGTTAGCGCATGAACTTGTAATTGACTTTCTATATTGCCGCTTTGATAAAACAAGCGATACATGCCGTTGAGCTGTTTTTTCAAAGGCATATCCACGAATTTATCGCCGTCTCTATCAATTTTATTTTGAAAAGTGCTGCCGTGCAAAAGCAAGCCCATCGCCGTTTTTTCACTTACCACTTTATTCAAATGCACGTTCGCTTCCATGCGTCCAGTTTGCTCGCCGAAGAGATTGACAAATACTTTTTTGGCTTCTCCTGGCTTTTCAATTTCAGTATTAATTTGACCTGTTATGGCTTGAAAACCATTTTTCACACTGCCAGCTCCTTTTGAAATATCGATGCCTCGCAACCAAGTGCCAGGTATATATTCCAGCGCATAAGGCATTGCCAATCCGTAAAAATCAGGTCGATTTTCAACCAATAATTGAGTATAAATACCCCTCAGTCCGAGCATCTGAATTTCCTTTGCGCCTGTGAGAGCGTCCGCATAAGCCACATCTACTGAGCCATTGGTTTCAAAACTTTCGGAGAGATTGCAACAAGGGGCTTTTTTCAACTCATTGCTGCCTATTTTCTCTACATTTCGAGCGTCTAATGTCGAAACTGCATTGTCCTGTTTTTTTCCATGCACCTCCACTTGATTCAAAACCTTCGGCTCTTTCAAGTCAATCGTCACCTCCGTTTGGTCTTTTTTCAAAGTCAACATCACCATTTCGTAGCCGACAAATTCGACATGAATCATGGTTTCGGTGGTCTTTCGAGGCAGTTCAAAGCGTCCATTTTCATCGGTCAACGTCTCCGCGCTTTTATCCATCCAATAGACATGAGCACCTACAATGGGTTCACTTTTAGCATCTTTTACCAAGCCTTTTACGTTTTGAGCTTGGGTGAAAAAAGCATTCACCATTAAAATTATGAGCGATAATATTTTGATTTTCATTGATTTATACATTTAATAAAAAACATTTTGATAGTAAAGACCCCCTCAGTAATAGCGTTAATTTTTTATAATAATGTTGAGAGATTAAAACTTTATGAGGGTTTTGAAACCCTCGTAAAGTTGACAACTAATTAAAATAACATTAAAAACGCAAAATGTGGTGCGTTTCGCTCCATCAAGTCACGCAGAGCGTGATGGCGCAAAATGCGCTCACAAAAGGCATGACTGAGGGGGTTAAAGTAATACTAATATTACTTCGTTTTCTTTTTCACTTCCACTAAGTCCATACCGCATTTGCCACATTTTCCAGCTTTTGCTGAGGCTGGTTCGCATTTCATTGGGCATTCGTACATCGCGCTTTCAGTCGCTTTTGCTTTGGCAACTTTCTTAGTTTTAGCTGCTTTTTTAGGTGCAGCTTTTTCAGTTTTAGCCGCCTGAGTAGGAGCATTTTGAGCAAAAGAAACCGTCGCGCTGCATGTGAACAGAGCAATTATCAAAATGAGTTTTTTCATTGGAAAAAAATATTTAAAGATTATAAAAAAATGCTTTTATTAATTTTCATGCACTTCTACACCATCGCGGTATCTGCAACAATCTGGCAATTTGCCATAAGCCTTGTCGTCTGCTTTCACTTTTTCAGTGTCATGACCAGCAGCGGCTATGCGATTTTGTATGGCTTCGTTGGTCGCTTTTTTAGAATTGTAAGAGACTATCAGAGTTTGTTTTTTGGAATCCCACGTAGCATTTTTCACACCTTTCACACCATAAACAGCCGTCTCGATGCGGCGTTTGCACATGCTACAGACGCCTGTCACTTGGATGGTATCAGTTGTTAAACTCGATGATGAAGATGTATTTTTTGACGCGCTGGATTGTTGTGCAGTGGCGCATGAAGATATGAGTATAGCAGCCACAAGGCTGAGGATTGACATCAGAGATTTCATTTTTATTCTTTTTAAATGTTTTAAAATAATACGTAAATTATTGTAAATGAAACACTTATGCTTCATGACAACTTATGTCACGAGCATTTCAAGAGTAAAATGACATCTCTAACAACGATAAACTTGGATAAAATTCAGCAATTTTCGACCATAATACTGAGGGGGTGCTCGGTCAGCTACGAGTGGCTGAATGTCAGAAAGGAAAGCAATTTTTGAAGTAAAATAAAAATTATGTTGGAACGAAACCAACACGTCGAAAACAGGTGCTTTCGGAAGTTCGATTTTTTGAAATTCAAGAAATTTAAGGTCTGCTTTGACATATTTTTTTTCATGCTTGGTGCAGCCTTTATGTTCATTTATAGGCTCATGACACGCCATTGCTTTTTGGCAGCAGGGCGGCATCTTAGCTATTTCAGAGTTGAGTGTTTCTTCTTTTTTACAGGTATCATCAATTTCAAAAAGCGATACTTTATATTGTCCCATGCAAAGGCAATACATCGTATTCACGCTGAAACCCATCGTCGAAATCAAGATGACGACAATGAGAAAACCTGCGGTTATATTTTTTAAAATGCTTTTCAAAATTGATTGATGATAATAGTTTTAAAACTTTGTGCAAAATTAACGCAATATAATGACATATGTTTCACAAATTTGTCACACCTTCAGATGATGCTTGTCATTCTCATATTTTTGAAAATTAATGATTTTTGTATTTTAATATCCTTACAATGCCAAAACTGTATCTTTATGTTTCTTATTTATAAATGTCTTTTTGTCAGTCAGTAATTTATTTTACATGACAAAATTTCATTTATTTTCCGATTTTTTAGAGAAAATATGCCATTTTTATTCAAATTTTATTTAAAAAATCAACTGGTTGTTAATTTGTATCAAAATGTAACGCGGAACTCCGATTCCGCATCTTATGTACCGCGGAACTCCAGTTACGCTTATATATTGCTGCTGAATTGGAGTTCCGCGCTGCAATAAACTAAATGCGGAACTGGAGTTCCGCGCTACAATAAAACAATACAATAAAAACTATGACATACGACAATTTCACTATTAAAGCACAGGAAAGCATTCTCAAATCCCAGCAATTGGCTGGTGAGAACAATCAACAAATGGTGGACACTGCCCATTTACTGAGGGGTATTCTCTCGGAAGATGAAAATATAGCAGGCTTTCTTTTAAAAAAAGTAGGCGTGAATATGGCGACGCTTGAAAGCGAATTGGAGAAACTGATCCAAAGTTTTCCTAAAATTCAAGGCGGCGTGGATAAGCAATACTTATCAGGTGAAGCCAATAAAGTTTTGAGCAAGGCAAAATCGTTGGCAAAGGAATTTGGCGATGAATTTATCCCCGTCGAGTTGGTGTTGCTCGCCATCGTGCAAGGCAATGATCGCACAGGAAAATTGTTGCGCGAACAAGGGGCAACTGATGAAAATGTGAGAAAAGCCATCACTGAACTTCGGAAAGGACGTAAAGTGACCGATCAAGGCTCTGAAAATACCTATAATGCTATCTCAAAATATGCCATCAACCTCAACGAAAGGGCTGAAAGTGGTAAACTTGACCCGATTATTGGGCGCGATGATGAGATTCGGCGCGTGCTACACATATTAAGTAGGCGTCAAAAAAATAATCCAATTGTGATTGGCGAAGCGGGCGTCGGTAAAACGGCGATTGTGGAAGGCATTGCGCACCGCATTATACGCGGCGACGTGCCTGAATCCTTGAAAAGCAAGCGCATTTATTCGCTGGATATGGCGGCTTTGATTGCAGGAGCAAAATATAAAGGCGAATTTGAAGAGCGTTTGAAAGCAGTTGTGAAGGAAGTTGAAGAGTCAAACGGAGAGATTATTTTGTTTATTGACGAAATTCATACGCTCATAGGTGCAGGCGGCGGCGGCGGTGCGATTGATGCGGCTAATATTTTAAAACCCGCTTTGAGTCGGGGAGAATTGCGGACAATTGGCGCAACTACTTTAGATGAATATCAGAAATATTTTGAAAAAGATAAAGCATTAGCCCGTCGTTTTCAACCAGTTATGGTGGATGAGCCGAGTGTTGAAGATACCGTCTCGATACTGAGGGGTCTTCAAGAACGCTATGAAAACTATCATAAAGTGAAGATTTTGGATGAAGCGTTGGTAGCCGCTGCGGAGTTGAGCCATCGCTATATTTCCGATAGGCATTTGCCCGATAAAGCCATTGACTTGATAGATGAAGCAGCAGCCCGTTTGCGTTTGGAATTGGACAGCGTGCCCGAAGAGATTGACGAATTGGATAGAAAACTGCGTCAATTGGAAATTGAAAGAGAGGCTATCAAACGGGAAAATGAACCTAAAAAATTAGGCGTTTTGAATGAGCAAATAGCGAATCTTCAACAACAACTCAATGGTGTAAAAGCTAAATGGGAAGAAGAACGCGGTATTGTAGAAGTGATTCAAGAGTCAAAACGCAAAATTGAAGACCTTGAATTGAGAGCCAATAAAGCGGAGCGTGAAAGCAATTATGAAGAAGTCGCCCGTATTCGCTATGGCGAAATCAAAGAGGAAGAGAAAATTCTGCATATGGCAGAAGAAAAACTGAAAATGTTGACGCCTGAAAATCGCTTGACGAAAGAAGAAGTCAATGCAGACGATATTGCCGAAGTGGTCGCTCGTTGGACAGGCATACCGATTGCAAAAATGATGCAATCTGAAAAAGATAAATTGCTCAAATTAGAAGAGCAAATTGGAGAACGAGTCATTGGTCAGAGAGAAGCGATTGAAGCGGTTTCGGATGCCATTCGCCGTTCACGTGCAGGGCTTCAAGATGAAAAACGACCGATTGGGTCTTTCATTTTTTTAGGACCAACGGGGGTAGGTAAAACTGAATTGGCGAAGGCATTAGCGGATGTATTATTCGATGATGAAGCCGCTATGACGCGGATAGATATGAGTGAATATCAAGAGAAACATACGGTTTCACGCCTTGTGGGTGCGCCTCCTGGCTATGTGGGTTATGATGAAGGCGGGCAATTGACGGAGTCGGTGCGCCGCCGTCCATATCAGATTATTTTGTTAGATGAAATAGAAAAAGCACACCCTGATACTTTTAATGTGTTGCTTCAAGTGCTGGATGATGGGCGATTGACGGATAATAAAGGACGGGTGGCTAACTTCAAAAATACGCTGATTATCATGACCTCCAACTTAGGTTCTGATAAAATATTGGACAATTTTGAAGGCTTAGAAGATGTTTCAGACAAGCAAAGGGCTGAAATAATTGAAGAATCCAAGAAAGATGTGATGGTGATTTTGAAAGAAAATATGCGTCCTGAATTTTTGAATCGCATAGACGAAACCATCGTGTTCCACCCCCTCAGTAAAGGCGATGTCAAATCCATTTTGAACATCCTCATCAAGGGAGTTAATGAAATGTTGAAAAAACAAGAGCTATTTATTTACCCAACCGATGCTGCTTTTGATTTTATTGCAGCAGAAGGTTATGAGCCTCAATTTGGAGCACGCCCCTTAAAACGTGCCTTGCAAAAAGAGTTGATTAATGAATTATCCAAGCAAATTTTGATGGGTAAATTTCAAAAAGGAGATAAAA
This sequence comes from Saprospiraceae bacterium, assembly GCA_043744275.1. Classification (GTDB taxonomy): domain Bacteria; phylum Bacteroidota; class Bacteroidia; order Chitinophagales; family Saprospiraceae; genus JAAFJT01. The sequence goes on from JAYTUY010000227.1 coordinate 7,536, forward strand.
TAGTGGTAGATGCTCATTTGGGCAGTTTGACTTTTGAGGTGAAGAAAGTTGAAGAAAAAACAGAGCCTAAAGCTAAAACTAAAGCTGAGGCTTAGATTTTTTGTAGAGATACCATAAAGAGGCTGTCTCAAAAGGTTATTAAGTTAATTAGTTATTGAGTTATCTCATGTATAAAATATTGTAAATCAATGTTTTATTAAACGAAATAATATTAATAACTTAATAACTAATAACTTTTGAGACAGCCTCTTTTTTTTGTTTAAAATTGTTTAATTTTACTACAATATTAAAAGCAACTACACCTTCTAATTTTCACGTAGTCCATAGTGAATCACCTAAAAACATGACGGAAAAAGAACTATTAATACATCTCGAAGGCTGTCGTGTAGGCGATAGAACGAGCCAACAGCGCGTGTATGGGCATTTCTATGGGTATGCTCTGACCGTCTGTAGCCGTTATGCCGCAACGAATGATGAAGCCAAAGAAGTATTAAATGATGCTTTTTTCAAAATATTTACAAAAATTGACCATTATAATCCTGATTATTCATTTAAAGGGTGGTTGCATAGGGTGGTTGTCAATACAGCTATTGATCGCTATCGAAGCAGACAAAACCAACCCATAACGGAAGATATATCTCAAGCACAAAGCGTAGAAATAGAGACTGAAGTCGTCGAAAACCTTACCAGAGAAGAAATTTTTAGAATGGTTCAGCATTTACCGCCTGCTTATCGGACGGTGTTCAACTTGTTCGTGGTGGATGGGTTTTCGCACCCCGAAATTGCTCAAAAACTCAATATTACTGAGGGGGCATCCAAATCCAATTTGTCGAAAGCGAGAATGAAATTGAAAAAAATGCTGACCACTAACGCTAATGAAATGGATTGGATTCCCAAACGACGATAATGATTTTTTAAAAATACAAAGCAACACAATTTGTTTATTCTAAATTAATGCATTGATAATCAATTATTTATGCTTAAATTTAAATAATATTATTTTTAACTGTTGATAAAATGAACGATAAAGATTTCGATAAAATTTTCTCCAAAGGATTGAGCGAAGAACCCAAAAAAGCATATGATGAGCGCGATTGGGAAAATTTAGCACAAAGGCTTGACGCTCACGATGCACCTGTGGTAGTGCCGCCAACAGCAGCCACTAAATGGAAAAAATCTTTGTGGTTAGCACCGCTTTTACTCCTTTTGTTGGGCGTCAATGGTTGGTCTTTATTGAAAACAAACGAAGCTGAACATCAAAACGAAACGCTTTTAAATGAGTTGAAAAGTTTAAAAGCCATTATAGAAAACCAAAACAAACAGACTGAAATTAAGACAATTATTCAAAGAGATACTGTTATTATTTATAAATATTTACCTGCTTTACCTAATCTTTCCGAAAATTCTAAGTACCAAATATCTAAAGATTTTTCAGGACAGACCCCCTCAGTATTTTCACCTAATTCGACGCTTTTGGACGATAAAAATATTGCTTCGATTAAAAATAATACCGTACAATCAGTTGATAATCAATCATTTAATAAAAAAAATGAAAATGATTCTAATGTCATTAATACTGAAAACAGTCCTTCATTAGTGCCGACAAATCAAGTATTGAGTGATTTTTTACCGCTTAAAAATGAGCGATTGTTGATGGCATTAAAGAGCCAAAAAGAAGTGACACTCCCTCAGTTGATGGCATTAAAAAATGCTTCTACTATTATTAAAGCAACACCTTCCAATCGGTTTTTTATAGGTCCGAGTGGTGGCTTGATTTACTATCATGTTGTTTGGAAGAACAAAGACTATGTGGAGGTTTTTCGAAATGAGAAAAGTTATCAAGTTGGTTTGAAAATGGAATATGCTTTATCTAATCGTTGGCGAGTAGTACTTGGCGGAGATTATTGTCCATTCAATTTTCAGATTAATTGGCAGGATAGCCGTTATAATTTGCCTCAGCCGACTGCCTATTTTACCAATAATCCGAATATAAAATTTACTTCTGTGAAGGCAAATCAATCAATTGTTCAAGGCTCACTGGGCATCAGACATTATTTTAAAGGCAATAGATTTAGACCTTTTGTAGGTGGAGGTTATGCGACGATGCGAATTTTGCCTTTTCAAGCAGAATATGAATATACTGAGTGGAATAAAATTATATACACCAAACCTTTCCAAAATACAGTGACTATCAACAACCTATTGATGCTCAACGGCGGTTTTGAATATCGCTTAAACACTCGCATATTTGCTCAAATAGATGCTTTTTATAACAAAGACGTCAATAAAACACAGAAAACTTATGATTTATTCGGGCTTAAAGGGATTCTATTGTTTGGTTTTCAATAAATTGGGGTTGTTTAATAAATATTTTGACACTCCGTGTCAAAAAAAAACGCTTGACATACCGATTATTATAAACATTTTGACTCTCCGAGTCAGTTCAATTCTCGCTTCCAATGACTCGGAGTGTCAAAATGTTTATAATAACCACAAATTTTAAGATTATCTGATGTTACGTAGTATCAAAATGATTTTTACCTTATTGCACACCTCCCTGATGAATAGGTAAAATGATGTGAAAAGTAGAACCTTCATCCAATTTAGAATCGACAAAGATGATTCCATAATGATTGTCAACTATTTTTTTACAGATAGCCAAGCCTATACCCGTTCCATCATATTGCTCTCGACGATTGAGCCTTTGAAAAATGACAAAAATCTGTTGATCATATTTTTGCTCAAAGCCGATACCATTGTCACTAATTATTATTTCTAAATAAGACAATTGTTCAGTTAGGGGAGGGTACTTTTTGACATCATCTTTTGTGACTTTGCTCGCTGAAATATTTATTATAGGAGTTTCATCTATTTTAGAAAATTTTAAAGCATTGCTCAAAATATTGTGAAATAATTGATTCATATGTAAAGGAATAGCTTCAATTGCAGGCATATTTTCACAATGAATAACCGCTTTTTTTTGCTCAATCACCAATTCAAAATCATCTAAAACATTTTGAGCGACTTGATTCAAATCTGTTTTAATAAATAAATTTTCTTCGTTCAGCAGGCGAGAATATTCTAACAAATCTAAAATCAGTTTTGACATCCTTTTGGCAGATTCATCAATTTTATTCAAATAAGTCTTGGCTTCATCAGGCAGCTCAACTTTATATTTATCTTGTAAGCGAGAAGAAAAAGTCATAATTTTTCTGAGTGGCTCTTGCAAATCATGAGATGCAATGTACGTAAAAGCCGCTAACTCTTCATTTTGCTTTTCTAAATTGATATTCATTTGTTTCAATTGAAGAGATGCTTCTTTTTCTTGACTGATATCCTGAATTGTCCCCACAAGTAGCCTTTCGCCCGAAGAGGTGATAATCATGCCCGTACTTTTGGCATAAAATGATTGACCATTCTTCGTAATCATTCTAAATTCCCATTCATTGACTTCTTTAGATTCAAGTATTTTCTGAATTTGCTTCATCACATACTCTAAATCATCTGGATGAATATGATTTTTGAAATGTTCTTGTAAAGTTTTAAACTCGCTCGGATTATATCCTAACAATTTGAAAAAATTATCTGAATAAGTAGATTCCGCTGTATCTAAATTCCAAGAATAGTTGCCTTGTCCAGAGCTTTCCTCAGCATGACTGAACAATTCATTTTGAAAAATTAATTGTTTATTCAGATTTTCTAATTTTAAATCTGCATTTTTTTCTTCTGTTATATTAGTTGCCGTGACTGTTACACCATTCTTATTAAGCCTAATAATAGATGCCTCAAAGTAAATAGGTTCAATATTTTTAATGCTTTTAATTTCATACTTATCAGGTTCGCCTGAAGTGACGCATTTCACTAATTTTTCAAATACGCCGTTTGAAAATATATTTGGGAAAACTTCTTTACACGTCCTTCCGATAATTTCTTCCTGTTTTATATTGGTATAAGCAAACACTTCATTATTACAATACACAATTTTGAAATCTGTAATTGTCTTATCTTTATCATAAATGGCTTCGTAAGAAGCGATGAGATTTTTAGTAGTATTCAATAGCGATTGAAGGAAAGCTCTTGATTGCTTCAATTCGTCGGTGCGTTCTAAAACTTTTTGTTCTAACTCTGCAGTAAAATTTTTCTGTTCTGTAATATCAGTCACCATACCATACATTCTGATTGGCTCCTTAAGGTTGTTGAAAATCACTTTACCATAAACTTTTACCCAATGGATGGATTGGTCGGCATGAATAATTCGAGCTTCATATTTGAGTAATCCATTTTTAACAGCATCAGTTACAGCCTTGTTTCTAATAAATAAATCATCGGGATGGAAAGTGCTAATCAAATCTTGATGACTTATATTTTTTTGATTATTAAACCCAAAAATATCAATGACTCTTTGTGAATTAATGAAGTCTTGGTTTTGCAAATCCCAGTCAAAAGTGCCCATCTCTGCGGCATCTATGGCTAAGCGAGTACGCAATTCTGCCTCTTCAACCTTTTTGTGGCTGCTAAATTGGTCACTAATGTCTCTTGTAAAACACCTTGTATGAATAAATTTTCCGTCCTTTACGAGAACATTTGAATTAATAATAACATTTTTGATAGTGCCATCTTTACGAATCAATCTGGCAGGGTAATTTAAGAGGGTTTCACCTTTTTTCAAGCGAGTCAAAATGTCGTTAATCACATCCACATCAGCGTGAAAATCATTAATCAATCTTCCAATATATTCCTGTTTTGAGTAACCTAAAAAGTCAAGTTCAGCTTGATTCGCCCATATGATACGTCCATCATTGTCAACCCAATGAAGCGGCACTGAAGCATTTTCAATGAAATCAGAAAGTTCATCCGTTTTTAAAGATAATTCTCTTATCTTTTGTTCTTTTTCCAGCAAACTTTTTTGAAGTTGTTGAAGATTTTCCATTTTATGTATGTATCATGTAAAATAAAAAAATTATAAAAAATAATAATTTATGATATGTCCCCCCCAGTATTTGGCATCAAAAACAATTATAAAATTTAAATATATATCGACGAAGTTAGTAAAAAATGATTCAAAACCTTTACTTTTATGTTAAAATTAAGTAAGTTTATACTCATTTTCAAAATGATATTTCATTCACAATCAGTAAATAGTGATGAACCAACAAAAAATAGTAATGATAGTTGATGATGACGTGGATGATATTGAATTTTTCTGCGAAGCTTTAAATGAAATAGATGCTTCTCTTCAATATCTAACAGCTTTAAACGGTGTAGATGCTCTTAGTAAACTACGAAGTGACAAGAATGTTTTACCGCATTTCATTTTTTTAGATTTGAATATGCCTCGCATGGATGGTAAACAATTGCTTAAAGAACTTAAAAATGATTATGTACTCAAAAATATACCCACTATCATTTATTCTACATCATCTATGTCAACTGATATTGAGGAAGCTAAAGCATTAGGAGCTACTCATTTTTTGACTAAACCCTCAAGTTTTAAAAAACTTTGTGATGATATTTTTTATATTTTAAATGAATTCGGATAGAATTATTAATCTATAAAAGAGAGCAATAAATTGTTTTATAAGAAAAAGCCGCATGATTCAATATCATGAGGCTTTAATTTTTATTCATAAATCAATTTATGAAATCTATATTTTGAAGACTTTATAAATATAATTTTAATTAAATATCTACTTTAGCATATTTTGCATTGGCTTCAATAAAAGCCCGACGTGGTGGCACTTCATCGCCCATGAGCATAGAGAAAATACGATCAGCTTCTATGACATCATCTATGGTGACTTGCCGAAGAATGCGTGTTTGAGGATCCATAGTGGTTTCCCAAAGTTGTTCTGCATTCATCTCGCCCAAACCCTTGTAGCGTTGTGTTTTTACCGAATCGTCATTCTCTCCTTTTGCATATCCAGAAATAGCTTCTTTGCGTTCGTCTTCATTCCAGCAGTAGCGAAATTGCTTGCCCTTTTGAACTTTATAAAGTGGTGGTGCTGCTACATAAATATGCCCTTGTTCAATCAAAGTTTTCATATAGCGATAGAAAAACGTGAGAATCAAAGTCGTGATGTGGCTACCGTCAACGTCGGCATCACACATAATTACCACTTTGTAATACCTCAATTTTTCAGTATTCAAAAAACGCTCCCCCTCAGTATTTTCAGCTATTCGGACGCCGAGAGCCGTGAAAATGTTTTTAATCTCTTCGTTTTCATATATTCTATGCTCCAACGCTTTCTCAACATTCAGAATCTTACCCCTCAGTGGGAGAATGGCTTGAATGTTACGGTCACGTCCTTGTTTAGCTGTACCACCAGCTGAATCACCCTCGACAAGGAAAATCTCACAAGCCATTGGATCTTTAGAAGCACAATCCGCTAATTTGCCTGGCAAGCCACCGCCTGATAGCGTGCCTTTGCGTTGCACCATCTCCCGAGCGCGTTGTGCAGCGTGGCGAGCAGTAGCAGAAAGGATGACTTTATCGACAATCTTTTTAGCTTCGTTCGTATTTTCTTCGAGCCAATATTTCAACGTCTCGCCTAAAACTTGGCTCACAATAGCGGTGACTTCCGAGTTGCCAAGCTCGCCTTTGGTTTGACCTTTAAATTGAGGCTCAGGTACTTTTACTGAAACTACTGCTGTCATGCCCTCGCGGAAGTCATCACCTGAAACAGTTTCTTTTATTTTTTTGAAAAGTCCTTTGTCTTCACCATAATTTTTAAATTCACGAGCTATCGCACGGCGGAAACCATTGACGTGCGTACCACCTTCACGTGTCGTGATATTATTCACAAAAGAAAACACATTTTCTGTATAGCCAGTGTTGTATGTGAATGAAATTTCAACTTCTACATCATCTTTTTTACCTTTTACATAAATAGGCGTACTGATGAGTTGAGTCCGATTTTCATCCAAATATTGAACGAAACCTTTCAAACCATCTTCAGAAAAGAATTCCTCTGTATGATAATTATCACCTACTTCATCTGAACGTTCGTCTATCAAACGCAATTTCAAACCACTGTTCAAAAACGCTAATTCACGGAGGCGATGTGCTAAGGTTTCATGCTTATAGACCAACTCTTCTAAAATCTCAGGATCGGGCTTAAAAGTGATGATAGTTCCTGTTCTTTCAGATTCTCCGATGACTTTCACTTCACCTAAAGGCTTACCTTTAGAATATTCCTGAACGAAAACTTTACCCTCGCGATGAATCTCTGCACGAAGATGAATTGATAAAGCATTAACGCACGATACGCCCACACCATGCAAACCACCAGACACTTTGTAGGTGTCTTTGTCGAATTTACCACCTGCGTGTAAGACCGTCATGACGACCTCAAGAGCGGATTTTTGCAATTTTTTTTGTAAGCCAGTCGGGATGCCTCGTCCATCGTCGGTAACTGTTATCGAATTATCTTTATGAATAATAACTTCAATATTATTACAGTATCCAGCGAGATGCTCATCTATAGAGTTATCTACTACTTCCCAAACTAAATGATGTAAACCTTTACTATCTGTACTGCCGATGTACATGCCGGGACGCATGCGTACAGCCTCTAAACCTTCCAGAGCGGTGATGTTATCTGCACCATAACTGCTTGCTGAGGCTTGTAACTCAGGTGTTTCTAATATTTTTTCCATAACGCAAAGATACGGTTTTATTCGCCGTTATCGAAACTTTTTAACGGTTTTTAACGCTTAATTGTTGGCATTTTTTTATTGTTAAAATATAAAAAATTCTACAATCAAAGACGAGGCACCCCCCCTCAGTAAAAGATGGTTTTTGCATTAAAAAAAGACTTTATTGGCAATAAATCCTTATTTTTCATTTTTATTAAAACTAATCTTTATTTTTTTTTGCATCTTTCAAAATTAATGCGAATATTGGGTTAAAAGAGCCAAAAAAGTAAAGCGGTAGCGATAGCCCCAAAAATATGGGTAATTAAACCGTTAGTAGCTCTGACTTTAG
>JAYTUY010000228.1:0-15500 GCA_043744275.1 Saprospiraceae bacterium
ATTTTTTTATAATTATTTTTAAAAATATGGAACTTTTTTGGCAGTTAATTTGTACTTATATCACTATCAGGCAGTTAAGGGTTTTTTTTGAAAAAGTCAAGTTTTTAACAAAGTACTGAGCAACCATTTGAAAAAAAAAGTTTCTTACATTTATAATCACATACTTTACTAAATTGAATTGTTATGCGTCAGCTAAAAATCACTAACAAGATCACCAGCCGCGAAAGCTTGGCTCTGGACAAATACCTAAACGACATCGGAAAAATTACAATGCTATCAGCTGATGAAGAGGCTGATTTGGCTCGCCGTATTCGTTTGGGTGATGAAAAGGCTCTTGAGCGACTCACTGAAGCTAACCTGCGTTTTGTAGTTTCCGTAGCGAAACAATATCAAAATCAAGGGTTGACGCTGTCAGATCTTATCAATGAAGGCAACGTTGGCTTGATGAAAGCTGCCCGCCGTTTTGATGAAACTAAAGGTTTTAAGTTTATTTCTTATGCTGTTTGGTGGATTCGTCAGTCTATTCTACAATCTATCGTAGAGCACAGCCGCATTGTGCGCTTGCCTTTAAACAAGGTAGGCTCTTACAATCGCGTCAATGAAGCATTTATTTCTTTCGTTCAGGAGTTTGAACGTGAGCCAACGAATGAGGAATTGGGCGCATTGCTCGAAATGACACCTAAGGAAGTTGCAAATATGTTGCGTTCTAACACACGCCACTTATCTATGGATTCTCCAATCGGTGGCGAAGACAGTGACGCCACTATGCTCGACGTATTCATAGTTGATGGCGATAAAATGCCTGATACTGATTTACTTGAAGAATCGCTTCGTGAGGAAGTGCAGCAAGGTCTTTCCATTCTTTCTGAGCGTGAAAAAGAAGTCATTTCAGCTTACTATGGCTTGAATGAATTCAAAGCATTGACTTTGGAAGAAATCGGAGAAGCTTTTGGTTTGACTCGAGAACGCGTTCGTCAAATTAAAGAGCGAGCTATCCGCCGCTTGCGCAAATCTTATAACAGTACCGAAATGAAATCGTATTTGTAAAAAAAATTACATAAAATATATAAGCCGCCTTGAGTTATTCGGGCGGCTTTTCTTTTCACCCCTCAGTCATGCTTTCAGCTTGATGAAGCCAAAGGCATCATATTTTTAGGTTTAAAATATTTTTAACAAATTTTGATAATTTAAATTAACAAATTTTGATAATTTAAATTTTATCTATACTTTTGTCTTATAGTTCATTGAAATGGTGGCAGTAAAATAAAATAAAAGTATGATTGTAAAATTTAACAATCAGTATTTACAAGATTTGTATCAAAACAAACCTGTAGTAGGAAAGCCAAAGTTTGATAAAAAAATTATCAAAAACTTTAAGAAAGTAATCGGAATTCTTAAATACGTTGAATCTTCACAGGAAGTGTACGGATTCAAAGGATTACATTTTGAAAAGTTAACAGGTAATATGGCAGGATATTACTCATGTCGTATTGATATTAAATATAGACTTATTTTGAGCATCGAGCATGATAAAATTAAAGTTAAAGAAATTATAATTATTGAAGATTTAAACAATCATTACGATTAACAACAAAAGAAATTGTATTAAGAATAAATTGGAATCGGGTTTATGAAGAGTGGTATGGAAATAGAGAGAATGAATTAAACCATTTTAAAAACGAAAATTTAAATAATAACTGCCCCCATTTTCATGAAAGAATTTATAAAAAAAATTAAAATGAAATATTATAAAGTCCTTTCGTCAGATAATCAAGAAATTACGACCGATGAAATTCTGCATCCTGGTGATGTTTTAGAAATGGAATTGGTTGCTCGAGGTATCAAAAAAAACTTTGCTGCTAATCAGTTGGGTGTACATCCAAGTCATCTAAGCGATTTATTGAAACATAAAAGGCATATCAGTGCTATATTAGCTATTAAACTCGAAGTACTTTTAGGCATTAGTGCTGATTTTTGGATGCGAGTGCAATCTGGTTATGACCTCGCAATAGCTCGACAAAAATTATCTAACTCGAGTGTATCTTCTTAAATTACCCCCTCAGTATCACAACTGATGACGCTCAATAAACTCCTTAAATGCCTTCCTATAAGTATCGCTAATCGGTAAAAAAGATTTGCCGATTTGTACGCGTTCTTTATCAATAGCGTCTATGCCTTCCAACGATACAATATAAGAGTTGTGTATCCTAATGAATTGATTATCAGGGAGTTGTGTTTCTAATGACTTGAGCGTTTGAAGCGTCACTATCTTTTTTTCACGGGTATAAATGCTCACATAATCCTTCAAACCTTCGATGTATAAAATGTCGGGCAAGCGAATTTTGACCAATTTTGTTCCGTCTTTGACAAATATAAATGGTTGGATGTCATTTGAAACCGCTTGTGCTACCCCCTCAGTATAAAGGCTCTTTTTCTCCTCGATAACAGGCTGTTTCTCATTTTTTATTTGAGTAGCTTTTTCAACGGCTTTGAGAAATTTTTCAAACGTGATGGGCTTCAATAAATAAGCGATGACATCTAACTCATAACCCTCAATCGCATATTCTGAATAAGCGGTTGTCAAGATAATAAGCGGTTTTTTTTGTAAAATTTTCAACAAAGTGATGCCAGTAATTTCAGGCATTTGAATGTCTGAAAAAAGGATGTCCACTTCATTATTGCGTAAAAAATCTAAGGCTTCTAATGGGTTGGAAAAGGCTTTAAGTAATTCTAAATGCGGCACTTTGCGAACATATTGCTCGAGTAATTGCCGCGCTAAAGGCTCATCTTCAACTATAATGCAAGAGAGGTTCATGTATTTTGATGTTCAATTTGAGTTCTACATAATAATGGTCTGGTTCATCTTTAATTTCTAAAACATAATCATTTGGATAGCTTAATTCCAAACGGCGTTTCACATTTTGTAAGCCAATACCTGATTTTTTATCTGGATTAGTAGGCAATTTACTATTTTCAACGGTATAATAACAACCGTTTTCGTCTAAAACAAGTTTCACTTTGATAAAAGCCTCATTTGAGTTCGTACTCACCCCATGCTTGAAAGCATTTTCCAAAAAGGTGATAAGTATCAACGGCACTATTTGCACACCTTCTACATTGCCTTGTATCTCAAATTCAATCGGAATATCACCATTGAGCCTCAATTTTTCTAAACTGATATAATTTTCCATATATTCTATCTCTTTACTGAGGGGTACGCGCTCGTGGTTGGAATCATAAATCATGTAGCGCATCATTTGCGAAAGCATGGCTATTACTTCAGTTGTGTTAGGTGAATTCGTGAAGGCTAAATAGTAGAGGTTGTTGAGCGTATTAAATAGGAAATGTGGATTAATTTGAGCTTTTAAAAAACGCAATTCAGCATTGAGTTTCTCATTTTCAATCTCTTTCTTTTTGGCTTCGAGTTCAAACCAATCTTCCGCAAATTTCAACATGCCTACAAATATCACTATAAATAATGTACTCAAAGTGACTTGAACTGAAAAACGAGTGCTATAAATATAATCAAATTTATAGGTATAGCCATCCAGTAAGAATCTTTTGCATTGAATAATCAAATAAATGGTAGCAGCAAATGGCAAAGTAAATTCTAATAAATACTGCCTTAAATTTTTATTTTTTAAAAAACGAGGCAAAAAATAGAAATAATTGAGGTAAGCAATGAACATCATTGATACCAATTGAAAGCCCGCATCGCCTAAAAGTTCAAGGAAATCACGCTCTTTACCACCTTTTGAAAAACTGATTTGATAGTAGAAAAATGAGAAATACACGCACCAAAAGGAGGCATGAAGTAACAGGATTTTATGACGCTGAATATATGATTGCATAGATAAGTGACTATTTTTATTTAAATTATTTGAAAACTTTTACAAAATAAATGTATTTATAAATGGTATTACCTGATTCTATTTCATTTTCACTACAATTTCAACCTTTTTTATACAATTAGGCATTTTCTACCGATAACTCACCTGATTGGCTCGACAGTTAAGAACTTATGTATTTTTTGCCGAGTTGTCGAATGAATTAGGCTAATGGTATAACCTTTTTTTTAAAGTTAAAATACCCCCTTTACTTTGTACCATCAAATAAAATTAAATCACCCCCTCAGTAATGAGTAATGAGTAATAGGTAATAAGCAATTAAATAAATAATTTTAAATAATTAAATTTTAAAATATTCATCACCCGTAAATTTTTTAATGAAAATGAAAAAGCTGTTTTTACTTGTATCCCTATTTTATAGCGTTGTTGGTTTTTCCCAAAACCCCACCGAAGCCCCAAAAGGCAATTCAAAAATAACTGGTACTGTCCTCGATTCTATCGCTGCTAAGGGCGTTGATTTTGCGACCATTGCGCTTATAAGCAAAGCAACAGACAAGCCCATCGACGGGGCATCTGCTGATGAAAAAGGCGCATTTACTATCGAAAAAGTAGCTGCGGGTACTTATAAAATTGTAGTGTCATTTATAGGTTATAATGATAAAACGATTGATAATGTAACAGTTGAAAAAGGGAAAGATGTCAGATTAGGCGTCATTCGGTTAGGTACTAATGTCAAATTGCTGACTGAAGTAACTGTTACGGCTCAAAAAGCTTTGATTGAAGAAAAAGTGGATAGATTGGTTTATAATGCCGAAAATGATATGACGTCTAAAGGCGGCGATGCAGCCGATGTATTGCGTAAAGTGCCTTTATTGACTGTTGACTTGGAGGGCAATGTGACACTGAGGGGTAACTCTAATATAAAAGTGTTAATCAATAATAAGCCATCTACTATCATGGCAAGCAGTGTTGCCGACGCTTTGAAGCAAATTCCTGCGGATATGATTAAGACGGTGGAAGTCATCACCTCACCTTCGGCTAAATATGATGCGGAAGGCTCGGGCGGTATCATCAATATCACGACTAAGAAAAATAATTTGCAAGGCTATTTCCTCAATGTAGATGTGGGTGGCGGCAATAGAAGCGCAAATATGGGCGTACAAGGCAGTTTGCGTCAAGGTAAATTTGGTGCAACTTTGGGTGGATTCGGACGCGCTATGTTCAATAAATCAAGCACTGATTTGAATCAAACGACCACTTTTAATAATATTTCTACCACAACTAAGCAATTTTCAGATGCCAAAGACCGCCCAATGTTCGGACGGTATAATTTAGGTATGGACTACGATATTGATAAAAATCAATCGCTTTCAGGCTCAGTACGTTATGGTTTGCGCAACTTCTCGCGCAAACAGAATCAGGCAACTGAAATATACACTAACAATATGCTTTTTTTAAATCAAAACCGTTATATTGATAGCAAAGATTTGTCTAACTCTGTGGATGTGAATTTGGATTATATTCATACTTATAAGCCACAACAGGAACTCAGTGTTTCTACACAATATAGTCGCACTGATTTGACCAATAATTTTTTGAGCAATAATCTGAAACCAACTGGCGAGGTTGTCAGCCGTTTGAAAAATATTAACCTCAATCTCAATCAAGAAGTCACCTTTCAATTAGATTATCAGACCCCCCTCAGTACAAACCAGCTTTTGGAGTTCGGTGGCAAGGGTATTTTCCGTAAAGTGAACAGTGATTATGAATATTTATCCGCTTTAAATTCAACAAGTGAGTATATTTCAGATGCTACTCGCCCAAAAGGTGCATTGAATTATAGTCAAAATGTTGCATCAGCCTATACTTCTTATACTTTATCTACAAAAAATAAATTTACATTCAAACCTGGTTTGCGTTATGAATATACGGATATCAAAGCCGTAGAAGAAGGTAAAAGCCCAATCACAATCCCTGCTTATGGTACATTGGTGCCGAGCTTCAATATTTCAAAATCATTAGGTGGTACGACTTTGAAAGCAGCCTACAATCGCCGCATTCAACGCCCTGGCTTACAGCAGTTGAATCCCAACTTGAATATCGTGAATAGCCAAAGTATTTCAGTGGGCAATCCGACATTAAGCCCTGAATTGACTAATAATGTTGAATTGGGTTTAAGCACTCGTATCAAACAGACTTTTATCAATATTTCTTTATTTGGCAATCAAACCAATAATGCCATATCGCAAGTACGTCGCACATATGACTCAACAGGGGCTATTATTAGCACTTATGAAAATATCGGTAAGCAGAAAAATATGGGTATGAACTTTTTTGGCAATGTTTATTTGACTCAAAAGTGGACAATCAACGGTGGTTTTGATGTGACTTACTCTCAATTGGAAGGACAAATTACAGGCACTGATGGCAAAACGGCTAAAGCGACTAACTCAGGATTTAATGGCGGTGGTAGATTGATGAGTAATTTATCTCTCAATAATGGTTGGGCAATTCAAGGCTTCGGTGGTATGCACGGTTCTCGCGTACAATTGCAAGGAAAAATGGGTGGATTTGCCATGTATTCTCTGGGTGTTAAAAAAGATTTTAACAATAAAAAAGGCAGTGTGGGTATTTCAGCTGAAAACTTTTTGAGCAATGCCACTATGAAATCTGAACTTACTACACCTTCATTGACTCAAATAAGTACAACACAATTGTACAATAAAGGTATTAAATTGAACTTATCGTACAAATTCGGTAAAATGGGTTTTGAGCAAAAGAAGAAAACAAAATCTGTTAAAAACGATGACGTAAAAGATGGCGGTGGCGACAATGGCGGTGGTGGTGATGCAGGTAGTGGTGCTCCACAAGGCGGTGCTCAACCTCAAGGTCAAGGCGGCAGACCACCGCAAGGTGCTCCCGGAGCGAAACCACAAGGTGCTCCAGCTCAAGGCGGTGTACAACCACAGGGTACTCAAGGTGGCTATCCAAATAGAGATTTTAAACCACAAAATGGTCAAACTCCGACGGACAGTGTTCAGAGAATGAGACAGCGTGGAAATGGACAAATGCCAAGTGATAGCGTTCAGAGAATGAGACAGCGTGGAAATGGTCAAATGCCAACTGATAGTGTTCAAAGAATGGGTCAACCACAAAGAGGTCAAACACCAACGGATACGATTCAAAAAAATGAGCAACCTAATAATGGTCAAGTGCAACCTGATAGTTTAAAACAAGCAAAACAACTCGACAGTTTGCAAGTACCAACCGACACAATTCCTAAGATGGAGCAACCAAAAGATACAATTTCACCTGTAAAAAAAGCACTTGACAACAAGCCTGTTGAAGGTAAAAAGAAAGAAGAACCTAAGAAAAATGAAGGAAATAACTAAACTTTAATCCCTCTTTTGTAATAAGTCAACTACTTATTATGTTTTAATATTACTTTTACTAAAACCTTGTTAATTTAGTTCAACATTTTTCTCAAATTTTTTAACCATTTTTTTTAACAATTTAACTATTTTAAACAATGAAGAAAAGTATTATCGGCGCTTTAGCATTATTGCTTTCACTCAGCGCATTTGCTCAAAAATGGACTGTTGATAAGGCTCATTCTAAATTAGGTTTTACGGTCACTCACTTAATGATTTCTGAAGTAGATGGCAATTTTAAGACATTTGATGCCACTATTACCTCTTCAAAAGATGATTTTTCTGATGCTGTTTTTGAATTATCGGCTGATGTTGCCAGCATCAACACAGACATGGAATTCAGAGACAAAGACCTCAAAGGTGCCGCTTATTTTGATGCAGAAAAATATCCGAAACTCACTTTCAAAAGTACCTCTATCACTAAAGGAGAAGGCAAAAACTACAAACTCATGGGCGATTTGACCATGAAAGGGGTAACAAAACCTATCACACTTGATTTAGTGCTGAACGGTATCGGTAAAAATATGCGGACTCAAAAACCCATCGCAGGCTTCAAAGTAACAGGTACTATCAAACGTACAGACTTTGGTATAGGTACTGCACCTGCTGGTATGATCAGTGAAGAAATACAATTGAGAGCAGTGGGTGAATTTGGGAAAGAGTAACACCCCTCAGTATAAAGTGATAAAAAGCCTTGAAAACGTATAGTTTTTCAGGGCTTTTTATTGTTTTAATTCAAATAAGTACCTTACATTTGCTCATACAAAATTTGAAATCAACGTACTATGCAAACCAAACAACCGAAGCGTGAAAAATGCATCTATCTCAAAAAACGTCTTCTCACACAAGATGAATTGTGGAAAATTGATTTAAAATCCAGAAAATTCTATTAATTTTACTAAAAATATTGATAATTTAATTAATAAAAATTTCATTATGGAACCAATAACAATTAGAGAGTATCTCGCAAAAAAAATTGAAGCACAAGAGCACCGCAGAATTAAAAGAATTGAAAATCAGCTCAAAAAAGTTGAGAATCAACTTGAAACGGTTGAGAATCAACTTGAAACAGTTGAGAATCAACATAAAAAGGAGCAAGAAACAGTCATACTAAACCTTCATGCTAAAGGTTTTGTTGCTGAAACTATTGCTGATGTTTTATCAAAACCGTTGCCTTTTGTACTTGAAGTATTGGAAAAAAATATTGATAATCAATAAGCCATTCAAAGAGTTTTTTAATATTTAAACTATTTATCAGGCATCCGCACCAATGTCTCTAACAAAAAGCCCCAATACTTTTGTACTGAGCTAATTTGCACTTTTTCATCGGGCGAGTGGGCACCATGTATATTAGGTCCAAAAGAAATCATTTGCATATCAGGATAATGAGTTCCTAAAATGCCACATTCCAAGCCTGCATGACAAGCACTCACGAGCGGCTTTTCATGATAACGTTCTTCATATAAATCACTCATCAGTTTTACGATTGAAGCAGATGGCTTGGGTGTCCAACCTGGATATTCACCGCTATAAGCCACATCTGCACCCAATAATTCTAACACCGAAGTAATCGCCATTTTCAAGTCTGTTTTTTCTGAATCTACTGAACTACGCGTCAAGCATTGAATGGAATATATTCCGTCTTTTACGACTATGCGCGAGACATTATTAGAGCTTTGAACCAATCCTGCAATATCAGGACTCATCCTATAAATACCATTCGGGCAAGCATAAATTGTTCGCAATAATTTATACTGAAAATCATAAGGCAACACTTGAGTAGGCGAGTCAATAGCCTCTATGGAAAGGCTGATATTAGGGTCGGTGGTGGCATATTCCGCTTTTAAAATGCTTTGATAAGCCTTAATTTCTTTATTAATTGAATCAATTTTATTGGTTGCAACTACAATATCCGCTACTGATTCGCGCGGAATGGCATTGCGTAAACTACCGCCTTCTATTGCTGCAATTTCAATTTTATACTCTTTTTCAAACATTATTAAGCATCGATTCATCAATTTATTAGCATTTCCACGCCCTTTATGAATGTCTACGCCTGAGTGTCCGCCCGTCAAGCCTTTGATAGAAATGCGGAAAGCACTTGTATTAATAGGTGCAATCGGCGCATAAGTGCCTGATGCCGTAACGTCAATGCCACCTGCACAACCGATTGTCAATTCATTATCCTCTTCTGTATCCAAATTGAGCATAAACTGTCCATCGAGCAGACCACCTTGAAATGCCAAAGCACCTGTCATGCCCGTTTCTTCGTCAATGGTGAAGAGGGCTTCGAGGGCAGGGTGGGAGATATTTTTAGAAGCCAGCAGCGTCATGATAGATGCTACGCCGATGCCATTATCTGCACCCAAAGTCGTGCCTTTGGCTTTGACCCAATCACCATCGACATACATATCGATGCCTTGTTTATCAAAATCAAAAGCCGTATCCGCATTTTTTTGATGCACCATATCTAAATGACTTTGCAATACCACCGTTGCTTTATGTTCCATCCCCTCAGTAGCGGGCTTTTTTATAATGACATTTCCCACTTCATCTGTCGTAGTAGGCAGTTTTAGGCTTTCTCCAAAAGATTGGATAAATGCTCTCACTCGTTCCTCTTTTTTAGAAGGACGGGGAACGGCGTTCAAATCTGCGAAATGATTCCAAAGGGCGGTAGGCTCTAATTGTCTGATTGCTTCGTTCATTTTCATTATTTGGTTGACTTTTATTTGATTATTAAAGGTGGTAAATTTACTATTATATTTTCGAGAATAAAACAACATCTATAGGAACACCATTTTTCATTTGAAACTTTTTAGCAAATCCTTCTCTTTCAAAACCAGCATTTTCTAAAACCTTCATCGACCCTAAATTATGTGGAAAAGTGATGGCTTCTATGCGGATAATCCCTTGTTTTTCCATCAAATAATCGCAAAAGCCTTTCACTATTTGAGTCATAATCCCTTGCCCTCTGAAGGGTTTGGCGAGCCAATAACCGATTTCATCTTTATGCTTCGTCGTCTTTTCACTTGCCATAAAACGCCCGATGCCGCCGATTAATTCATCCTTCGCATTCCGAATTGCCCAGTTGATAATTTGACCATATTCTCTTTCCGTTTGCCTGCATATTTTAAGGAAAGCATCAACATCCCCCTCAGTATAAGGGCTTGGAATGCGCAAGGTATTATTGTACAAACCTCGTCATTCATGTACATAATCAACGCAGCCTTATCTGAGCTTCGCATCTCTGTTAGATAGTATAAATCATTGATTTTGAGGTAGTTATCCATTGGTTGGCAATTTTATTTATTCGATAAAACATAAAATTCATACGGTTTTAATGAAAAAGTAGTACCTATACTGAGGGGGTGCTTTTCATGAGTTAAAACATTTTTATAATCTCCAATAAAAGCCGAGCCTTCCAAATTTATATTGACCGCCACGTTTTTCATATTAAAAATACCGACTACTTTATCGCCCTCTTTTTCACGCATAAAAGCATATACTTTATCGTCGTGACCCGTATTTATTTTTTGAATAAAACCACCATTTCTACCATTCCATAAGGCTTTATTATTGTGTTTTAAATCAATCAATGTTTTAAAAAATCCTACACGAGATGTACCCGACCAATCAATTTCATCTTTATTAAAAAATGACAATCTTTTATCCAAACTCACTTCTTGACCATTATAAACCAAGCCCATACCTTCCATCGTAAAACATAGAGCAGTATAGCAATCTGCGCCCTTTCCAAAGAGGTCATATTCAGAGCCATGCCACGTGTTTTCATCATGATTTTGAGTAAAATTCATTTGCCAACCGCGCGTTCCGTGCCGATGTTTTATCCCCTCAGTATGGTTGTGCAAAGCCGAAGCAGGAGCTTTGTCTTGAACAATTTGTTTCATAAAATGATGCGTTCCCCAGCCATAATTGGTTTCAAAACAAACATCAAATTGCTCAAAACCATGCACCTCATCTTCCGCGAGCATATAAACGGGCTTGATAGCATCGAGCCGCTGACGCAATTCGAGCCAATAGTCCACCGAAATGCCCCAAGCACAATCTTCGCGATAACCGTCTAAATCAAAATTTTTCACCCAAAATTCATGTGCTTGCATCCAAGCTTCGCGCAAGCCTTTATTTTCAAAATCAAGCTGTGCAATATCTGCCCATTCTTCGCCCTGATCGCTCGTGACGGGCATGATTTTACCATTTTTATAGACAAACCAGTCAGGATGTTCGAGCATCCATTTTGAATCCCAACCAGTGTGATTGGGTACAAAATCGAGTATAACTTTCATTCCCAAAGCATGAGATTGTGTCATAAATGCCCTGAAATCATCGAAATTGCCTATTTTTTCATGGATGGATTCAAAATCGTAGGGCGCATAGGGGCTGCCCCAACACTCGGTTGTAGCATCCGTATCGCATTTTTTTTCTCTTTCACAAATGGGAAAAAATGGCATCATCCAAATCACATCAATGTCCAATTCTTTCAAACGAGGCAAATGTTTGGCTGCTGCAACAAGCGTCCCTTCATGCGTGAATTGACGGATATTGAGTTGATAAACAACGGCATTTTTTACCCAATCAGGTGATTTGAAATCGTAATATACTCCCGAGGGGATAAATGTGTGGGTAATTTCAGGTGTCGTTGTTTTTTTTCTTTTACGGATAAATAAAAGAACGATGAGGGTAAGGGTTAATAAGAGTAGTAAAATATTCATTCTATTAAGTTGGATGATAAAAAATGGGTTTTAGTTACAATTCTGAAAAATACTTTTTCTTTTGAATATAATATTTCCAAACAATGCTACCCCTCAGTGTACCGACAGTATTTTCAGGCGCAATGCGTTCTTTTTCAACGATTTGTGTATATACTTTTCTTTTATGTAAAAGTTTTGAAATGTTGCCATAAAATGTAAAATGAGCTTTTAAAATGGCGGGTATTTGTTTGAACTGACCTTTTGCTAAGAAAACTAAAGCTGCCACACCATCTAAAATTAAACGAGTGGGAATCAACCAAACCAATTTAGATGCTTTTTCATTTTTAAAAACGGTGTACAAACTATTTCTAAAATTGAGATAGGTTTTGCGAGGATTTAAATAATCCAATGAACCGCCGCCTAAATGTCTCGCTACGCCATTTGGCTGCACCATAATGCGATAACCTGCGCGTTTGAACCGCCAACACAGGTCAATTTCTTCCATATGCGCCCAATGATCTTCATCAAAACCCTCGAAATGATGGTATAAATGTGCCTTCACGAACATGGCAGCACCCGACGCCCAAAAGATTTCGGCTTCATCGTCATATTGCTTGCGATCTTTTTCGACGGTATATGCGTCCTCTACTGAGGGGGTAGCCGAGCGAGTCCATCCATCCGCCTGATGCACCTGCATATTCAAATTTTCGTTTTTTATTATAAGACAATATTTTAGGTTGTGCTGCGGCAATGGCTTTGTCTTTTTCCATCGTCTCGATAACAGGCAAAATCCAATTCGGCGACACCCGACAATCGCTATTGAGCAACACATAATAATCGAAACCAAACTCCGAATCTAAGGTTCGAGGTATCAATTTAGGATGTTTCAAAGCTTCATTATACCCTTTTGCAAATCCATAATTATGGACTAAATCAATCACTTTCACGCGGTCAATGCCTAAAGATGCGGGTATGCCCTCCATATTGAGTTCTTGAACAGCGGCAATACTGCCATCTGTAGAGCCATTATCTGCTACAAAAACTTCAAAATTGCCATAGCGAGAGCCGCATACTGAGGGGAGGAACTGCTTGAGTAATTCCTTCGTATTATAATTTAAAATAACGACCGCAACACGTGGAAAGGTTTGATTTTCAACGATTTGTAAAATTTCACGGCTGCGGCGTTCATCGTCGGCTAATTGAATAACGAGGTTTTCGAGGCTTTCAAAATTTTTATCAGGACGAATAAATTCTATCAGTTCGACATTCAATTTTTTACCATAAATGTCTTGATTAAAATCAAAAATATTGACTTCGATTGTGATATTGTCATGTTCTTTCAAAACAGGGCGGTCACCTTTATACATCATGCCCTTGTATTTTTTACCGTCCATATTGATAAAAACGGCATAAATACCATGTGGTGGCACTAATTTATTGCGCTCAGGCACTTCCAAATTAGCGGTCGGAAAGCCTATTTCTCGCCCAATTTGTTGACCTTTCACAACCACTCCCGTGAACGAAAATGGATGCCCCAATAATTTGTTAGCTGCATGAACATCACTCCTTTCAAGGGCTTGACGAATTTTAGTAGATGAAACATCTAAGGCATCAATGACTTGCTTCTCAATTTCAACCACTTCAAAGTTGTAAGTAGATTCAAATTTTTTGAGATAAGAAATATCGCCAAGGCGTTTTTCCCCGAATCGATGGTCGTAACCGATGACTATATATGTGGGCTTGAAGTACTTGACAAGGAAATTTTGAATATAATTGTCAGGCGATTGCTCCGAAAATTCTTTATTAAATGGAACAATGACAACATTATCAATACCATAATTTTCGAGCAAATTGACCTTCTCTTCAGTGGTTGTGAGCAATTTTACTGAGGGGTCATGGGGGTTGAGAATCAAACGTGGATGTGGATGAAAAGTAATCACAACCGATTGGCTATCAATGCTTTGTGCCAATTGGGAAACGCGCTCTAATATTTTTTGATGACCGCTATGTACACCGTCGAATGAGCCAATCGTGATAACGGTGTTTTCAAATTTCGGTAATTCATCAAGGTTATAATATACTTTCATAGAGGGCGCAAAAGTAGAGAAATTTCTGTTTTAATCTTGAATTATTATATAAAAATGAAAAATTAGGGTAAAAAAAGCCTTTTACACTTATTACCTTTGCGTTTCATTTTAAATAAAATTATGATTGATAATAATAAAATAGTCGAAGCATTCAGAACAGTGAAAGACCCTGCAACTGGGCAGGATATTATTCAACGCCGCATGGTGGAAAACTTGAAAATAGAAGGTAATAATGTCAATTTTACCCTCATGCTCCCCTCACTCAATACACCTAACAAAACGGAGTTGATTTTTGCTTGCATCGCTGCTATTAAAAATGTTTATCCTGATGCCGAAACCAACGTCCACACGATGGCTCGCAATGAGGAGACGACTCAGCCAGAGAAGCCTTTAGCCCATATCAAAAATATTATCGCTGTTGGCTCAGGCAAGGGTGGGGTAGGTAAATCTACTATTTCTGTCAATTTAGCTTTGGGTTTGCAGGCGTTGGGCGCACGTGTAGGGGTGTTGGATGCGGATGTTTATGGACCAAGTATCCCGACGATGTTGGGTTTGCAAGGTAAAAAGCCACTCGTTCAAGACGTTTATGGTCAACATAAAATGATGCCGTTGGAAGCTCACGGTTTGCAAGTGATGTCAATCGGCAATATTATTGAGCCTGAACAAGCCGTTGTACTGAGGGGTCCTCGTTTAGCGGCTATTATCAAGCAATTTTTCAATGATGTACTGTGGTCTGAGTTAGATTATCTTATTGTTGACCTGCCGCCGGGCACAGGCGATGTGCAGTTGTCATTGGTGCAAACTGTTTCAGTAACTGGGGCGATTATCGTCACAACACCTCAAGA
The DNA here is from genome assembly GCA_043744275.1 of Saprospiraceae bacterium. Lineage (GTDB taxonomy): Bacteria > Bacteroidota > Bacteroidia > Chitinophagales > Saprospiraceae > JAAFJT01. The sequence continues at coordinate 14,921 of JAYTUY010000228.1, forward strand.
AGTTGCGGTGATAGATGCCGTGAAAGCGATGAATATGTTTTTATTGCCGCAAGTCAATGTGCCGATTTTGGGCATTGTAGAAAATATGGCGTGGTTCACACCTGAGGAATTGCCCGACAATAAATACTATATATTTGGTCAAGGCGGCGGTAAAAGATTAGCAAAAATGGCGGATACGCTGCTTTTAGGGCAAATTCCGATTGTTACGGGCATCCGTGAAGCAGGAGATTTGGGCAAACCGATTGTTTTGCACAATGAACCGATTACAAAACGCGCCTTCATGGCTGTAGCTGAAAATGTCGCTCGGCAAGTAGCTTTGAGAAATGAGATGGTGCCGCCGACGCAGAAGGTGAATATTCAGATGTGATGAATTGTTTAAAAATAACCGCAAAATTTTAAATGTAAAATGTAAAATTTAAAAGTGGGTTACCCTTTCAGTAGTACGTTTTATAAGTTCTTAGAAAAACTTTACGAGGGTTTTAAAACCGTGTCGACTACGCACAAGTTCTTTGACATAATAGTTATATGAATTATTGAGATTTAGAAAAGGCTTCAAAAGCCTCAATAACAATGTTGGCTA